>CANIEV010000039.1 GCA_947466535.1 Betaproteobacteria bacterium
CAGACCGACTTCCTCACCTTCATGCCGCGCGAGATGATGCACTGGGAGGAAAAGGCAGGGCAGCTCGCTGCGCTCAACGTCGGCGGTCCGGACTGGTCGCGCTCGGTGGGCCTGACCTATCGCGCGAGAGCATCGCTCTCACCCGCGGGCCGCGCGCTGGTGGACGCGATCAAGGCATCGAGCGCGGAACTCGCGCCGCGGCCGATGGTGCGAAAGCAGCGCGTGGGCGCCGCCGCCGAACGCTGAGCACGACTGCCAGGCGCAATCGCACGCACCACATGGCGCGGATGCGGCGGTCGCATCCAGGGAATCTCTGATCAAGTCCCAATCGTGCAACGAATCGAACAGAGCTTCCCTCCGGAGTGGGGGATATACAAGGGGGCGATGCCCCCTTGTTCAGATTTCCCTAGAATCGGCCGGTCGCACACATCCACGACCAAGAACCGCAAGGAAATACGATGCATCACGCCGCGATCCGTCCGCAGGAAATCAACCCCGGGCTGGTGCCCGCGCTGTTCGAGAAGCAGCTCCGGCTAAGCCGCCTGAAAAAGGGTGAAACGCTGGCGCTGGTCACCGACCTCGGCACCCGGCGCGAATACATCGAAGCCGCCTTCGCCGCCGCCGAAGTGATCGGCGCGGACGTGTATGAGCTCAAGGTGAACGCGATTCCGTCCTGGACGAAAGTCGGCGTCCCGACGATCGGCAAGTGCAAGGGCACGCTCGAGGCGATGTGCGCCGCCGACATGGTGATGATCTTCCATGTGCCGCTGTTCACCCAATGGCTGAAGACGGTGATGAAAAGCGGCACGCGAGTGTTGATGGCGCACGACGCACCGGACGACCTCGAGCAGCTGATGTCACCGCCCGGTCTCAAGAAGGCGATCAAGTACGGCGCCGCGATGTACGCGAAGACCCGCGAGGCGCGCATGACGCGCGCCGGCGGCACCGAGCTGCGCTGGCGCTGCGGCGAATACCCGGTGATGGCGCAGTGGGGTTTCGCCGACGAGCCGGGGCATTTCGACATGTGGGGCGCGGGCCACATCCACACCTTCCCCAACGAAGGCAGCGCCACCGGCACGGTGGTGATGCTGCCGGGCGACATCGTGATCCTGCCGTATTGCCGCTATGTGGTGGACCCGGTGACTCTTACCATCCGTGAAGGCCATATCGTGAAGATCGAGGGCGGACTGGATGCGAAGCTGATGCAGGACTGGTTGAACGATGGCAAATCCGGCCCGCGCGACCGCGACCCGTTCGCGGTATCGCACCTCGGCTGGGGCCTCAATCCGCAGGCACTCTGGCACGGCCTGGCGCTGAACGGCGACGAGCCGGAGCGCAACCGCGGCGCGGCGCGGGTGTTTCCCGGCAACTTCCTTTTCTCCACCGGCCCCAACACGCAGGGCGGCGGCAAGCGCTCCACCCGCGGTCACTACGATGTGCCGATGCGTGACTGCACCTTGGAACTCGACGGGCGGACTATCATCCGCGAGGGCAGGCTTATCGATCCGAAGATGATCGTGCCGCGCGAACGCCGCTGAAACCAAGCTCACCGTCAAGGAAAGTTCACCGAATGGATATCAAGGGAAAAACCGCGCTCGTCACCGGCGCCGCGGGCGGCATCGGCCGCGAGTTCGTGCGCGAACTGCTTGCGCGCGGCGCATCGAAGGTGATCGCGGCCGGCATGAACGCAGTAAAGGCGGGCAACTGGCCAGCCGGCGTGACGCCGATGGACCTGGACATAAGCAACGAAGCGGCGACAATCGCGGCGGCACGCGCCGCGGGCGATGTGGCGCTGCTCATCAACAACGCCGGCGTGAACCTGCGCTCGCAGCTGATCGGTGCGCCCTCGCTCGATGCGGCGCGGCGCGAGATGGACGTGAACTACTTCGGCACGCTTGCGATGTGCCGCGCCTTTGCGCCGGTGCTGGCGAAGAACGGCGGCGGCGCGATCATCAACGTGATGTCGATCACCGCCAAGGTGACCCTGCCCAACCTCGGCACCTATTGCGCGAGCAAGGCGGCGCTTCTGCGCGCAACCGAAGGCATCCGCGCCGAGCTCGCAGAACAGGGAACCCATGTGCTCGGCGTGATGCCCTGGGCGGTGGACACGCCGATGAGCGGTCCCTTCCAGGGCGTGAAGACCTCGCCCGCGGAAGTCGCGGCCGGCACGCTCGATGCGCTCGCGCGCGGAGAAGAGGACGTGTACTTCCACGAATTCTCGGAGACGATCAACCGGCGCCTGCGCGAAGACCCGAAGGGGCTGGAGCACGACATGGGCAACACCTTCAAGAAGGCGAAGTAATCGGCATTGCTTCGAACGATTCCCCGCCCCCTCCCAGGACAACAACCCATGACCTCCGATTCCCGCCCCGTGATGAACGACGCCCCCGGCGTGGCAGTCACGCCCTGGTCGCTCGGCATCCCCGGCAGCGACGCCGAGATCGCGGCCATCCACCGTTCGAGGATGCGGCTCGCGATCGAACGGGCGCGGCATTCCAGGCTGCTCGCGCCGCGCGTCTCCGGCATCAATATCGACAAGCTTGATGACCCGGAGGAGTGGCGCAAGGTCCCGGTGCTCACCAAGGAAGAACTGCGCAAGCTCCCGACCGACCAGTTCTACAGCAATTTCTGCATCGCCCCCGCATCCACCTGCGCCGAGTACTGGCGCTCGGGCGGCTCGACCGGCAAACCGCTGTTCTATCCGCGCTCGCCGGAGGACATGAAGTACATGCTTGGCGTGGCCTTCCGCCGCATCTGGCCCTGCATCGGCGCGACGCAGGGCGATGTGCTGCACACCGCGTTTCCGCTGGGCATCCACCCGGTGGGCCAGCTCACGCCGCGCTCGGCGCAGATGGAGGGCATTGCCACGCTCTGGGCGGGTGCCGGCACCACCACGCCCACCAACATCCAGATCGAACTCATCCGCGAACTCAAGCCGACGATCTTCGCCGCGATGCCTAGCTACGCGCTGCATATCGCCAACGCGGCCGAGGCGCAGGGCATCGACCTCGCGCAAAGCACCGTCAAAAAGCTATTGGTAAGCGCGGAACCTCTGACCGATGCCAAGCGCGCGAAGCTGGAGCGTGTGTGGGGCGCGAAGGTCTACAACAGCTTCGGCATGACCGAGGGCGCGATGACCAGCGTTGAGCGCGATGGCGTCGGTAGGATGATCGCGTGGACCGACCTGTTCTATCTCGAAGTCCTGGACCCGTCCTCCGGCAAACCGGTGGCCGAGGGCGAACAGGGCGCGCTGGTGATGACGCCGCTCTGGTCCAATACCATCACGCCGTTTCTTCGCTGGTACACCGGCGACATCGTCTCGATGCACAGGCAAAAGCGCAGTGACGATCCGTGGTCGATCTTCCCGGTGCTCGACCATGCGCTTCGTACCGAGGGCTTTTTCAAGGTGCGCGGCATCAACATCAACCACGGCGACCTCGAGGACTTCATGTTCACCCAGGCCGCGGTGACGGACTTCCGCGCGGAAGCCGTGACCAATGCGGGCATCGATGCGCTGCGCCTGCTGATCGAGGTCAAGCGCGGGCCCGATCTGGCAGCCGTAGCGAAGGACATCACCGAGCGGGTGAAATCGAAATTCGAGCTCACCCCCACGGTGGAGGTGCTGGAGACCGGCACCCTTGCGCGCGAGTTCGAAAAGTCGGTGAAGGCGCCGCGTTTCGTGGATCGGAGAAACGAGGCCTGAGGATGCCGCGTCGGGTGCGGCACGCGCCTAGGGCGTGATGCGCCCGCCGTTTACATGCAGCACCTGCCCGGTCATGAAGCGCGCCGCGTCACTCGCGAGGAACAGCACCGGCCCGACAACGTCCTCGGGCACCGCGAGCCGGCGCAGGGGAATCGTCGGGACATACTTGTCGGCGCCCTCCTCGAACCACTTCCAGGAATCGCGATCGTCGCCGCCGCGCGAGGTGCCGCCGCCCATGAAGGCGGTAAGGATCGCGCTCGGCGCGACCGCATTGGCGCGGATGAGCGGTGCGTTCTCGGCCGCGATCGCCTTGGTGAGGCCGATCAGGCCGGCTTTGGCCGACCCGTAGGGGCCGTAGCCCGGCAGCAGGTTCATGCCGAGGCCCGAGGCCACGGTGACGATGCTGCCGCCGCCCGCGGCGCGAAGCAGCGGGATCGCCTCGCGCGACATCAGGAAAGCAGAGCGCAGGTTGCCCGCCATGATTTCCTCCCACTGCAGTGCAGTGACCTTTTCGATTTCCACCGGTGGGGTGAGCGTGAAACCGATAAGAAAGAAAAGATGATCGATCGCACCCCATTGGGACCTGATCTCGCCGAACACGCGGCGCACGTCGGCTTCGTCGGTGGCGTTGACCGCGAACGCGCTCACGCCCGCGGGCACCGGATGATTCCGGATTGACGCTTCGAGATCCAGCACCGAGACTTTCAGCCCCGTCTGCACACAGGCCTCGACCAAGCGCCGGCCGATGCCGCCGCAGCCGCCGGCCACCACGACACGGGAACCCGCGCGCGGCGCAAGGCGGGTGAAATCAGGAGCTGGAAGGCTGGAACTCATCTATGAATCCTTTCGTTTTGTTCATCGCATCGATTGCCGTGCTTGAGCCGGCGAGCGCGATGTCATACATTGACCGGCCGGGCTTGCACGCACAATGCAGGTCGGCAATCGACTCGCACCGCACGCAACCGCGCTACATGAAAAAAGACCGCACCTCCGACTCCCAGCGCACCCTGCCCGCGGCCCTCGGGCCCCTGCGTGGCATGCCGACGTTCATTCTCGAAAAGCACCTGTTCTACCTGTTCGGCCAGGCGCTCGGCCGGCGCGACAAAAGCCTCGCGCGCGCGCTCGCACCCTTCGGGCTCACGGTGTCGCGCTGGCGTGTTCTCGCCGCGCTGCACGCGCGGCCGGGCTCGTCGCTCACCCGGCTTGCCGAGATCACCGCGGTGGACCGCACCACCGCAATGCGCACGGTGGAGCACATGCGGCGCGACGGCATCGTCGACCGCGCCGCCGATCCGGCGGACCGGCGCTCCAGCCTGCTCGCACTGACGCGCAAGGGCGAGACGCTGTTCGCGAAGATCTTTGCGATCGTGGCGGATCACAACCGGCGCGCCATCACCGGTCTGAGCGAACAGGAACTCGATATCTTCGTCGCGCAGTTGCAGCGGATCATCGCCAATCTTCCGGCCCAGGGCTGAGCGCTCAGCGATTTGCCGCTTCGTTTTCGGCAACGCCCTCGACCATGCGCCGCGCAAGGTTCTGGCCCTTGTCGGCAATCAGATGAATCACCGGCCGGCCGCGGTTGCGTTTCATGGTTTCGTGCACGCCTTCGATCGCGACCCTGTCCTGCTCGAAGATGCCGGCGACCTGCTCGATCAGCTTTTTCGACAACGCCTCGTCCTCGCGCTGGAAGCGCCGCGCGAAGGCCCAGAAGTACCAGGTGGAGTCCTCGGTCTCGGGCGTGATCGCGTTCAGGTTGCAGCCTTCGCAGCCGGCGCCGCGGTTGCCCTCGCGGGCCCCCATGCCGGTGGGCGCGACACCGACGTCGAGCACGATGTTCGCCGGCGGCGCGAAGTTGATGATCTGCCAGCGGTCGGCGGGTACATCGCGGCCGAGCTTGAGAAACAGGTTGCGTTTCCAGAAGGGTGCCGGCTCGTGGTTGAACATCCAGCGCTGCACCGTCACCGTGCTGTCGGTGTGCTCGACTTCAATCGGGTGGTCGATCACCGCCTGGTTGCCAAGCGATTCGCGGTGGATGAAGGTCTCGTGCGTGAGATCGAGCAGGTTGTCGCTGATGAGTTCGTAGTGCCCGCGGACGTAGGTCGTGCCGCCGACGGACGTCCAGTCGGGGTGGTCGTTGCGGGCGAACATCTCGGGGATCAGCTTCGGATCCGCGCGCGAGGCATCGCCCGGCCAGACCCAGATCCAGCCGTGGCGCTCGACCACCGGGTAGGCAATGACCTTCGCGCCCGGCGGAATGAACTCCTGCCCCGGGATCTCGACGCACTGCCCGGCGCCGTCGAAGCGCATGCCGTGGTATCCGCAGCGCACGGTGCAGGATTCCATCCAGCCCTGCGAGAGCGGCATCTCGCGGTGGCAGCAGCGGTCCTCGAGCGCCGAAGCCTTGCCCTGCGCGTCGCGAAAAAACACCATCGGCAGGGCGCAGATCGTGCGCGACAGCAGCTTTTCAGCCGACACTTCATGCGGCCAGGCCGCCACATACCATGCATTCAGAATCAAGGCCATAAACCTCCCTCGCGCGGAGCGCCCCATTTGAAGATTCGGAAATTCCGGGAAAGTACGTGCATATGCACGCTTTTCAAAAGTGAATCACACGAAGGTTTCCATGTCAACGACGACGGTTCTTCACACTGTGCTGGACAGCTTGCGTGCAAACGCACCCAAATTTAACCAAAGGAGGCCACCGGACCGCACCCTGAGCGGCCCCTTTCACGCGGACTGGTCAAGCGCCGGCCTGCACAGTAAAGTAGCGCACCCGTCGCCGCACGTTAGCCGAAACAATCCAGAGAGGATCACCACCATGCGCCTGTCCGCCGCAGCATTGAGTTTTGCAATAGCAACATCCCTCGCACTCGCCGGTCACGCCCAGGCCGCCGACAAGATCAAGGTCGGGTTCGTGAGCACGCTATCCGGTCCCGGCGGCGTGGTGGGCCTGGAAGTCCGCGACGGCTTCAACCTCGCGTTGAAACTCGCCGGCGGTAAATTCGGCGGGCTGCCCGCAGACGTGATCATCGCCGATGACGCAGTGAACCCCGAAACCGGCAAGCAGGCGGTGGAACGGATGCTCAGGCGCGAGCGCGTGGACGTAATGACCGGCATGGTGTTCTCCGCGGTTGCGTTGCCGGTAATGCCGAGCATCCTCGAGTCCAAGACCTTTTATCTCTCGCCCAACACCGGCCCGAAGGACTACGCGGGCGACAAGTGCAATCCCTATTTTTTCGCGGTGGCCTGGCAGAACGAGGACTTCGCCGCGGCGATGGGCAAGTTCGTCGGCGAGCGCGGCTTCAAGAGCGTGTCGCTGATCGCGCCAAACTATCCCGGCGGCCGCGAGACCTTGGACGGATTCAAGCGCACCTTCCCCGGCAAATACGACGAGATCTACACCAAGCTCGGGCAACTGGACTACGCCACCGAGATCGCGCAGATGCGTGCCGCCAAGCCCGAGGCGATCTTCGTGTTCCTGCCCGGCGGCATGGGCATCCAGTTCACCAAGCAGTTCGTCGCCTCCGGCCTGAGCAAGGACACGCAACTCTTCGTGCCCGGCTTCAACGCCGACGAGGACACGATCAAGCCGATCGGCGAGGCGTTGCTCGGCACCTTCAACACCAGCCACTGGGCGCATGACCTCGACAACGCGGCCAACAAGCGCTTCGTCGCGGAATTCGAGAAGGAGTACAAGCGCCTGCCGACGATGTACGCGGCCCAGGGCTACGACACCGCGATGCTGCTGGATTCGGCGGTGCGCGACGTCAAGGGCAAGATCGAGGACAAGGCGGCGTTCCGCAAGGCCCTGGAAGCAGCCAAGTTCAATTCGGTGCGCGGCAACTTCAAGTTCAACAAGAACCACTACCCGATCCATGACATCTACATGCGCGTGGTGTCGCGAGACAGCAAGGGCCGCCTGACCAACAAGACGTTCTCCAAGGTCGCCTCCAATTTCGTCGACCCGTTCGTGGGCCAGTGCAAGATGCCGGCCGGAATGTAAGGGACCATCCCGCTTCCGATACCGTCATTGCGAGGGCAGCAAAGCAATCTGCACCGGCACAGGGCTTGGGATTGCCGCGTCGCCTGCGGCGCCTCGCAATGACGGATCAGGCGGCCAACGCACCGCCGATTCCACGGTGTCATTGCGATAGCAGCGAAGCAATCTCCATCGGCACAAGCCTTGGGATCGCAGCGTCGCCTGCGGCGCCTCGCAATGACCGAGCAAGTGGCCAACGCACCGCAGATTCCACGGTGTCATTGCGAGCGCAGCGAAGCAATCTCCATGGAGCTATCGAGGGATTGCGGCGTTCGCGATGCCCCCTCTGATCGGGCATCCCCGGGACTCCGCGACTAAACGCTTCTCCCGGCACCGCAGTTCGCGTAGATTCGGCCCTCTACTCTCTTCAAGGAGGCCGACATGAGGCTTCTCGGTTCGTTGTTGTCCGCCAGCGCGCTCGCGCTGACGCTTTCCACCCCGGTTCAGGCCGCGGACAAGGTAAAAATCGGTTTCATGAGCACGCTCTCGGGTCCGGGCGCGGCACTCGGCGTCGACGCGCGCGATGCGATGCAGCTCTATCTCAAGATGAACGGCAACAAGATCGGCGGCCTGCCCGCCGAGCTGGTCATCGTCGATGACCAGGTAAACCCCGAGACCGCCAAGCAGGGCGTGGAACGCCTGTTGAAGCGCGACCGCGTCGATTTCATGACCGGGATCATCTTCTCCAACATCCTGTACGCGGTCGGCCCGACGGTGTTCCAGAACGAGACCTTCTATCTCTCCAACAACGCCGGCCCGAACGACTACGCGGGCGAAAAGTGCAACCCCTACTTCTTCGGCGTGGCCTGGCAGAGCGAGGACATCCCCGGCGCCATGGGCAAGTGGATGACCGACAAGAAGTTCAACAACGTCTATCTGCTCGCGCCGAACTATCCCGGCGGCCGCGAGAACATCTCCGGCTTCAAGCGCTACTGGAAGGGCAAGATCGTCGACGAGGTCTATACCAAGATGGGCCAGCTCGACTTCTCCGCCGAACTCGCGGCGATGCGTGCGGCCAAGCCCGAGGCGGTGTTCATCTTCATGCCGGGCGGCATGGGCATCAACTTCATCAAGCAGTTCGTCGCCGCCGGCATGTCCAAGGACATCCAGCTCGTCGTGCCCGCCTACTCCGCCGACGAGGACACGATCAAGGCGCTCGGCGAAACCCTGCTTGGCGCGTTCAATTCCACCCACTGGGCGCATGACTTCCCGAACCCGGAGAACCGCCGCTTCGTCGAAGCCTTCGAGCGCGAATACAAGCGCCTGCCCGCGCTCTACGCCGCGCAGGCCTGGGACACGATCGCGCTGATGGACGCCGCGGTGCGCGACGTCAAGGGCAAGATCGAGAACAAGGCGGCATTGCGAAAGGCGCTGGAAGCGGCCAACTTCAAATCGGTGCGCGGGCCGTTCAAGTTCAACACCAACCACATGCCGATCCATGACCTGTGGCTGCGCGTGGTGACCAAGGACGCGCAGGGCCGGGTGACGAACAAGACCTTCGGCAAGATCGTGTCGGACTGGAAGGACCCATTTGCCGCTCAGTGCAAAATGCCGAAGTGAGATGCTGTCGTCCAGCACGCGTTAGCTCGCGAAGCGGCGCGGGCGGTCACACCCTCGCGCAGTGCAAGATGCCGAAGTAATCAATCTGCCGACGCAGCATCACAAGGGGGCTCAGCCCCCTTGTTTTTTGTAATAGCCCGGAGCGCACACCTTGTTCGAATATTTCCCCACCCACTACTCCTGGAACATGGGCCTGCTCATGGCCGCTCAACTCGGCGGTGAAATGTCGGAGATCGACGAAGCCTGCCGCCCGCTGCAGGAGATCGCGAAGCGCCCGAACGCGAAGGACGATCCGGAAGCGCAGGCCGCCTGGCTCACGCAATGGGAGAAGCTTGCGCGCAAGGTCGAAGGGTTCGCGAAGCGCGATGAAGCCGCGGGGCATGCGCTCACTGCGGGCAAGAAGTACCTCCGCGCCTGCGCCTACTTTTTCAGCGCCGAACGCATGGCGGGCCACGCCAGCCCGAAGAAGATGGAGCTCTACCGCGCGATGGTCGAGTGCTTCAACCGCGGCGTGCGGCTGCGGCGTGAGCCGATCGAGGCGGTGGAAATCCCTTACGAGGGCACCACTCTCGATGCGCTTTACTACAGGGCGCCGGGCGCGGGCCGCAAGCCGGTGATGATCCATTTCGACGGCTTCGACGTCACCAAGGAGTGGATGCACCTGTGCGGCATCTCGCGCGAGTTCGCCGCGCGCGGCATCTCGACGCTGATGGTGGACCACCCCGGCGTGGGATCGACCCTGCGCATCAAGCACATCCCGGTGAACTTCGATTCCGAACGCTGGGCGACCGCGGCAATCGATTGGCTGGAAAAGCGCGAAGACGCGGACGCGAAGCGTGTCGGCGTGATCGCGATGAGCCTGGGCGGCTACTACGCGCCGCGCGCCGCGGCCTTCGAGAAACGGCTCGCCGCCTGCATCGCCTGGGGCGCGCGCTGGGACAACAAGGGCTCGCACGGCCGCATCCTGCGCGACCCGAACGCGGCGCGCTCGGTGACCGGCTGGGTGGACCACGCGCTCTGGTACTACGGCGCGAAGACGACCGATGAGGCCTACGAGAAGATCTGCCGGATGACGCTCGAAGGCGTGGCCGACAGGATCACCTGCCCGATACTCGTTGCGCACGGCGCGGGCGATAGGCAGGTGCCGCTGGAGCAGGCCGAGCGCACCATCCGCGAGGCGGTGAACAGCCCTCGCGCGGAGCTGCGCCTGTTCGATGCGGAGGAAGGCGGCGCGGAACACGTAGGTGGCGACCTGTTTTCGCCCACCATGGACTTCATGGCCGACTGGGCGGCGGATGTACTGAAAGCCCAAGCCGCCGCCTGAATCGCGCACTTTTCCATTTTCAGATGCCCAGCCGGCGTTTGAAATCGGTGAATTCGGTTGCTGAATTCCGCAATTTATTTCGCAAGAAGCATGGCGTCATTGCGAGCGAAGCGAAGCAATCTGCCTTGTAGCAACGAATCGGATTGCCACGTCGCCTGCGGCGCCTCGCAATGACTGAGCAAGTGACCAACACGCCGCCAATTCCACGATGTCATTGCGAGCGAAGCGAAGCAATCTGCCTTGTAGCAACGCATCGGATTGCCGCGTCGCCTGCGGCTCCTCGCAATGACGGAGAAAACGGCCAACGCGCCGCCAATTCCACGGCGTCATTGCGAGCGCAGCGAAGCAATCTGCATCGGCACAAGGCCTGGGATTGCCGCATTGTCTGCGGCGCCTCGCAATGACGGCGTCGCGAGCTAGTGTTTTTTACTCAACCCGAGGTAGGTCTCGATCACCCGCGGATTCGCCGCGAGGTCCTTCGCCGGGCCTTCAAGCGTGATTTCGCCGGTCTCGAGCACATAGCCGTAGTCGGCCACCTGCAGCGCGGCGCGTGCGTTCTGCTCGACCAGCAGGATCGACACGCCGGATTTCTTGAGGTCGGAGATGATGTGGAATATCTCGCGCACGATCAGCGGCGCGAGACCGAGGCTCGGTTCGTCGAGCATCAGCAGCTTGGGCCTGGACATCAGCGCGCGGCCGAGCGCAAGCATCTGGCGTTCGCCACCGGAGAGCGTGCCTGCGAGTTGCAAGCGCCGTTCCTCCAGGCGCGGAAAGCGCTTGTACACCGCGCGGCGGGCCTCTTCGATGTCGCGGTCGCCGCGGCGCCAGCGCGCGAACGCACCAAGCATCAGGTTGTCCTCGACCGACATGTCGCCGAACAGTTCGCGCTTCTCGGGCACGAGGCACAGCCCGCGCTCGACGCGCTCCTCGATTTCCACACC
Organism: Betaproteobacteria bacterium; assembly: GCA_947466535.1. Taxonomy (GTDB): domain Bacteria; phylum Pseudomonadota; class Gammaproteobacteria; order Burkholderiales; family SG8-39; genus CAMBSA01. The sequence goes on from CANIEV010000039.1 coordinate 11,568, forward strand.
TCTTAGCGAGTCGCCGTAGTAGCGCGTCTCGCCGCGAGAAGGGAGCAGGCCCATCAGCGCCATCAGCATCGTGGTCTTGCCCGCGCCGTTGGGGCCGATCACGGTGACGATCGTGCCTTCCTCCACGCGCAGCGCGGCGCCATGCAGCGCCTCGACCTTGCCGTAGGAGACCGCGAGGTCCTTCACTTCGAGCGAGGTGGTCATTCCACACCTCCGAGATACGCCTCGATCACCGCCGGGTTGGTCTGGATCTCGCCCGGCAGGCCCTCTGCGATCTTCTCGCCGAAGTCCATCACCACGAGGCGGTCCACCAATCCCATCACGAAGTCCATGTCGTGTTCCACCAGAAGCACAGTGACGCCGTCATCGCGCAGCCTGCGCAGGAGCTCCGCGAGCGCCACCTTTTCGTTATAGCGAAGCCCGGCCGCCGGCTCATCGAGCAGGATCAGCGTCGGGTCGGCCGCGAGCGCGCGCGCCACTTCGACGATGCGCTGCTGACCGAGCGCGAGGCTGCCCGCCTGGTCGTGCAGGTGCGCCGAGAGTCCGGTGCGATCGACCTGCTTTTTCGCCTCGAACAGCAGCCGAGCTTCCTCTTCGCGGTCCAGCCGCAGCGAGGCGGCAACCATGCCCTTGCTCGCGCGCAGGTAGGCTCCGATCGCAACGTTCTCCACCACCGACATCGTCTGGCGAAGCTGCACATGCTGGAAGGTGCGCGCGATGCCGCGGCGCACGATCTGTCGCGACGGGATGGTGTCGATACGCTCGCCGCGGAATTTCACCTCGCCCGAGGTAAGCGGCAGCACGCCGGTAATCAGATTGAACATCGTGCTCTTGCCCGCGCCGTTGGGGCCGATCAGGCCGAGGATCTCGCCCGCCTTGAGGTCGAAGGACACGTCGTTGACCGCAATCAGGCCGCCGAACTCCTTGCGCGCCGCGCGCACTTCGAGCATCAACTCGCCCTTTGCCGGCTTCGCCCTCTGCGCGAGCGCGACGGCGGACTCGGGCACTTTCACCCGGCGCGGCTTGAGAAAGCGCCGCGCCACCAGCGGCACCACGCCCTGGCGCGCGTACTGCAGCAGCAGGATCATGAGGATGCCGAAGACGATGATCTCGAACTGGCCGGTGCGCCCGATCAGCCGCGGCATCAGGTCCTGCAGCCACTGCTTGAGTATGGTGAGGATGCCGGCGCCGATGATCGCGCCCCAGATGCTCGCCGCGCCGCCGATCACCGCCATGAACAGGTACTCGATGCTCGCGTTGAGGCCAAAGGGCGTCGGGTTCACGAAGCGCAGGTAGTGCGCGTACAGCCAGCCCGAGAGCGAGGCGAGCAACCCGGCGTAGAGGAAGATCCACATCTTCACCACGGCGGTGTTGACGCCGAACGATTCCGCCATGCCCGCTCCGCCGCGAAGCGAACGGATCGCGCGGCCGGGCCGCGAATCGAGCAGGTTGTGGATCGAGATCAGCGCGCCGAACACAGCGAGCCAGATCAGGTAATAAAAATCGGAGCCGCTGGTGAGCTCGTAGCCGAACAGATGCAGCCCGGGCAGGCCGGAGAGTCCGTTGTAGCCGCCCAGGCCCTGCAGGTTCGCGAACACGTAGAACAGGCTGATCGACCAGGCGATCGTACCCAGCGGCAGGTAGTGGCCGGAGAGCCTGAGCGTGATCGCACCCAGCAGCAGGGTGATGACGCCGGTGACCGCGAGGCCGATGAACAGCGTGATCCACGGCGAGATGCCGTGGACGGTGGTGAAGTAGGCGGTGACATAGGCGCCGGTGCCGACGAAGGCCGCCTGCCCGAAGGAGGTCTGGCCGCCGACGCCGGTGAGCAGCACCAGGCCGAGCGCGATGATGCTTGCAAGACCGATGTAATTGGCGAGCGTCACATAGAAGGTCGGCATCACCCAGGGCAGCACCAGGTACAGCAGAACCAGAATTGCAATGCCGCCGCGCTTCATCGCCTGTTGCTCCGGGAAAGGTCGGCGCGGATCATATTTCTTCCTCTTCCTCTTCCACATGGCGCGAGCGCAGCGACAGCCACAGCAGCACCGGGATGAGCAGCGAGAAGACGATGGTTTCCTTGTAGGAACTCGACCAGAACGAACCGAAGGATTCGAGGATGCCGACCACGACCGAGCCGAGCACCGCCATCGGGTAGCTCAGCACCGCGCCGAACACCGAAGCGACGAAACCCTTGAGGCCGATGAGGAAGCCGGAGTCGTAGTAGAGCGTGGTGAGGCCGATGATCATCACGCCCGACACCGAGCCCATCAGCGCGGCAAGGGTGAAGGCAAGCTTGCCCGCCATCGGCGTGCTGATTCCCACCAGCCGCGCGCCGAGCCGGTTGATCGCGGTGGCGCGCAGCGCCTTGCCGAACACGGTGCGGCCGAAGAATACGTACAAAGCCGCCATGAAGAACACCGAGGTGCCCACCACCCATATCGACTGCCCGGTGAGTATCAGCCCACCCACGTCGATCTTGGCCTCGCTGAAGGGCTGGACGCGGAAACCCTCCGCGCCGAAGAAGATAAGGCCGAAGCCCTGCAGGGCGAAATGCACCGCCACCGCGACGATCAGCAGCACCAGCACCGAGGCGTTGACCAGCGGCTGGAAGGCAAGGCGATACACCATCGGCCCGAGCGGGGTGACCAGCGCGACCGAGAGCAGCACCTGGATGAGGAGATGCGGCTTCTGCGGCCCGAGCCAGACGGACAGCGCGATGATCACCGCCGGGAGCACCGCATAGACCGCGAGGATGCCGGGAATGCGCTTCGTACGATGCTGGCGGATGGCGGACACGACCTCGATGATGCTCACGACGATCGCGAACGCGCCGAGCAGCCAGACGATGCCCGGCACGTTGCCGAGCTGGAATGCCGCAAGCGACAGCGCGCCGAAGGTGACGAATTCGCCCTGCGGGACGAACAGCACCCGGGTGACGGTGAAGACGAGCACGATCGCCAGGCCCACCAGCGCGTAGATCGCGCCGTTGACGATGCCGTCCTGGATCAGGAACAGTGCTACCTGTCCGTTCATGCGAGGATGTCGTTCGTTGGTTGAAGGTTGAGGTCGGAAAAACGAAGTCGGAGAAGCGACTTGCCGGAACCCGCGCGTGTAATGATCGGATTACGCCAATGAACGCCACCGGCTAAAGCCGACGGAGTTTGCCACAGGTTGCCAATGGCGGGGGCGTTTGCTATGTTGCCCCGCCGCCCAAATCAGACAGGAGCAGAGAATCATGAAACGCAATACCAGAACCGTACTTTCCGGCGCGATTGCCGGGGTCGCGGCAACGCTGTTTGCCGCATCCGCGATCGCGCAGACGCTGACCCTCGGCGCCACCATCACCGCCACCGGCCCGAACGCCGCGGTCGGCAAGCCCTACAAGGATCTGCTGGAAATCCTGCCGAACACGCTCGCCGGTGTTCCGGTGAAGTACATCATCATGGACGACGGCGGCGATCCCGCGGCCGCGGTCAAGAACGCGCGCAAATTCGTCTCGGAAGACAAGGTCGACGCAATCCTCGGCTCCACCGCCACGCCGCCCGCGACCGCGATGATGGATGTCGCGGTGGAATCCAAGACCCTGCAGATCGCGCTCTCGCCGGTGGCGATTCCCGCCGACAAGCTGCCCTGGATCTTCCTCGTGCCGCAGCCTGTGCCGCTGATGGTCGAGGGCGTGATCGAGAACATGAAGGCCGCGGGCGTGAAGACCGTGGCCTACATCGGCTACTCCGACGGCTGGGGCGACCTCAACTGGAACATCCTGCAGCAGCTCGCGCCCAAGGCGGGCCTGTCGGTGGTGGCGGGCGAGCGCTTCGCGCGCGCCGACACCTCGGTTACCGGACAGATCCTAAAAATCCTCGCGGCCAACCCGGATGCGGTGTACATCGGCGGTGCCGGCACGCCGGCCGCGCTGCCGCACATCACGCTTATCGAGCGCGGCTACAAGGGCCGGATCTATCACACCCACGGCACGATCAACCGCGACTTCCTGCGCGTCGGCGGCAAGGGCATCGAGGGCGGCATCGCCCCGACCGGCCCGGTGGCGGTGGCCGAGCAACTGCCCGACTCCAACCCGAGCAAGAAAGTCGGCATGGAGTTCCTGCGCCTGTTCGAGGGCAAGTACGGCGCTGGCAGCAGCAATCCGTTCGCCGCCTACGCCTATGACGCAGTGAAGATCATAGAAGCCGCCGTCCCGACGGCGCTCAAGCGCGGCAAGCCGGGCACCGCGGAGTTTCGTCAGGCGCTGCGCGATGCGGTGGAAGGCCTGCGGAACGTTCCCGGCACCCACGGCGTCTACAGCATGAGCCCGACCAACCACAACGGCATGGACGAGCGCGCCCGCGTGATGGTGCGGGTGCAGAACGGCGCCTGGGCGCTGATCCGCTGATCGGAAGGCGCGGATTGAGGGCGATTGGCTGACGCGAATCGCCCGATTCACTGAAACCGAAGCAAGGCCCGGCCGGGTGCGCATTGCGCCCGGACCCGGGCTTTGTTACTTTGGGGACCGGCATCCAGGAGGAGTCCTCGTCATGTTCAGAAGAACCACCGCTGCACTCGCGGCATTCGCCGCGATTTCGCTATCGGGCGCGGTCCAGGCGCAGATCACCATAGGCGCCACGATCACTGCCACCGGCACCAATGCTTCGATCGGCATCCCCGGCAAGAACGCGATCGAGATCATGCCCTCGAGCATTGCCGGCGTTCCGGTGAAATTCGTGGTGCTGGATGACGGCGGCGACCCGAGCCAGGCGGTCAAGAACATGCGCAAGCTCGCGCAGGAAGACCGTGCCGACGTAGTGCTCGGATCGAGTTCCACGCCGACCTGCCTCGCGCTCGCCGACACCGCGCAGGAAACGAAGACCGCGCACCTGTGCCTCGCCCCGATCTCGGTGCGCAACCCCTGGGTGTTCTTCACCCCTCAGCCGGTGCCGCTGATGGTGGAGGGCCTGGTTGAACACATGAAGGCCAACGGCGTGAAGTCGGTCGGCTTCATCGGCTTTTCCGACGGCTGGGGCGACCTGAACTACGAGTCCTTCGTGAAGCTCGCCGGTCCGGCCGGCATCAAGGTGGCCGCGGCGGAGCGCTATGCGCGCACCGACACCAGCGTCACCGCGCAGGTGCTGAAACTCGTCGCCGCCAGCCCGGATGCGATCTTCATCGGCGCGGCGAGCACTCCGGCGGCCCTGCCCCAGGCGGCGCTTATCGAGCGCGGCTTCAAGGGACGCATCTATCACACCCACGGCGTGCTCAACCGCGACTTCCTGCGGGTGGGTGGCAAAGCGGTGGAAGGCATCATCGCGCCAGCGGGTCCGATCGTGGTGTCGAACCAGTTGCCTGACTCCAATCCGGTGAAAAAGGAGGCACTCGATTTCACCCGCCTGTATGAGGCCAAGTTCGGCGCGGGTTCGCTCAACCCCTTCGCGGGCCACGCCTGGGACGCCTACCTGATTCTCAAGGAAGCGATTCCGGTGGCGCTCAAGAAGGCCAAGCCCGGCACGGTGGAGTTCCGCAGCGCGCTGCGCGATGCGATCGAAGGCGTGCAGAACGTGGTGGCAACCCAAGGCGTGTTCAGCATGAGTCCGTCAAACCACAACGGCTTCGACGGCCGCGCGCGGGTACTGGTGCGGGTGGAGAACGGCGCGTTCAAGCTGATGCAGTAGGAATCCCGCTAAATAAAAAAGGCGGCCCAGGCCGCCTTTTTTATTTTTACCTGCTGAATCAGCGCGACGCCTTGCGCCACCAGTAGTCGAAGGTGGCATTGATCACAGGCGCCGAGCGCAGGAAGTCGCGCGCCTTCACCGGGTCCTCGCCCGCGAGCGGCTTCACGCCGCCGAAGGCCGCGGCGAGATGCTGCATGCGCGCCGCGCGTTCCATGGTCACCGCCAGCACCGCGGACTCCTCCACCGAGCGCCCGACGGTGAGCAGGCCGTGGTGCGCGAGCAGGATCGCGTGTTTCGCACCGAGCGCACCGGCGATGATCTCGCCCTCGCGGTCGGCGAACGGCACGCCCGGCCACTCGGGAAGAAACGCGCAGTCATCGAAGAGCTTCACCGTGTCCATGTGCCCGATGACAAGCGGCCGCGCCGCCGCCGCGAGCGCCGAGGCGTAGGGCGGATGCGTGTGGATGATCGACTGCACATCGGTACGCGCGCGGTAGACCCATAGATGAAAGCGCGTCGCGGGATTCGGCCGGCCCTTGCCCTGCAGGGTCTTCAGGTCGCCATCGACCAGCACGAAGCTTTCGGCCCGCGCCTCGTCGAGGCCCATGCCAAGCGGCAGGGTCCAGTAGGTTTCGGGCTCCGGTCCGCGCGCGGTGACCTGCCCCGCGAGACCGGATTCGTGCCCGTTGTCGGCGAGGATCCGCGCCGCGCGCGCGAGAAGTTCCCGCGCATCGGTCGGCCGTTCGCCGCCGAGCGGCTCGAATTTCACGCCACCGAACTGCGCGCCCAGATCATCCATTTGCCTTGCTCCTCGGTTTGCGTACCGGTTTGCGTGCCGGCTTGCGCGGCCGTTTCACCTTCGCCGGACCGCCACCGTACAGCATCCGGCACACCGCATCGAGCGTCACCTCGTCGAGCGGGCGCTTCGGGTCGAGGTGGTGATAGACGATATACCCGTCGAAAGCCATCACCAGGAAATGCCCGAGTTCGATCCCGGCGAACACCTTGCGGCGCGCTTGCGTCAGGCAGGCGAGCACCAGGCCCTGGAGATGCTGCTCCATCCAGTACAGCAGTGTCGGCCGGTAGCCCTCGCCATGGCGGAAGGTGGAAATCGCCTGGATGATGTTGTTGCCGAAGCCGCCTTCCTCCGCCGGAATGTCGCGCCAGAAGGTGCCAAGCACATGGCGCAGACGCTCAAAGGGCGAATCAATCCGCGTCAATTCGTCGGCGAGCCGGTCGAGACGCGCGCGCAGCCAGGGGTCGTAGATCTCGTACAGGATCTCGATCTTGGAGCGGAAATAGACGTACACGTTGGCGGTGGAAACGCCCGCGCCCGCCGCGATCCGCGGCAGGCTGGTGTTGTAGTAGCCGTGCTCGGCGAACAGCGTCTTCGCGGAAGCGAGTATCGCGTCACGGACGTGTGCCTTCTTGACCTGCCCCATGCCTGCCCCACCCTTCCGCGGATCGCGGCCGGCGCAGGAATCCGGACCCACTTGCGCAGCCGCATCGAAACGGCAAGAATAGCGAAAGGCATTCGTTTGTCAATCCCGTTTGTCATTTCGGCGCCGGCCTCGCCGCCCCGAACAAGAGGAGCCCCTGCATGAAAGCCACTGATTCGATCGACATCGCCTCGCTCGTTCGCCCGGACCGCGTGCACCACTCGGTGTACAGCGACCCGGAAATCTTCGAACTCGAAATGGACCGTCTGTTCGGCCGCGCCTGGCTGTTGCTCGGCCACGAAAGCCAGGTGCGAAAGCCCGGCGACTACATCACCACCCGCATGGGCCGGGAACCTGTGATCGTGACGCGCGATTCCTCGAACAAGGTGCAGGTGCTGATCAACCGCTGCACCCACCGCGGCGCAATGCTCTGTCACGAGCCGCGGGGCAGCGTGAAGCAGTTCGTCTGCCCGTACCACGGCTGGGGCTTCGACACCGACGGCTCGCTCAAGGTGGCGCCGACGCCGCAGGGCTACGGCGCCGATCCGAAAAAGGTGTTCGCCGATCTCGGCCTCGCGCGCGTGCCGCGGGTGGAGAGCTACCGCGGATTCGTGTTCGCATCGCTCGCCGACACGGGACCTTCGCTCAAGGACTTCCTTGGCCACCTTGCCACCTCCTTTGACGATCTCGTGGATCGTGCCCCCGACGGCGAGGTCGAGATCGCAGGCGGCGTGTTCAAGCATGTGTACGACGGCAACTGGAAACTGATGCTCGAGAACCACCTCGACGGCGTGCATCCGAACTATGTGCACATATCGTCGGTTGCCGCGGCGCGCGAAGCGCCCGATCCGGTGCAACCGGAAAAATACGCCGACATCTCGGTGCGCCAGATGCGCCAGAACGGCGCGCCGGAGCCGGTGTGGGAAGCGATCGGCATGTGGACCACCGACTGGGGCCACGGCTACATGGGCGACTATCACAACGACAGCCGGCTGGTGGTGGGCCTGAAGAATCCGGTGTTCGACGACTACCGCGTGCGCCTGGAAAAGCGCACCGGCAAGGACGAGGCGAACCGCATCCTCGGCGTGACGCGCTGGAACTCCATCGTGTATCCGAACGTGTCCTTCATGAGCCAGTTCCGGCAGTTGCGCATCGTGCATCCGCTGGCGGTGAACAAGACCGTGGTCTACACCTACAACCTGCGGCTCAAGGGCGCACCCGAGCAGATGTTCCGCGACACCGTGGCCTTCTCCAACGTGGTGAACGGCACCGGCTCCTGGGTACTCACCGACGATCTGGAAGTCTACGGCCGCACCCAGCGCGGCCTCACCGCGAAACAGCCGGAATGGGTGAACCTCGCCCGCGGCGTCGGCGGTGATGTACCCGACGAGCACGGCACGCTGCGCGGTGCCACCGGCACCAGCGAAATCTTCATCCGCCGCCAGTTCGGCGCCTGGCTGAAATACATGACCGAGACCGGGAACTGATCATGACCACCGCTACCCTGCAGAATATCGACGCCGCGCTCCTCACCGAAGTCGGCCAGTTCCTGTATCACGAGGCGCGGCTGCTCGACACCCACAAGTTCGACGACTGGCTGTCGCTCTACACGCAGGACGCCACCTACTGGGTGCCGCTCGAGCCCGGCCAGAAGGACGCGCTCGAAACCTCGTCCATCATGCACGACGACCGGGTGCTGCTCGAAATACGCGTGCGCCAGTACACCCATCCCCGCGCCCACGCGCGCCTGCCGCTCGCCCGCACCGCGCACCAGGTAGGCAACGTGCTGATCCTCGAATCGGGAAAGGACGAGTTCAAGGTCGCCTCCACCCAGGTGCTGATCGAGTACCGTCTGGAACGCCAGCGCACCTGGGGCGCGCTCGTAGAACATCGCCTGCGCCGCACACCCGAGGGCCTTCGCATCGCCGCCAAGCGCGTCGACCTGCTGAATTCGGATGCGGAGTTGGACGGCATCCCCTTCCTGCTGTGACACGATGACAGAGACCTACCTCGGGGTACGCGAGCGCGTCGCGGTGGTCACCGGCGGCGGTCGCAACATCGGCCGCGCCGCGGCGCTCGCGCTGGCCAAGGCCGGCGCGAAACTGGTAATCGGCGATCTCGTCGAGGCGAACGCGCATTCGGTGGCAAAGGAGATCGAGGCGGCGGGCGGGGGGGCCATCGGCCTTCCGCTCGATATCGCCTCCAAGCCCTCGGTGGACGCCATGATCGCCGCGGGCGCAGAACGCTTCGGCGGGATCGACATCCTCGTCAACAATGCGTCGAAATTCTCGGAGCTCACCTACAAGCCCTTCGAGGAAATTCCGCTCGAGGAATGGGATGCGGTGATCCACACCAACATCACCGGCACCTTCTACTGCGTGCGCGCCGCCCTGCCGCACATGAAAAAGAAAAAGTGGGGCCGCATTGTCAACATTTCCTCCGGCACCTACCGGATGGGTCGCCCCTGGTTCCTGCATTACGTCTCGACCAAGGCCTCGCTGATGGGCATGAGCCGCTCGCTCGCGCGCGAACTCGGGCCCCACGGCATAACCGTCAATACGGTGCTGCCCGGCGTGGTGCTGCACGGCATCCAGTCGAACCGGCTGCCCGAGGACTACAAGAAGATGATCCTCGGCATACAGTGCATTCTCGAACCGCTGGACTGCGCGGCGCTCGCCGACCCGATCCTGTTCCTGTGTTCACACGCATCGCGCTTTGTCACCGGGCAGGAACTTGCGGTCGACGGCGGACTGACGCACGGGGGATAATCTTGCCTCCGATTCCTTTCTCACAGGCGCAACAATGAAACGCGAAGACTACCCGGCGCAGGAACCGCTTTCCGAGGCGGGCGAGGCCTACAGCAACGAATGCTGGAACCGCAGCGCGGGCATTGCCTACGACGAACACGCCTACGGACCCGATGCGTACCAGCGGCTCGCGGTGTACCGCGCCGCCAAGCCGAACGGCACGATCCTCATCGCCTGGCACGGCGGCGGCTGGACCAGCGGCTACAAGGAGTGGATGGGCTTCATGGCGCCGGCGCTCAACGCGGCCGGCATCACCCTCGTCTCCCCCGGATACCGGCTCGCGCCACAGCACGCGTTCCCGGCCGGCTTCGAGGACTGCATTGCCGCGGTGAAATGGGTGCATGCGCATGCTGCGGAATTCGGCGGCAATCCGGCGCGGATCTTCGTGAGCGGCCACTCGGCCGGCGGACACTACTGCTCGCTGCTCGCGGTGCGCCGCGACTGGCAGGCCGCAGCCGGCCTAGCTGTCGATGTGATCAGGGGCGCGCTGCCGATCTCGGGCGTCTACGACTTCACCGAAGGCAACGGCATGTCGGTGCGCCCGCGCTTTCTCGGCGGGACGGATGCGAACGACATCGCCGCAAGCCCGATCAAACACCTCGTCCGGCCGTTGCCGCCCTTCCTCGTTGCCTGGGGCACGAAGGATTTCCCGCACCTGATGACGCAGGCTGAAATATTTTCCGAGGCTGCGAAAGCCGCCGGCTGCAAACTCACCGCGCTGCCGATGCAGGACCGCTCGCACTTCACCGCGCACTATGCGGGTGGCGAGGCGAACGGACCGTGGGTGCCCGAGGCGATCAAGTTCCTCGGCAATAACTGACCGGAGACCATTCCATGGCCGCGACCCCGCAAGTTCGAACCGATGCCGCCTTGATCGCGGCCCTCGAAAATGCGAACTATCACCCGCTCTGGGACCGCTACAAGCGCATCACGCCGGTCACGCCGCGCGCCAAGGACGAGCCGATGCACTGGCCCTGGCGCGGCTTCGAGCCCTTCGTCGCGCGTGCGGCGAAGGAAGTGCCGATCGAGGACGTCGAGCGGCGCGCGATCATCATGGTCAACCCCGCGTTTGGCGGTGAGACGGTGACCACCGGCAATCTGATCGGTGCATTCACCGTGCTGCAGCCGGGCGACCACGCGGTGCCGCATCGCCATACCGCCTCGGCGATCCGCTTTGCGACGCGCGCCAAAGGCGCGGTGACCATCGTCAACGGCCGGCGCTGCGAAATGCACGAGGGCGATCTCGTGCTCACGCCCGCGATGTGCTGGCACGGGCATATCAACGAATCCGACCACGGCACCACCTGGTTCGATGCGGCGAACATGCCGTTGATATGCAACCTGGACGCGAGTTTTTTCGAACCCGGCTTGCGCAGCGAGAAGGCCTTCTGGGAAGTCGATCAGGGCGACGAGCGGCTGTACGCCGCCTCGGGCCTCGCACCGGCGTCCGACGCACCGAAAACCTCGCATTCACCGAAGTACCGCTATCCCGGCGAGGAGACCCGCGCGATGCTCGCCTCGATGCCCCCCGGCCCCGACGGATCGCGCACCCTGCGCTATGTGAATCCGGTCTCAGGCGGCGCGGTGATGCCCTCGCTCGACTGCTACGCCAAGCGTCTTTCCGCGAAGACACCCACCCGCACCCGCCGCGCCACCTACAACCAGATCGTGCTCTGCGTCTCGGGCGAAGGCCGCTCGACCATCGGCGACAAGACGATCGAGTGGCGCAAGCACGACGTGTTCACCATCCCGCACTGGACCTGGGCCCAGCACGAGGCGCTCTACGGCGATGCGGATTTGTTCATCGTCACCGACCGCTCGGTGTTCGAGGCGCTGGATCTCGTCAGAGTGGAATTCCAGTAGCCTGGGCATACGTCTTCACGCTGTCATTGCGAGAAGCGAAGCGACGAAGCAATCCCTGCATCAGTCACCCATGAGATTGCGTCGCTTCGCTCGAACGAGCATGAGATTGCGTCGCTTCGCTCGCAATGACACCGGAACTATAAATTTGAAATGTCAGGATATCCCCCGGAAAGCCTCGCGGATGCTGGGGGTTTCGCGCAGATTGTCAGGATAGGCTGTTGCCCGGACGACCCCGTACACGCCGATCAGGGTTCGAATCGCAGGTTCCGGTCGCGCACCAGCTTGGTCCATTTCGCCACTTCCGTGGCCACCGTCTGGCCTAGCAGTTCGGGCGGGCCGCCGCCCGGTTCGGCGCCCACCGCTGCAAGCCGCTCGCGGATATCGGTGGCAAGCAGCGCGCGGTTGATCTCTTCGTTCAGACGCGCCACCACCGGTCGCGGCGTCGCCGCCGGCGCGAAGATGCCGAAGAAGGTGCCGGCGTCGAACCCGGTGACGCCGACTTCATTCAGCGTCGGTGAATCCGGCGCGAGCGAGGAACGCCGCGGCGCACCGACGCCAAGCAGGCGCAGCTTGCCGCTTTTGATATGCGGGCCGGAGGTGGTGAACACATCGAACATGATCTGCACCTGCCCGGCGAGCAGGTCGGCAAGCGCGGGCGCGCCGCCCTTGTAGGGCACGTGCACGATGTCCGCGCCGGTGATCGCGCGGAAGAGTTCGGTGGCAAGATGGTTGGAACTGCCTGCGCCGTAGGAACCGTAGTTGAGCTTTCCGGGTTGCGCACGCGCGAACGCAAGCAGTTCCGCCACCGAGTTCGCCGGCACCGACGGGTGCACGACGAGGATGTAGGGCGTGCTGCCGACCAGCGCCACCGGCGCGTAGTCACGCACCGGATCGTAGGGCAGGGTCTTCTGCACCGCGGGGTTGGTGCCGTGGGTGCTCGCGGTGCCCATCAGCAACAGGTAGCCATCGGGCGCCGCTCGTGCGACCGCTTCGGAACCGATGCTGCCCGCGCCGCCCGCGCGGTTCTCCACCACCACCGGCTGGCGCAGAGGCTCGGCGATTTTCTGCGCGACGGTGCGCGCCACTGCATCGACTGTGCCGCCGGCGGGAAACGGCACCACGAGGCGCACCGCGCGCTCGGGCCAGGCCTGCGCCGAGGCACGCGGGGGCACAAGCAACGCGGCAAGCGCACACGCGAGCAATACCGGCAGACGATGCGCATGAGGCCGTGTAAGGTGTCGATTCATTGGTTCCAATCCGTCAAAATCACACTTCAAACCTGTACTTTCATAAACAATCATACGCAATGATCAACGACGGCATAGGCGTGGCACTGCTGCGCGTCGAGGACGAACGCTTCCTGCTCGGGCGCGGGCGTTTTGTCGCGGACACGAACTTCCCCCGCGAGGCGCATCTTGCGCTGGTGCGCTCGCCGCATGCGCATGCGCGGATCGCATCGATCAACGTCTCGGCCGCCCTCGCCCTGCCCGGCGTGATAGCGGTCTTCACCGGCGCCGATATGGCCGCCGACGGCATCGGCCCGATGCGCGCGCTCTGGCAGGTGGTGGGCGACGAGGGCCCGATGCGCGAACCCGCGCGCTGGGCGCTGGCACGCGGAACCGTGCGGCATGTGGGCGAACCGGTGGCCGCGGTGATCGCGGAAACACCCAATGCCGCGCTCGACGCGGCGGAGGCAGTGGAAGTCAACTGGGATGCGCTGCCCGCGGTGGTGTCGGCCACCAACGCCCTCGCGCCAGATTCACCGCAACTGCATGCGGAGATTCCCGGCAACGTCTGCCTGCGGTTCTCCCGCGGCAATGCGGACGCGGTGACGCGCGCGTTCGAGCAGGCGCATCGCGTGGTGTCGCTCGAGCTTGCAAACAACCGCCTGTCGGGTTGCGCAATCGAACCGCGCGCAGTGGCCGCCATTTCCGCGGGCGAGGAATTCACGCTGTATTCGTCCACGCAGGTGCCGCACCACATCCGGCGACTGGTGACCGAACAGCTCGGCCTGCCCGAGTCGGCATTGCGCGTGATCTCGCCCGATGTGGGCGGCGGATTCGGCTACAAGGGCAAGCACTACCCGGAGGAGACGATCGTCGCCTGGTGCGCGCGGCGCATAGGCCGGCCGGTGAAGTGGGTGGCAAGCCGCAGCGAATCCTTCCTCTCTGACAACCAGGCACGCGATCACGCGACGCAGGCCTCGCTCGCGGTGGACCGTGACGGCCGCTTTCTCGCGTTGCGCGTGAAGACAGTCGCGAACCTCGGCGCTTACGTCTCCACCGTCGGCGCAGCGATACCGACCGCGATCTACACCGGGCTGCTCGCGGGCGTGTATCGGACGCCGGCGATCCGCGTGGAAGTCACCTGCGTCTTCACCAACACGTTGCCGACCGATGCGTATCGCGGCGCGGGCCGGCCGGAGGCCTGCTATGTGCTCGAACGCCTTGCCGATGCCGCGGCGCGCACGCTTGGCATCGACCGCGCGGAAATCCGCAGGCGCAACCTGATTCCGCGCGAGGCTATGCCCTACGCGACGCCGCTTGGTCCGGTGTACGACTGCGGCGACTTCCCGCGGTTGTTCGAACGCGCGCTGATCGCATCCGACTATCCGGGCTTCGAAGCACGGCGCGAACTCGCTGCAAGCCAAGGCCTTCTGCGCGGCATCGGCATTGCCTGCTATATCGAATCCTCGGGGGTCGCGCCCTCGAAGATGGCCGGGGCACTCGGAGCACGCGCCGGCTTTTTCGAATCGGCGGATGTGCGTCTCGACGCCTCGGGCGGCGTCACCGCGCTGCTCGGCACGCACAACCACGGACAGGGCCATGCGACGAGCTTCGCCCAGATCCTGTCATCACGGCTCGGCGTGCCGGTGCCGAAGATCCGCATCGTCGAAGGCGACACCGCCGCGGTGCCCTACGGGACCGGCACCTTCGGGTCGCGTTCGATCGCGGTCGGCGGTTCGGCACTCGCGCTTGCCACCGACAAGATCATCGGCAAGGGAAAGCGCATCGCGGCGCATCTGCTGGAGGCGGCAGAAGAAGACATCGTGTTCGACGCGGGCGAATTCCGCGTTGCCGGCACCGATCGAATGCTGAGCATCGCGCAGATCGCCCATGCCGCCAACGTGCCGCATGCACTGCCGCTCGACCGCATCGAACCCGGGCTGCAGGAAAGCGCCTTCTACGACCCGAAGGCGTTTGCGTACTCAAACGGGACCCACATCTGCGAGGTGGAGATCGATCACGCCACCGGCGTGACGCGCGTCGTCGGTTATTGGGTGGTCGACGATGTCGGCACGGTGATCAACCCGGTGATCGTCGAGGGCCAGGTGCACGGCGGCTTGGCGCAGGGCATCGGCCAGGCGCTGTTCGAGTCGAGCGTCTACGACCCGGAGACCGGGCAACTGCTCTCGGCATCCTTGCAGGACTACGCGCTGCCGCGCGCCGACA
This sequence comes from Betaproteobacteria bacterium, assembly GCA_947466535.1. Taxonomy (GTDB): domain Bacteria; phylum Pseudomonadota; class Gammaproteobacteria; order Burkholderiales; family SG8-39; genus CAMBSA01. The sequence goes on from CANIEV010000039.1 coordinate 26,795, forward strand.
TGCTGCCAATGTTCGTCTCGGAGACCGACGAGTCGCAGCCCTGCACGCACAATCCGCTCGGCGCGAAAGGCGCGGGCGAATCGGGAACGATAGGCGCACCGGCGGCGGTCACCGGCGCGGTACTCGATGCGCTCGCGCCACTGGGCGTACAAGACATTGCAATGCCGCTGACCCCGCAGACCGTCTGGCGGGCTATCCGGCCTGCGAAGACGGATTCACCGTAACGTCGCGGCACACGAGGATGAATGTCCGGGCGCGCAGGTCGCGGTCGACAATCGGATTCGCCTGGCAATCGATGTCGCGCACATCGCCGTCGCTGCGCCGCACCCGGAACAACACCCGCACGCCGACGCGTTCCTCGGCCATGCGCTGCAGGGCGCGACGCACCGGGGCGCGATCCGGCTCGACGACAAAGCCGGTCCAGTCCGCGTCCGGCACCGCGGCCTCTTTCCCGAAATAGGTCGCATGGCCCGGACTGATATAGCGGACCTTGCCGCTGATGTCGACCGCCGCCACCAGATCGCCCGCATGCTCGGCAATGAACTGGAACTGTTCCTGGCTCTTGCGCAGCGCTTCGCGAACATCGATCAGACGACGGTTCTGCGTGCGCAGGATGAGACCGATCCAGCTGGTGTAGCCCACGATGCCGAGCATGCTGAGGCCGGTGACGACCGGGCCGGTGTCCGCATGAACAGGACTACCAAGAAGCAAGGACCATCCGATCGCGCCGCCGATGAACAGGCCCATGCGCACCATCAGCCCGTTCATTCCGCCGGTTGCCACGCTGTTGAGTGCCACCGCAGTGAGCAGACCGCACATCGGCCAGAGCGCGAACTTGATCTGCGCCGTCCAGATGCCAAGCGCCAGCGCGTCGAACAGCAGGTTGCGCATTTCCGCCTCCTTGGAGTCGGCGGCCATGCGCGCATGCAGGTAGGCGAGATGCGGATACACGATGAACTGAAGCAGGCCGAAGAACATCACCCAGCCGCTCAGGTTGCGCTCGGCGAAAATCGCGCCGAGGACGAGAAAGGCGTAGCCGAACGATATCGTCCGCGGCGCGTAACTCACCTTCGCGAAGCGGTGGGCCGGCGGCAGGTTCAGGTCCAAGGGGAATGTTCCGGATTCATTTCTACTGGTTCAGCTTCACGCCGACGGTGCGGACCATGTCGTTCCAGCGCGCAAATTCGCTGCGATGAAAGCGGTTGAACTCCTCCACGTTCATCACCAGCGGTTCGTAGCCCGCGCCGCGCAGGCGCTCGACCACTCCCGCATTGCGTAGGGCCCGGTTGATCTCGCCGTTCAGCTTGTCCACGATCTCGCGCGGCGTCGCCGCCGGTGCGTAGTAGGCGAACCAGGAGTCCGCGTTCAGGTAATCAAAGCCCGCCTCCTTCAGCGTGGGCACGTTCGGGATGCGCGATATGCGGCCCTCGCCGCCGATCGCGAGCGCGCGCAACTTGCCCGATTCGATGAATTGCGACACCGCGGCGTAGGTGGCAGTCATGAAATCGACCTGCCCGCCGAGCAGGTCGGTCACCGCAGGATTGGCACCCCGGTACGGAACGTGCACCGCATCCATGTTGTTTTTCAGCTTCAGCATCTCGCTGATGAGGTGCGAGGCGGAGCCTGCGCTCGACGAGGCGAAAGACAGTTTCCTGCCGCCCTGGCCTAGGCTCACCAGTTCGCGGATGGTCTTTGCCGGCGAGTTCGCAGGCACCACGATCACATGGCGCGAGGTGGCGACCATGGCCACCGGCAGAAAGTCGCGCAAGAGATCAAAGGGCACCTTGTCGAACAGCGCCGCATTCGCCGAATGGGTCTGGTTGTTGCCGAGGATCAGCGTGTAGCCGTCGGGAGCCGCCTTGGCGGCGAAATCGGTGCCG
>CANIEV010000040.1 GCA_947466535.1 Betaproteobacteria bacterium
CCCAGTGCGACAGTATCCGCAGACAACGACATGCCTCTCCGTCGCGATCCCTTGCACCGCAATCCTGTGCAACTCAATCGAGCGCATCATCCACTCAGTGGACGGCCAGCGCATGACCAGCCGATCCGAGTAATGGATGATGAAAGGCGCGGCAATCAGGGAAAGCAGCTTCGCCGCGGTTACGGTCTGCGCAAGCTCCTCCTCAAGAACACCCACCACACCCGCCAGTGACACGAGTACCAGACCGAACTCGCCTGCCTGAGCGCCAGTGCCAGACCCGTCCGTAGCGCGGTCCCGTTCCCGGCACCAAACGCCTGGGAAAGTCCGGCGACGAGTGAGAACTTGAACAGCACCGGAATCGCCGTGAGAAACAAGACAAGAGTCAGGTTCGCACGGACGACACCAAGGTCGAGTGCATCCCCACTGTCACAAAGAACAGGCCGAGAAACACATCACGAAACGGCTTGATGTCTGCCTCAACCTGATGGCGAAACTCCGTTTCGGCTATCAGCATTCCAGCAACGAATGCTCCAAGTGCAAGTGACAATCCCGCCAGATCCGTAAGCCAGGCGAGCGTGAGAGTAATCAACAACACCTTGAGGACAAACAATTCCTGCGACTTTCGGCGCGCAACCAAGTGAAACCACCGGCGCATCAGCGTCTGCCCGACAAAAAGCAGTATCGCGAAAATAAAAGCTGCCTTAACGGAAGCAGTCGCGAGTTTCCATCCGAGTTCCCCACCCTCCGCTACCAACGCAGGAATCACTACCCAAAATGGAACGGCCGCCAGATCCTGAAACAGCAAAATCCCCATTACCTCATGACCATGCGGTGTTTCAAGATGCATCCGCTCGGCGAGCATTCGTGCCACGATCGCGGTCGATGACATTGCGAGAGCCCCTCCGAGTACAACGCCTGCCTTCCAGCCAAAACCCGCCATAACGAGAACGCTAATCCCACCGGCCACGGTCAGCACTACCTGTGCGAGTCCAAGCCCGAGCACCAGTCGTCGCATCTGATACAACTCTCCTAAACTGAACTCCAGACCGATCGAAAACATGGGAAATACGACGCCAAATTCGGCAAGATGACGGCCGCCGACGGAATCCGGTACCTACGCCAGCGCGTGAGGAGCGATCGCCACACCAGCGATCAGATAACCTACCTGCGGAGGCAGGTTCACGGATCGGCAGGCCACCACGACAAGGACGGCGCTCGCCAGCAGAACCAGCACAGGTTGAAGCGTATTGTCATTTCTTGAGGACAGTTCCGAAATCAACGTCGGGAGCTTAGCGCCGGTTCCATCACCTGTTCGGCGATACCGGAAACCTGCCCCGTCGGGACCGGAAGTTGCGGGGCGCTTTGCTATACTCTTCGCCTATGACAATGGCAGCTCCGTGTGCCGACCAGGACGGCAAAATCCGGGCCGTATCGAATACCGCGCTGGAGCTTGCGCGACGGGTGCTCACGATCGAGGCAGAAGCCGTATCGAACCTAGTCGCGCGCATCGACCAGCGCTTTCTCGATGCAGTTAACCTGATTCTCGCCAGCCGGGGTCGGGTGGTTGTTAGCGGGATTGGAAAATCCGGCCATATCGCCCGAAAAATCGCCTCCACGATGGCAAGCACAGGCACACCTGCGTTTTTCGTACACCCGGCAGAAGCCAGTCACGGCGATCTCGGCATGATCACCCGTGACGACGTCCTGATCGCAATTTCGAACTCCGGCGAGAGCGCGGAACTGCTCGCGATCGTGCCGATGATCAAACGTGAAGGCGCCCGACTCGTTGCGATGACCGGCAACCCTACGTCCACGCTTGCAATAGAGGCGGATGTGCATCTCGACGCCGGCGTTGCACAGGAGGCATGCCCGATGAACCTCGCACCAACGGCGAGCACCACCGCGGCGCTTGCACTGGGAGATGCGCTCGCCATCGCACTGCTAGACGCCCGCGGCTTCGGTCCCGAGGACTTCGCACGTTCCCATCCCGGAGGTTCTCTCGGCCGTCAGTTGCTCACACGCGTCTCCGACGTCATGCGCAAAGCGGCGGAAATTCCGAAAGTCAATGACGACGCAAGTTTTTCCGAAGCTCTGGTCGAGATGTCGCGAAAACGCATGGGCATGACCGCGGTTGTCGACACGGGCGATCACGTGACCGGCATATTCACCGACGGTGACCTGCGCCGCGCACTTGAAACCACAGGTGACATTCGCGGCGTCCGGATTTCCACGCTGATGACCCGGAACCCACGATCCATCGGCCCCGACCGCCTGGCGGCCGAAGCGGTCCAGCTCATGGAGAGCCACAAGGTCAACCAGCTGCTTGTTGTCAATGCGGACGGACGTCTCGTCGGTGCCCTAAACATGCACGACCTGTTTAGCGCCAAGGCAATATGACGCAAGACGCCGCGAACCGGGCCGCCACAGTCAGGCTCATGATTTTCGATGTCGATGGCGTGCTGACCGACGGCAGGTTGTACATCGCAGAATACGGCGAAGCGATGAAGGCCTTTCACGTACACGACGGACACGGCATGAAGATGCTCCAGGAATGCGGCGTCCGTGTCGGGATACTCACGTCCAGGGACTCGCCGATCGTATCCAGGCGCGCATCCGAGCTAGGAATCGAACTCGTGGTGCAAGGAGCGCATGACAAGGGCGTTGCGTTCGAGCAGATACTGAAGCGCGTCGACTTGAAGGCCACCGAAGTCGGATTCATGGGCGATGACCTGGTAGATCTGCCTGTCCTCACCCGCTGCGGATTCGCGGCGACGGTCCCTGACGCGCCGGGAATCGTCCGGGACCGTGCACATTATGTTTCTTCGTCCCGAGGTGGCCATGGAGCTGCACGCGACGTCAGTGAATTTATCCTGCGTGCCCAGGGACGAATTGAAGACGCTATCGCGCGATATCTGACATGAAGTCGCGCGCAGTCCACCTTCTTCCGATAGTGCTCATGTTGCTGCTTGCCGCACTCACGCTTTGGCTACGGCAGGCCATCGAAGGTCCCACGTTTCTCGATCCAGGAACGCGTCGCCATGATCCCGATGCGATCATCGACAATTTCACGATTACGCGCATGAATGAAAAAGGAATTCCACAGTACCGCTTGTCGGCAAAGCGGATGTTTCACTTTGCCGACGATGACTCAACCGAACTTATTGCGCCACATTTCGTGAAGCGCAGTGAGGGCTCCGATGTAACCGTGACGTCCGAGCGCGGCCGGGTTACACGCGACTACGAAGAGGCCTTTTTCCACGGCAACGTGGAGATGGTGCGGGTTGGAACCCGCGAGGCACCGGAAATGAAGGTCCGTAGCGAATATCTACACGTTTTATCAAAGAAGGACCTGATTCTTTCTGATCGACTGGTCACGATACGTGAAGGTTCTTCGACCATATCCGGCACCGGAATGGAATACAACCGGCGAACACGCCAGTTCTCCTTATACGCCAGGGTAAAGGGAAGCTTTGATGCGCCAAAGAAGCATTAGCAATCACAAGCCGGCCTGCGACAGCGAGGTACTACTCGGCAACGCACCATCTTCGATCCGCGTGGCGTGCAGACTCCTCGTATCGGGGTTGCTGATGGCCGGCCTTCTCGCTTCGGAATTTGCACACGCCGAAAAGGCCGACCGCGACAAGCCCGTCAACATCGAATCCGACCGTATGTCAGCCGACGATGCGAAGAAAACGGCAGTATTCGATGGCAAGGTCGTCCTCACGCAAGGAACCCTCACTATTCGCGCAGACAAGATAACCGTCCGCCAGGATGCCGAGGGATTCCAGTTTGGTATCGCGACAGGAAATCTCGCAACCTTCCGCCAGAAGCGCGAGGGATTCAACGAATATGTAGAGGGCGAAGCGGATCGTATCGAATACGATGGACGAGCGGACCGCGTTGAATTTTTCACTCGTGCGAGAATGCGTAGGGATGGCGGTGATGATGTAAATGGAAATTACATCTCCTACGACTCCAGAACCGAGTACTTCACCGTACTCGCCTCGAAGGATGCCCCCCGCGGGACACCCGAGAGCCGTGTGCGCGCGGTGATCATGCCGAAGAAGAAGCCGGATTCTTCCCCTGGTGCCCCTCAGGAATCAAGATCTGTGCCGTCCTCGGGCACCCCGCGGCAGAACTAGGCCAGGCACAGATCCGATGAGCCTGCTCAAGGCTAACAACCTGAAGAAGCGCTACAAGTCGCGCGAGGTCGTCAAGGACGTGTCGCTGGAACTTGCGAGCGGCGAGGTCGTTGGACTCCTCGGGCCGAACGGCGCCGGCAAAACGACGTGCTTCTACATGATCGTCGGCCTTGTTGCGGTTGATGGTGGACGCATAGAAGTCGACGATCACGACATCACCCGAATGCCCATGCATGCCCGGGCGAGGCTCGGTGTCTCCTATCTTCCGCAGGAGGCCTCGGTGTTTCGCAAACTCACCGTGGAAGAAAATATACAGGCGGTACTTGAACTTCAGAAGCTTTCGCCGGCCGAGATTTCCGCAACGCTTGAACGCCTTCTCGGGGAATTAGGCATTGAGCACCTCAGGAATTCGACTGCGATCTCGCTTTCCGGTGGTGAGCGACGCAGGGTCGAAATAGCGCGTGCGCTCGGAACCCGCCCGACCTTCATCCTGCTCGATGAGCCGTTTGCGGGCGTTGATCCGATCGCCGTATTGGATATTCAGCGCATCATCCGTTTTCTAAAAGAGCGGTCAATTGGCGTCCTGATTACCGACCACAACGTCAGGGAAACTCTCGGCATATGTGACCGGGCCTACATCATCAACGAAGGCACTGTCCTCGCGTCCGGCAAACCGGACGAGATTGTCTATAATGAAAACGTCAGGCGAGTCTATCTCGGCGAAAACTTCCGGATGTAATGCCGGCCACAAGCCGCCCTTGCCCACCCGCCCCACATGAAACAGACCCTGCAACTGAAGTTGTCGCAGCATCTGACGCTGACGCCTCAGTTGCAGCAATCAATACGCCTGCTCCAGTTATCAACGCTGGAACTCAGTCAGGAACTCGACCAGTTCCTCGCGGACAATCCGTTTCTCGACCGGGAAGACAACAACCAGCAAGATCAGGCGATCGTGCCTCACACCGGCACATCTTCTGCCGAAGCCCAGGAACAGCAGGACGCACCTGCGGCGGAATCACAGACAGACACAACGCCCGCAGAATTCGACTGGCACAACGAGTCCGGCGCCGCGACCAACAACAGCGGCAGCAGCCGGGACGACGGAGACGAGCCTGATTTTCAGCAGGTCGCGCCGGATCTGCCGCAGTTGCGCGATCACCTGATGGGCCAACTTGCGATGCTCAATCTGGAGCGTCGCGACCGCGTCCTTGTTGGCGTGCTCATCGATGCCCTGAATGATGACGGCTATCTGACGCAATCGCTGGAGGACGTTCTCGAGGCGCTACCGGAAGAAATCGAAATTGATCCGGACGAGTTGCTTATCGCACTCAGGCACCTGCAGCATCTGGACCCCGCGGGAATCGGCGCGCGCAACGCGGCTGAGTGCTTGGAACTGCAGTTGCGCGACCTCGCCCCCGTGACAGAAGGCCGGGCACTTGCCATCGACATCGTCCACAATCACCTGCCTCTTCTCGCCTCACGTGATTTCGTTCGGCTCAAGCGAGTGCTGAGTTGCACGGACGACCAACTCCGCGTTGCCCAACGTCTTGTCCAGAGTCTCAACCCCCGGCCCGGAGCCGCGTTTTCCACGATTGAGACTCGATACGTCGTACCGGATGTCGTGGTTAAAAAAATCAAGAACGTATGGCTCGCAAGCCTGAATCCCGACGCCATGCCCAAACTGCGGATAAACCGCATGTACGCGGACATCCTGCAGGGCAATCGCAGCGCTTCGTCCGGCCAGTTGTCGCAGCAATTGCAGGAAGCACGCTGGATGATCAAAAACGTGCAACAGCGTTTCGAGACCATACTTCGCGTATCGCAAGCGATAGTCGATCGACAACCCCACTTTTTCGAACACGGCGAGGTCGCAATGCGTCCGCTGGTCCTGCGCGAAATTGCAGACGTCCTTGGCCTGCATGAATCTACCGTTTCCCGGGTGACAACGCAGAAGTACATGCTCACACCTCGCGGCATTTTCGAACTCAAGTATTTTTTCGGAAGTCATGTGGCAACCGACACCGGCGGCGCCTGTTCCGCGACGGCGATCCGCGCGCTGATTCGTCAACTGGTCGCCGCCGAGGACGACAAGCGGCCACTTTCGGACTCCAAAATCTCTCAGATTCTGGGACAGCAAGGGATCATGGTTGCGCGGCGGACGATCGCGAAGTACCGTGAGTCTCTGCACATTCCACCGGTTAGCCTCAGAAAAGCCCTTTGAAAAGGAGGAGTGCCCTGTGAACCTCACCGTCAGCGGTCATCATGTCGCCGTCACCCCAGCCATGCGGACTTATGTCCAGTCGAAAATGGACCGGGTTACCCGACACTTCGATCACGTCATAGATGTCAACGTGATCCTTTCGGTCGAAAAGCTGACTCAGAAGGCAGAAGTTACCGTCCACGTTCGCGGCAAGGATATCTTCGTGGAATGTGGCGACCCCGATCTGTATGCAGCGATAGATCTCATGATCGACAAGCTAGATCGCCAGATCATCAAGTACAAGGACAAGGTGCAAGCGCATCCACATGACGCGCTGAAACACCGTCAGGAAGAGTAGACGCGTCGAGTCTCAGTCTGGGGTAGAATTCGCCCCCGCGGTCGGGAGGTGTCGCTCGGGGGCTGCGTCGATCGCGACTTCCCGGCGAATTTCTGCCACAGGCAATTCCCGTTTCCCCGAAGCGATTCCATCCCAGGGCTCCGACCGACTGCCTGACATCCGATGAACCTCATCGCCAAACTTCTGCCACCGTCCAATATCGTTTTGGGCCTAGACGTCACAAGCAAAAAGCGTCTGTTCGAACAAGCGGGCCTGCTTTTCGAAAACAATCAGGGCATCGCGCGCAGCCTGGTATTCGACAGCCTGTTTGCGCGTGAACGCCTTGGATCGACCGGACTTGGGCAAGGCGTGGCGATACCGCACGGACGCATCAAAGGCCTCAAGGATGCGGTCGGCGCCTTTGTGCGTCTCTCGACGCCTGTCCCCTTCGATGCGCCGGACGGCAAACCGGTGAGCCTCGCTTTCATTCTGCTTGTACCCGAACAGGCAACCGAGCAGCACCTCCAGATACTTTCCGAACTTGCACAGATGTTCAGTGACCGCGAACTGCGGGAGGGCCTGTCGACCGGTACCGACGCAGGCGCACTTCACCAAAGCATAACGGCATGGCAGCCTAATGTTGCAAGTCAGCGTCGCGCGGCTGTTTGAAGACAACAGGAGCGCACTTTCGCTTGCCTGGGCGGCCGGTGAAGAGTCCGGCTCGGCGCTGATCCAGCGCGATAACGCGGACTCCTCGGCACTGATTGGCCATCTCAACCTCCTCCACCCCAACCGAGTCCAGGTGTTTGGCGGAAACGAGATATCGCATCTGACCGGGCTTGATCACGCCGCAGCACAGGCGCTCATAGAACGGATGCTGGCGGCAAAGCCGGCTCTGATCGCTTTCTGCGACGGGCAATCGCCCCCGGAACTCATCCTCGAGAGCGCGGCGAGCCACGGACTCGCGGTGCTCGTATCGCCCCTGCCTGGAGCGCAGGTGATCAATACTCTGCGGCGTTACCTGGCCAAAGTGCTTGCCGAATCAACCGAGCGCCATGGCGTGTGCATGGACGTGCTTGGACTCGGCGTTCTGATCACGGGCGACTCGGGCGTAGGCAAAAGCGAACTCGCGCTCGAACTGATCAGCCGCGGCCACGGCCTTGTCGCCGATGATGTGGTTGAAATCACACGGGTGCCGCCCAATCGCCTCGAATGTCGCTGTCCGCCGATGCTCAAGGATTTTCTCGAGGTACGAGGACTTGGCGTGCTGAATATCCGGACGATATTTGGCGAAACCGCAGTGCGCCCGAAAATGAACCTGCGCCTCGTGGTCCATTTGGAAAAGCCTACAGCGACCGGGACCACAAGCGTGGAGCGACTTCCGCTGCACGAACTGTCCGAAGACATCCTCGGCACAACGGTACGCAAGGTGGTCATCCCGGTCGCAGCGGGTCGAAATCTCGCGGTGCTGCTCGAGGCCGCGGTACGCAACTACATCCTGCAGCTACGCGGCATATTCAGCACCCGTGAATTCATCGAACGGCAACAGGCGGAACTCGGGAAGAGTTCGGAGTCCTGAACGGCAGGAAGCCACCGGGCCGCGGCGCGTTCCTGTCCATGCCCCTGTCATGCTAGGCTCGCCTCCATGCAATTTGTACTGGTAAGCGGGCTCTCGGGCTCCGGAAAAAGCATCGCGCTGGCGGTACTTGAGGACGCGGGCTACTACTGCGTGGACAATATTCCCGTCAAGCTCCTGCCGGAGACCCTGGCACAGCTCGAGCAAACGGGCACGGTACAAGCCGCCGTCAGCGTGGACGCGCGCAGCGGTTCCTCGCTCGAAGAAGTGCCTTTGCATATAGACGCACTACGCCGCCGCGGAATCGAAGTGCGCGTGCTTTTCCTCGATACGAAAAACGACACCTTGATCAAGCGCTTTTCCGAGACAAGGCGTCGCCATCCACTCGCGCGCGGCGAGCGTACTCTTGAGGAAGCGCTCGCAATCGAACGCGAACTTCTCGCGCCGCTGGCCGAAATCGGCCATCGGATCGACACAAGCGATCTCTCGCCCAATACCCTTCGCAACTGGATAAAGGATCTGCTCGGCACCAGCGATGCGCGGTTGACGCTGCTGCTCGAATCCTTCGGATTCAAGCAGGGCATTCCGCTCGACGCGGACCTGGTGTTCGATGTCCGCTGCCTGCCCAATCCGCACTACGACCCCCGCCTGCGCCCGCTCACCGGACGCGATCGCGATGTCGTCGCATTCCTGGAGCGCGAACCGCAGGTGGAGAAAATGTTCCGGGACATCCTCGCCTTCGCCGAGTCCTGGCTGCCTGCGTACGAACGCGACAACCGGAGCTATTTCGCGATCGCGATCGGATGCACCGGTGGACAACACCGTTCCGTGTATCTCGTCGAGCGGATCGCCGCGCACTTTCGTCAGACGCGGTCGGTGCTCGTGCGGCACCGTCAACTACCCGCCTGAGGTCAGGATGCAAATTCCGATTTTCCCGCTCAACACCGTGCTCTTCCCCGGTGGCATTCTCCCTCTGCGAATCTTCGAGACGCGCTACATGGACATGACACGCGACTGCATGAAGCAGGGGAGCGAATTCGGAGTGAGCCTGATTCGCGAAGGCCGGGAAGTGGGTACGCCTGCCATACCAATGATCATCGGCTGCACCGCGGGCATCATTGACTGGGACATGGAACAACTCGGCGTGCTCAACATCCGCACCGAAGGCCGGCGTCGCTTTCGCCTGCTGTCCTCGGCGCCAAACAGCCAGGGCCTGCTCATCGGCGACGTTGAATTCCTTGCTGACGATCCTGGCGCGCCGGTACCTGTGGAACACGCAGAATGCGTGAAAATCCTCCGCTCGATTGTCGAAAAGCACGGCGCAGAAGTACTGCCGCAACCGCATCGCTTCGATGACTCGGCCTGGGTGAGCTATCGCCTGTCGGAAATCATGCCCATGCCATCAGCAGGAAAACAGAAACTTCTCGAAGTCGACGACCACGTCGACCGGCTCGAGATCCTGCAGAGGCTGATCGCGCGGGCCTCCAAAGGCTGAGCTCAGTCCAGTTCGACGTCGCTCGCGATTACCCGGACCGGCGCAGGCAGCGACGAGGCCAGCGCCTCTTCACGGGACATCCAGCGCACCCCGGGCTCACTCACGGTGATCTCATGGCCGCTTGACACGCAGCGAAGAGGCTGAATCGTCAACCGGTAATGACTGAACCCGTGGGCTACCGGAGGCAGCTCGGTTTCCCCCGAAAGCCGCCCGACCTGTCGCACGGCGTACTCCGTTGCCGCATGTGCGGAATCGAACTCCGGAAACGACCACAGTTCGCCCCAGATACCGGAGGGCGGACGACGCGTAAGCAGCAGCCTGCCCTCTCGCACCAGCACAAGCATGACCGTGGTCTTGTGGGGAAGCACTTTCTTGGGACGAGCCGAGGGAAACTGCACCTCCCGCCCACTGCGGTGTGCCTCGCAGCTGTTCGCGACAGGGCAGTCCACACAACGCGGCCTGGAACGCGTGCACAGCGTCGCACCCAGGTCCATTACACCCTGCGTATAGGCTTCTACATCGCCGGCCGGCAGCAACGACTCCGCCAAGGCCCACAGTTGCTTCTCGACCGATGACACGCCGGGAAACCCCTCTATCGCGAAATGCCGGGCCAGTACGCGCTTCACGTTTCCGTCGAGAATCGCCTCGTGCGCACCCACCGAGAACGCAGCGATCGCCGCGGCCGTCGATCGCCCGACACCGGGCAGGGACTCCAGCGTCGCACGGTCGGTGGGAAACCGGCCGCCAAGCTCACGCGCGATTCGAACCGCAGCCGCATGAAGATTGCGTCCGCGAGAGTAGTAGCCCAAACCGCTCCAGAGCGCGAGTACCTCGTCAATATCCGCAGCACCGAGGCTTGCCACCTCCGGAAACCGTTGGAGAAACCGCTCGTAATACGGAATCACGGTGCCTACCTGGGTCTGCTGCAGCATCACCTCGGACAACCAGATACGGTAAGGATCTCGGGTCTGCTGCCACGGCAGATCGTGGCGTCCGTGAATACGCTGCCACGCGACCACCCGGGAGGCAAACCCGGCCGCGGGCGGTGCGGCCTTGCCTTTCGCGCGACTCACCGCTTGAACAAGCCTTTGAGTCCGCTTTTCACCGCATCCTGGACTTTCTGCTTTGCCGAATCGGAGATCATCGATCCGAACTCGATACCGAAGCGCAGAGCGTCGAACGGTCCGGATACCCGGACCGGAAGCGTCAGGCCTGACATGTCGCCTCCGCCCTGACCCGCCGCACTCGCCACGACTGAGGCCTTGGCAAGGTAGTCCATAGAATCTGCGCCGATGTTGATGTCGCCCGCGCCGGCGAGCCGCAGGAAGGGGGAGCGCGCACTCAGGTCCTCATTATGAGCAACGCCATCCCTGATGACGAAGCTTGCCGAGAGTTCGCTGAAATCCGTTTTCTCAGCGTTGTTCGCCGCCTGATCCTGCGATTTGCCCGCGCCCACCATCGACTTCGCCTTGCGGAAGGTGTCCGCGAGATTGATGCCCTTGATTGCTCCGTCCTTGAGCTGAAGGCTTGCCGTACCGCCCAGCGCCTTCTTGAGCGCCCCAACCGTGGTTCCGGTCGTGCGTACATCCAGAGCAACGTTGCCGCGTCCGTCGATGACGTCTTTTCCTGCCGCATCCCTCAGGATCGGTCCGATGTTCACCGCTGTGAGCTGCGTCTTCGCGCTGAGCTGGTGTGTGTTGGCATCCGCGCTCAGCTGACCTGCCAGTTTGCCGCCGTACAGTTCCGCCGACAGCGGACTCACCTCCGCTCTGCCGCCCGCGACACGCAAGCTCAGGTTCAGGTTCCCGACTTTCACCTTGTGCGCAACCAGTGCGCCGACGCGAACCGTCCCCGTCAGATCCAGCCCCTTCAGCGCGGCGAGGTCCACCGGTGCATCGCCGCCCGAACCGGCGGACTTCGAATCCTTGCCGCCCGCGGCAGCGGGAGCAGCCGGTGGCGCAAACCGGTCCGCATCCAGCGTATCCGCCACAAGATCAAAGCGCGCCGAAAGCGGCGAAAACCGCGACACCGTGACCTTCGCGCCGAGCGTGCTCGAGTCCATCTTGACAGATACATCGGTTCGAGCCGTCTGCTTTGCCCAGTCGGTCGCCACACTTCCTGCAAGGCTCGCCTTCAGATTCCCGCCTGGCAGCTTGGCTCCGCTGGCAGCGAACTCACCCGTAATTTTTGCGAGCTCAATCGTCGATTTCCCGAGATCGAGCGCGACCGGAGTTGCGATCCGCCCGGTGAATGCGGTCTCCGCCTGCTTGCCCGAAAACTCGAGCACCATGCTCGGGAAACTGATCAGCTCGCCTTTCGCGGAGAGCGCGGCAAGCGCGAGCCTCGCATCGACCGAGAATCCGGGTCGTGCCACCTTGACGCTGCCGGTGACCGCATCACCTACCGCCCCACCCGCGGCCAATTGCAGTTTCGGCGCGTTGAGACCTGCCTCGATGCCGTCGTTCGTGGTGACTACGAGTACGAGCCCGTTGACCACGAATGTCGCCTTTGACGGATCCGCCTCGATATCGCCCTTGAGGCTCGCCACCAGACCAGCCGCACCGGGCAGGTCGCCCGATACCTTGAGCGCGATGCCCGAAAGCGCCACTGAACCTGTCCCGAAATCGATCCGGTAGCCCGACTGAAAGTCAACGGAACCGGCCGCCTTGGGTACGCTGGACTCAAAGCGCGCCTTCAGTTCCAGCTTGCCCGGCAACCCGCTCGCGATGCGCCCGGTCGAAAGCTGGTCGATTGCCATGCGAAACTGTTTGCTCTCGCGCTCATCACGATACGCAAGGCTGGCTGCGCGAATATCCACGCCTTCGACGTCGATGCCGAGGGGGCCGGCCGATGCGGACTCTGGCGCCTTCTTCTCATCCCCAGATTTGCCGCCGCCTTTCAGGTCATCGATGTTGGTCCTGCCGTCCTTGTAGCGAACGACCTCCGCCTGCAGCCCCGACAGGGTCACCCGCTCCAGCTTCACTCGGCCGGTCAGGAGCGGCAGCACCTCAAGGGCGACCTGAACCTTGTCCACGCGTGCAAACACCTCCTCGCGGCCCGCCTCGGAAAGCATCGTCTTTCCGAGCATAAGCGACAGCTTCGGGAAGAAAGACAGACCGATATCGCCCTCTATGCTCAGAGTCCGCCCGGTCTTCTCCTTGACGATCCGGACGGCATCGCTCTTGTAGCGGTTGGCATCGAAGCTCGAGGCAAAGATCGCGGCCGCGATGACAGCCAGGATCACCACACTTACGACAATACCCAATACGATCTTTACTGTTTTCATGATGACTTCCGGTTTGCTATGCCGAAGGGAACGTGGCCCGCGGCCACATGCTGGCGCGCCGATTCAATGTGCCCGTGCTGGTCATCAAAAAAGAAATCCGGCTCGAACGCGCGCAGGAATTCCCCCTTGTCGAGTCCGCCGAGGAACAGCGCCTCGTCGACCTGGATGTTCCAGTCCATCAGCGTACGAACCGCCCGCTCATGCGCCGGGCTTGAACGCGCAGTCACCAGCGCCGTGCGCACCCGCATCGGCACATTTCCACCCGCGGTCTGCAACCGGTGAAGCGCCTCGAGCAGTGGCTTGAACGGCCCGGGAGGAAGCGGCCTGTGAGCATGGCGTATCTCGTGCGCCTGAAACGCGTCCAGCCCGTCGCGCTGGTACACCCGCTCGGCCTCGTCGGAGAACAGCACCGCATCGCCGTCGAAGGCAATCCGGACCTCGTCGCGGTGGCGCTCGCCTTCGCGTGCCGATTCCGGATACACCCTTGCCGACGGAAATCCTGCTTCCAGCGCGCTGGTGACATCGGCCTCGTTGGCCGAAAGAAAAAGATTCGCCTTCAGCGCGTCGAGATAACGGTACGGATTCCTTCCTCGGGTGAAAACACCGCGCTCCAGCCGGAGGCCCGCTTTCTCTGCGGAACGGAATACCCGCAGGCCGCTCACCGGGTCGTTACGCGAGAGGATCACCACCTCCACCCGGTGCTCGCCGTCGGCGTTGAACGCGAGAAGCTTCTTTACCAGCGGAAATGCCACGCCCTCCTTGGCCGGCACGTCGATGCGATCAAGCTGCAACTTCATGTAGGCGCGGTCGTCATCGGTCTCGAAGACGCTGTTCTCTTCCTCGAAATCGAACAAGGCCCGGGATGAGATTGCCACGACGAGTTTGCCGTCGATGGAGACTGGCATGGCACACGCCTTCTGTCCGACCGAAACCGCGGGGGAGAATATGGAGCGGGTGAAGGGAATCGAACCCTCGTATGCAGCTTGGGAAGCTGCCGTTCTACCATTGAACTACACCCGCCTAGGACAGGGATTTTACCTTGTTTGCGGGCATGGTCGCGCAATGACCTCAGCTTCTCGCCTGAAGCCAGAAGAAATACATGCCCTGGAACATCCAGGGGTTGGCCGTCTCGAAGCTGTGCCAGTTGTCGAGATTGGTCGCACCGGGATCGTCACGAAACTCCGCGCGATAGCGATCAAGGATTCCGACAGTCGGCAACTGAAAGCCGAGAAATTCGAGATCCAGTTCGCCAAGCAGCTTCTTCACAACCGGCAGAGTGAAGCGGTGCTCCATGACGTGAAAAAACAGGTCGCGGCAGCCGCTCGCGCAGTAAAAGTCGGGGCTGTAATTCAAAGTCGGCGTGCCGAGGGTGTCCAGTCGCGGACGAAGATATGCACGGCAGCGACGCATGTCGGCAAGCGTCGGCGTCATGCCTTGCGCTGCAATCTGCTCGCGCATTTTCACCACGGCCGTGCGTGCGAGCTCGCTGTAGAGCGCGATGCGCATCAGCCCCTGCGGCTTGAGCAGCCCGCGCAACACCCGCCAGCCGCGCGCAGGATCCTCCAGGTGATGCAGCACGCCGATCGACTCGATCAGGTCAAACCGATCAGAAAGCACGCCGAGATCGAGAATATCGCTCTGCAGGTACTCGATGTTGGCGATGCCGAGTTCCTCCGTCTTGCGCCTGGCATAGGCGAGACTCGACAGGCTCAGATCGAGCGCCATAATCCGCGAGTCCCTGCAGGACGACACGCTGCTGATGGGATGCTGCCCGGTGCCGCATCCCGCAATGAGAATCCGCCGGGACTCGCCGGATGCATCAGGCAGGCGCACTCCCGGCAACGAATGCCGGACCAGCCCGGCGAAATTGTCGCTCGCACGATTCGGGACACACTTGATCCAGCGCGGATAGGGATTTTCTTCGTACTGGGAAGCGACCGCCGCCGATATTCCGCTCGACGGCACAGCCGCCGTCGGGATGGTGTCGCGCAATCGCGCTTCTTCGGAAGGCTCACTTATCTGCTGTCGTGCCAGGCCAGCGAGCGCGGTACCGGAACAAAGTCTGACGATCTTTTCCGCAGATTCGCTTGCGCCAAGCGACCTGTAGCAGGCACTCACCGCCAACCAGCGCAAAGGCGGCTCCAACCCCGCGTTGAACTTCTCCCCGATGGACTTCAGCAGGATGGAGTGATCATCGCGCTCAAGGTCAGCTTCATCGTAAAGGTATTCCGTGCTGAAGCACTGGAACGCGATTGCAGCCAGGATTTCGATCGGGATCGGCATGGCCGCATCCGGCTGCCTCGCGATTGCGTGCAGGCTCAGGCTGCGGGCCAATACGATGAGTCGCTCAAGGTTTGGTTCCGCCACGATGCAAAGGTGCATCAAGCGCAGCAGCAGCGGTTCCTGAAAAAGTTCGGCGAGTGCGGCAAGCAGCCCGGGACGCTCCGCATCCCCGATCACAGAGTCCGACGCCATATGCGGCCCGAGCGCAGCCAGGGCCGGGTGAGATCGCAGCAAGGAAACGATGGGCGTAATCAGCAGCTGCGGCGACACGGCAGGATGCTCCAGCGCGCGCGCGAGCGTCTCGCGTGCCCTCGGAGACAGCGGACGCGGCAATCCCACCACCTTTATGCACTCCGCAAAATGCATCCAGTAGGCGTCGTTCGTCGGATCGATCCAGATCGCATCCGTGATTGACTCAAGCGCCAGTCCCAGGTTTTCAAAAATCGCCTGGGCGGGGCGTTGTCGCTCGCGGTCCAGCTGTGACATCCGGTGCCTCAGCGCGGAGAGCCTGTATCGCGCCTCGTGGTTGCCGGGCGATGCGGCGATAAACTGCTCCAGATTCCTGCACTCGACGTAATGCTCCGAAGTTTGCGCGTCGAGTGCGGTTGCGGCGCCGGAATTGGAACCTGTATCCGCTGCCTGTCGCCTTTTCTTCTCACCCATGCATGTCCCTTGTAGCGAATCGTCTGTCCGCTTGTTTTCGAATTCCGGACGACCACTCAGTTCAGCCGTATGCCCGCTTCCTTGACCACCTTGCCCCACTTATCGTAATCGCTTCGCATGATCGTGCGCATTTCCGCAGGCGTGGTGGAAGTGATTTCGTAGCCGCTTTTGGTCAGGCGCTCCGCCACGTCGGGAAGCTTCATCACGGCGCGCAGTTCGTCGGACAGCTTGTGCGTGATCGCCTCGGGCGTACCGGTTGGCGCGCTGAAACCCATCCAGAAATTCACGTTGAATCCCGGCACGGTTTCCGCAACGGCGGGGATGCTCGGAAGACCCGCCAGTCGCTTCAACTCGCCCACGCCCAGGCCCTGTATCTTGCCTGCCGTAACCGGCGGTGCGAGCGTGGCAACCGTGCTGAGCACCAGGTTCACACGTCCTCCGATCAGGTCGGTGACGATGCCCGCGACGCCCTTGTACGGGATCATCACCATCGTCGTGCCGGTCAGACTGAGAAAGAGTTCGGTGAACAGGTGATGCGGGGTCCCTATGCCGGGAGTGGCATAGGAAATCTTTCCCGGATTGGCCCTGGCATAAGCGATCAGTTCGGCGACCGACCTGACCGGCATCTCGTTGTTGACCGCCATCAAGACCGGGGACACCATTGAGATGGTGATCGGCGCAAGCGCCATCGGGTCATAGGACATCTTTTCCAGCCAGGGCGCCATCGTGAGACCGTTCTGCGCGATCAGCAGGGTGTAACCGTCGGGCGCGCTTTTCGCCACGAATTCCCCGCCGATGTTGCCGCCGGCGCCAGGCCTGTTCTCCACGACGACCGGCTGGCCAAGGCGCGCCTGCAGTCCCGGAGCGGTGAATCGGGCCAACACGTCGTTGGCACCCCCGGGTGTAAACGGGACGATGACCCGGATTGGTCGATCAGGAAAGCTGCCTTGTGCCCATGCGGGCGACAGCAGACCCGGTCCTCCCATCACGACCGCTAGCAAACACGCACCGAACAGGCTCCGCAACGCTTGAACACGGACCATCTCCATCCTCCTCGCTAAGACTGTCGTTATGGTTATCCGGCGCCGTCCGCCGGGCAGCGCTCAGCTTCCGCGTCTGTCGGGAAAATGAAATTCGCTTCGACGCCTTTCGTCACACCGCGGGTGTTGCGCAATGAACCGACGCAGCGCGAGCTTGAGCGCCAGCGCATGCATCAGGTCACCATGCACACGCGCGGTCTCGATATCGTCACGGATGATCATCTTGAGGCACATCTCGCCATCGGGTCGGTGGATCAGGTAGTCACCAAATTCGGCCGCCGCCATCAGCGGAATATGTTCGTGCTCCGCAATCGCGCGGATATCCTCGTCGGTCAGGTCCGACAGGGCGATGCAGTCTTCCAGCGTAAGCATGCCTTTTTCCTCCGATTCCACTCCTTCCTTCATGCTACGCCTGCGGCGCTGCGTTCGCGAACTGCCCCGCGAACCTCGGGGGGACCCCTACGCGTGCTAGAATTTTCCCTCGTTGTCCGGATTTCCCTTGCTCGCCATCGCCCCATGATCCAACTGTCCGTCAACGGTCTGGCACGCTCGGTCCCCGAGGGTGCAAACCTGTCTCTGCTGCTGGATGAACTTTCCCTTACGGGCAAGCGAGTCGCGGTCGAGCGCAACGGCGAGATCGTTCCGCGCAGCCGCCATGCCCAAACCCCGCTTGCCGACGGCGACACCCTTGAAATCGTGGTTGCTGTCGGAGGAGGCTGAACCTTGAATGCACCCCTGCCCGTGAATGACCCTCTCGTAATCGGCGGACGCGCCTACAACTCGCGTCTGCTCATCGGCACCGGCAAATACAAGGACTTCGACGAAACCCGCCGCGCGATCGATGAAAGCGGCGCGGAGATCGTCACCGTTGCGATACGCAGGACCAACATCGGGCAGAACCCGAACGAGCCCTCGCTGCTAGACGCGGTTCCGCCCTCTAAATTCACCTACCTGCCCAACACCGCGGGCTGCTACAGCGCAGATGACGCGGTGCGCACCCTGAGGCTTGCGCGCGAACTGCTCGATGGCCACGACCTGGTGAAGCTCGAAGTGCTGGGCGACCCGAAGACCCTGTTTCCTAACGTGATCGAAACCCTGAAAGCTGCCGAAACACTGGTGCGCGACGGCTTCAAGGTCATGGTCTATACCAGCGACGATCCGTTGATCGCCAAGCAACTCGAGGAAATCGGCTGCGTGGCGGTGATGCCGCTCGCCTCGCTGATCGGCTCGGGCATGGGCATCCTGAATCCCTGGAATCTGCAACTCATCATCGAAGCGGCCAAGGTGCCGGTGCTCGTGGATGCGGGCGTGGGCACCGCCTCCGATGCCGCGATCGCGATGGAACTCGGCTGCGACGGCATCCTCATGAACACCGCGGTCGCCGCGGCGAAGAACCCGGTGCTGATGGCGCGCGCAATGCGCAAGGCGGTGGAGGCGGGACGGGACGCCTTCCTCGCCGGCCGCATGCCGCGCAAGTTCTACACCGCCTCGCCAAGTTCGCCCACCGAGGGCGTGATCGGCGGGACGTCCGCCGCACCCAAAAAAGCCGGCTGAGTCGCCACCGTGGGGGAGACCCGCGGCATCCGCAGCTTCGTGCTGCGCCAGGGGCGCATGACCGAGGGACAGAAGCGCGCGCAGGCGGACCTGCTGCCGCGCTTCGGGATCGACTATTCGCCGGGCACGCTCGACCTGGATGCCGCGTTCGGACGCAAGGCACCGAAGATCCTCGAAATCGGATTCGGCATGGGCGAGACCACCGCGGCGATCGCAGCTGTGCAGCCGGAGAACGACTATCTCGGCGTGGAAGTGCATGCCCCCGGCGTCGGCGCCCTGCTTAAACGAATCGACGCCGGCGGCATCACCAACATACGCATCATCCGGCACGACGCGGTGGCCGTGCTGGAGAACATGATCCCGCCCGGATCGCTGGCAGGCGCGCATGTGTTTTTCCCCGATCCCTGGCCGAAGAAAAAGCACAACAAGCGCCGCCTCGTGCAGCCGCCGTTCATCGCGCTGCTCGCCTCGAGGATCGCCCCCGGCGGCCATCTGCACCTCGCGACCGACTGGGAACAGTACGCCGAACAGATGCTTGCGGTGCTGAGCGCCGAGCCTCTGATTGGTAATACCGCGCAGTCGTATGCCGACCGGCCGCAATCGCGTCCGCTGACCAAGTTCGAGAACCGCGGCCTGAAACTCGGCCACGGCGTGTGGGACCTGGTGTTCCGTCGGCGCTGACCGTCATCGCAAGTCGCTCGGCGACTACGCAATCCCTGCCGCGGCGTACTACGAATCGTCTTCGAGAAAAATCTGCAGCAAGTCGTTGAGAAAGTGCCGCCCGTGTACCGTAGGCACGATCCGGTCATGACTGCGTGCGATCAACCCGCGCGCCTCGGCCTCGGCAAGCCCTCTCTCTGCCGCACCGATCGAAAGACCCGTCCGCTCGGCGAAGAGTGACGGAGCAAAGCCGTCGTTCAGTCGCAGCGCGTTCATCATGAATTCGAACACCCGATCGGCGCGGCCAAGCTCGCGTTCCTCCACCACCGCGGTACGGCTGGCCACGCGCTGCAGGTACTCCGCCGGGGTGCGCGCCCGTGTCTGTCGCAGAATGCGGTCGGGAAACGAAATCTTGGAATGCGCGCCTGCGCCGATGCCGAGGTAATCGCCAAACTGCCAGTAATTCACGTTGTGCCTGCAACGCGAACCGGGCCGCGCGAACGCGGAGGTTTCGTAATGCCCGTGCCCCGCGCCAACGAGGGCCGACTCCACCGCATCGCTGATTCCCGCCGCCGCGTCCGCATCGGGTATTGCCGGCGGATGGCGATGGAACAGGGTATTGGGCTCGATGGTGAGGTGGTAGAAGGACAGGTGTGTCACGCCGGTTGAAAGCGCCTCATTCACATCGGCAAGCGCCTCGTCCACCGTCTGCTGCGGCAGCGAGTACATCAGGTCGAGGTTCACGCGGTCGAAATTCTTCTGCGCAACCTCGATCGCGCGCCTAGCTTCCGTGTCATCGTGAATCCGGCCGAGCGCCTTCAAATGGCGAGGGTTGAAGCTCTGGATACCGAGGGAGAGCCGGTTGACGCCCGCTGCGCGGAAGTCGCGGAAACGGTCTGCCTCCACCGTGCCGGGATTCGCCTCGAGCGTGACTTCGCAATCGGCCGCAAGCGACAACCGCGCCCGGAAAGCGGAGAGCAGCGCATCAATCGACGCCCCCGAGAACAGGCTCGGCGTGCCGCCGCCGAAGAAGATGCTGTAGACCCGCCGCCCCCAGATCTGCGGCAGCGACTGGTCGAGGTCGTCGATCAGCGCTGCGACATAGTCGGCCTCCGGTGCGGTCGCGCCTTCTCCGCGAACCTCGTGCGAATTGAAATCACAGTAGGGGCATTTCCTCACGCACCACGGGATGTGCACGTAAAGCGACAGGGGCGGAAGCGCTGCAAGCCGGCCGCCGGCCGAGGGCGGTGCAACTGCGATCACCGCCACGTCACACGCCTTCCTTGAACTTTGCAATCAGCCGGCGCAGCGCCTTGCCGCGATGACTGACCGAATTTTTCTCCTCGGGCGCGAGTTCCGCTGCAGTACGCCCGAAATCGGGAAGCAGGAAGTAAGGGTCATAACCGAAGCCGTTCTCGCCTCGCGGCGTGTCCGTGAACTCGCCATTCCATGCGCCCTCCGCGATCACCGGTTCCGGGTCCTCGTAGTGGCGCATGAACACGATCACGCAGTAATAATGGGCCCGCCGGTCAAGATGCGGGCGAAGTGCCTCGATCAGCTTCGCGTTGTTGCGCGCATCCTGCGCTGCGCGATCAGCCGCCCCGCCTGCCGGGTCCGCGGCGTAGCGCGCCGATTGCACACCGGGCGCGCCGCCCAGTGTACGCACGCAGATGCCCGAATCGTCGGCCAGCGCCGGCAGGCGCGAGCGCCGTGCCGCATGCCGCGCCTTGGCGAGCGCGTTCTCCACGAAGGTGCCGTGCGGCTCCTCCGCATCCGCGATGCCGAGGGTGGACTGCGGCACCACCGTATAGCCGATCGGCGCGAGCATCTGCTCGAACTCGCGCAGTTTGCCCGGGTTGGAGGAAGCCAGGACGATGCGCCGCTCCGGGGTGGCGTTGGACGCCGGTTCAATCGCCATAATAATTGCCAAATTTAGCAATCAAATTTACTGCCATTACGCACTGGCTGGTCATTTCAAGAAATAAATTGCGCACTTTTACACTCCGATCGCGGCCTTCTGTGCCCGCACCAGATCGCCTATGCCACCCTCGGCAAGCTGCAGCAGCCGGTCGAGTTCGGCACGCGAAAACGGCGCGCCCTCGGCGGTGCCCTGCACTTCGACGATGCCACCGGAGCCGGTCATCACCACATTCATGTCGGTGTCGCAGCCGGAGTCCTCCGGGTAATCGAGGTCCAGCACCGGCACGCCCTTGTAGATACCCACCGACACCGCGGCGACAAAGTCGCGAAGCGGCCATTCGGCGAGCACGCCCGCATCGCGCAGCTTCGCCAGCGCATCGTGGACCGCAACGCACGCGCCGGTGATGCTCGCGGTGCGCGTCCCGCCATCGGCCTGGATGACGTCGCAGTCGATCTGCATCGTGCGCTCGCCGAGCTTTTGCAGATCGGTCACCGCGCGAAGCGAACGGCCGATCAGACGCTGGATCTCCTGAGTGCGGCCAGACTGCTTGCCTCGCGCCGCCTCGCGGTCGCCACGGGTGTGCGTCGCGCGCGGCAACATCCCGTATTCCGCGGTCAGCCAGCCCTGCCCTCGGCCCTTGAGAAAACCGGGGACCTTGTCCTCGACGCTCACGGTGCAGATCACCTTCGTGTCGCCAAAGGACACGAGCACGCTGCCCTCCGCATGCCGCGTGTAGCCGCGCTCGATCGTGATCGGGCGCAGGGCGTCGGGCTTACGTCCGCTCGGGCGGACGTTCGTATCTCCCTGTCCGCTCGGGCGGACGTTGGTGACATCCTGTCCGCTCGGGCGGACGTTCAATTCATTGGAGTTCATGTAGTTCGAGCCTCGTGGTTATTTCGGTGTCTGCCTTCGAATCGCCGCGCGGATCTCCGCGATCGAACGCTCGACATTCCTCGTCGGTGAGGAATGTGTGCTCCGCGTCCTGCTTGCCAAGCTCCTCCACGTTTTCCGACACATGGTTGCGATCAAGCAGTTGCGTCGAAATCCCGCCCGCCTGCGGCTCGGCGTAGTTGTCCATCCAGAAAATCGCGACCGCGGACAGGTTGTCGCACTCGCGCCCTGCGAGCAATTCCGCCTCCGCCATCAGCACCGGCAGCGCGGTCATGAGCTCATGCCGGATCAGCGCGGAGCAGATGATACGCGGCGATAGCGGCCCCCACAGTCCGTCACTGCACAGCAGGATCGTGTCACCCGCGTAAAGCGGCGTGCGGCGTGAAACCTCCACCTGCGGAAGATGCGTGCCCCCGAGACAGTCCAGATCTTGTTTCGTTCCGGATGCGCGGCCGCCGCCTCTTCACGTATCCGACCCTGATCGATCAGCGCCTGCACCCGGGAATGGTCGCGCGTACGCGCCTGGATGACGCCCTCGCGCACGTGGTACAGGCGCGAGTCCCCTGCGTGCGCCCAGAACGCAACATTGTCCTGGATCACGCACGCAACGCAGGTGGTGCACGGCGACTCGGGCAGCGACCGGGTGCGTGCATAGTCCTCGATCGCAAGGTGTGCATTCTCCATGCCCTTGCGCAGAAAGCCCGCCGGATCTGAAAGCCGCGGCACCGCCTCGCGCCGGAAGGACTCCGACAGGTACTGCACCGCAATCTGTGCCGCGACCTCGCCGTTGAGATGTCCGCCCATACCGTCCGCAATAACCAGAAGCAGGGCGTCGCGGGTGTAGCTGTGCCCGACCCGGTCCTGGTTCGAGCGCCGGGCACCCTTGCTGCTGGCCTGAAAAATGGAGAATTTCATCGCCGCGCCAGTCGAAGCAGCCGCTTGCGCAGGCCGTGGACCAAGCCGGTCCTGCGATCGATATCGGGCAGCTTGTCGCCCACCAGCACCTTCTGCAGCGCGAATACGCTCTGCGGCCGCTTGAGCGGGTCGAGGTCGAGACACCAGTCGATGGTCTCGAGCATCTCGACCGAGTACTTTCCCTGCCACAGGCGCGTGGCGGAGACGTACCTGTCCTTCTCCAGCCGCTGGTCGCCCGACTGCGGGGCCGCGCCTGCCAGGCAGGCGAAGATGCTCGCGCCGATCGAATACACATCGCTCCAGGGACCGAGCTGCTCGCGATCGCGGTATTGCTCGGGTGGCGCGAATCCCGGGGTGAACATCGGATTGAGCTTGGGCGCACCCACCGAGAACGTCTGCCGCGCGGCGCCGAAATCGATCAGCACCGGCGTGCCGTCGTTGCGGATGTAGATGTTGGCGGGCTTGATGTCCTGATGCAGCAGCTTCTGCGCGTGAACCTCGCGAAGGCCGTTCAGCAGCAGCGTGAACACATGCCGTATGAAGTTCTCGCGCACCGTACCGCGACGCACATGGATGTGTTCGTGCAGCGTGCGGCCGCGCTCGTACCGCATGACCAGATACACCGTCTCATTGGCGCGAAAGAAGTTGAGCACCCGCACCACGTTCGGGTGCGCAAGCGTCGCGAGCGCCCGGCCTTCTTCAAAGAAGCAGCGCATGCCGTAGCGGAAGGTGGCGAGATTTTCCTCGGCGATCGAAGGCAGCGCGGCACCTTCCTTGCGCAAGGCAAGCTGCGCGGGCAGGTACTCCTTGATCGCCACCGGCTGGTCGTTCTCGTCGTAGGCGAGGTAGACGATCGAGAACCCTCCGCAGGAGAGGACACTCGATATCCGGTAATTCAGCAGCTGGTGGCCATCGGGCAGAGGCTGATTGGCCTGTGATGGCATTCAGGGAGCATTGCGAATATGATTGACGCATTCTCACGCTTCGCCGGCGCCCTTGCAAAGGCAATCGCCGCAGGCGTTAAATTCGGCGTCAATTTCTCACGCTTCCTTCCGGATCCTCCTTTCATGATGCACAGCATGACCGGGTATGCCGCCCGTTCCCGAGAGCAGCTCGATGCCTCGCTCTCGGTGGAACTCAAGAGCGTCAACGGCCGCTTCCTCGACGTCGTATTCCGCATGCCCGACGAGTTGCGCCCGCTGGAGCCCGCCTTCCGCGAAGCCATTTCCGGCCGCGTGCAGCGCGGCAAGGTGGAATGCCGGGTCGGACTTGCCGCCGCACCCGGGTCGGAGGCCTCGCTTTCGGTCAACCGCGCGATGCTGCAGGCGCTCGCCTCCGCCTCGCGCGCGGTGCGGGACCTCATGCCGGACGTGCAGCCTATGCGAGTCTCCGAAGTGCTGCACTGGCCCGGCGTGCTCGCGGAGGACCCCTCGCGAGGCGAGGCGCTGCGCACCGGATGCCTCATCCTGTTCCGCGAAGCCCTCGACGAATTCGTGCAGAGCCGCGCCCGCGAAGGAGCACAGCTCGTGCAGGTGCTGCAGGAGCGCGTCAACAAGATGCGCGGCATCATCAACGAAGTTCTGCCGCGAATCCCCGAGGCGGTCGCGGCCTACCAGGAAAAACTCAAGGCACGCCTTTTCGAAGCCCTGGGCAATGCCGACGATGAACGCGTGCGCCAGGAGATCGCGCTCTACGGGGTCAAGATCGACGTGGCCGAAGAGATTAACCGCCTGTCGCTTCACCTGACCGAAGTCGAGCGTGTACTCGGCGCCGAGAACGCCAAGGGCGGGTCCGCCGGGAAGCGGCTGGATTTCCTGATGCAGGAACTGCACCGGGAGGCGAACACCCTCGGATCGAAGTCGGTGTCGCGCGAGCTCTCGGAAGCAAGCCTCGAACTCAAACTCCTGATCGAGCAGATGCGCGAACAGGTTCAAAACATCGAATAGGCATCGAGCAGGCCGCCATGCGTGGAAACATCTTTGTAGTGGCCGCTCCTTCGGGCGCCGGCAAGTCGACCCTGGTGAACGCGCTGCTCGCGGAAGACCCGCTGGTGCGCCTGTCGGTTTCGCACACCACGCGCGCACCGCGCCCCGGCGAGCAGGACGGTCGCGAGTATCACTTCACCGACGTCAGGACCTTCGAGGCGATGCTCGCCCGGGGCGAATTTCTCGAAAGTGCCCATGTGCACGGCAACTATTACGGCACCGGCCAAACCTGGATCGAGTCGGTGCGCGCCTCCGGACACGACATCGTGCTCGAGATCGACTGGCAGGGTGCGCAGCAGGTGAGGCGCCTGTACCCCGAGTCGGTGGGCATATTCATCCTGCCGCCGTCGATGGCCGAACTCGAGCGGCGCCTGCGCGGCCGTGGCAAGGACAGCGAAGAGGTCATACGCAAGCGCCTCGCCAACTCCAACGAGGAGATCTCGCATGTGGCCGAGTTCGATTATGTTATAATTAACAAAGACTTCGATGAAGCACGACGCGACCTCTCCGCGATCGTGCGCGCCGCGCGTCTCACGCTTTCGCAGCAGACTGTGCGGCACCCCAAGCAGTTCGATATCGCCGGAAGCTCCTCCAACCCGGCTTGAGAAAGAAGACCATGGCCCGCATCACCATTGAAGATTGCCTCAAACGCATTCCCAATCGCTTCCAGCTCACGCTCGCGGCGACCTATCGCGCGCGCCAGCTCGCCCAGGGCGGCACCCCGATGGTCGACGCCGCCCGCGACAAGCCCACGGTAATTGCGCTTCGCGAAATGGCGGCAGGCAAGATCGGCCTCGAGTATCTCGCCAAGATCTCCGCCAGCGGCGGCAATACCGGCGGAAACAGCGGCGCCTGAATTCCGCTCGGGCAAGGCACGCCGGGTGAAAACCGCCCCTGCTGACTGTCCCGACCCGATTCGTGCGCCCCGGCGCACCCGAAGCAACGCCCCGACACGAGCTCTTCTTCGGCGCGATCCGCGCCCCCTGATGTCGCCTAACAGCGGCTGACCGTCAATGGCCGCCGTTCAGCTTTCCGAGCTCACCCAGTCGCTCAGCTACCTGAAGCCGAGCGACGTCGCGCGGGTGGAAGAGGCCTACCGGTTCAGCGACACCGCGCATCACGGCCAGAAGCGCATGAGCGGCGAGCCCTACATTTCGCATCCGCTCGCGGTCGCGGAAATCCTCGCGCACTGGCAACTCGACTCGCAGGCGGTGATCGCCGCGCTGCTGCACGACGTGATGGAAGACACCGAGGTCTCGAAGGCCGAGATTTCGGAACGTTTCGGCCGCCCGGTGGCCGAACTGGTGGACGGGGTTTCCAAGCTCGACCGGCTCGAATTCCAGTCGCAGGCCGAAGCCGAGGCGGAAAACTTCCGCAAGATGCTGCTCGCCATGGCGCGCGACGTGCGCGTCATGCTGATCAAGCTCGCCGACCGCCTGCACAACATGCGAACGCTCGACGCGGTGAGTGCCGAGCAGCGCCGCCGCGTGGCTCGCGAAACACGCGAGATCTACGCGCCGATCGCCAATCGCCTCGGCCTCGATTCGCTTTATCGCGAACTCCAGGAACTGTCGTTCAGGCACCTCTATGCGATGCGCTACCGCGTGCTTGCCAAGGCGGTGCGTGTGGCCCGCGGCAACCGCCGCGAGGTGGTGAACAAGATCCTCGAGGCGATCCGCGAGCGGCTTCCCGGCGCAGGGATCGAGGCCACCGTCAGCGGCCGCGAGAAGCACATCTACTCGATCTACAAGAAGATGAGTGAAAAGCACCTCAGCTTTTCGCAGGTACTCGACATCTACGGCATACGGGTGCTGGTCAAGGACATCCCCGCCTGCTACCTGACCCTCGGCGTGCTGCACGGGCTGTACAAACCGGTGCCCGGCAAGTTCAAGGATTACATCGCGATCCCGAAGGTCAACGGCTACCAGTCGCTGCACACCACGCTGATCGGTCCCTATGGCACGCCGGTGGAGGTGCAGATCCGCACCCAGGCGATGCACCGGATCGCCGAGACGGGCGTTGCCTCGCACTGGCTCTACAAATCGACCGAGGCCGAGCTGAGCGAGTTGCAGAGCCGCACGCACCAGTGGCTGCAGTCGCTGCTGGACATTCAGAACGCGAGCGGCGACGCAGCCGAGTTCCTCGAGCACATCAAGGTCGACCTCTTCCCCGACGAGGTCTATGTATTCACGCCCAAAGGCAAGATCCTTGCGCTCACCCGAGGCGCGACACCGGTGGACTTCGCCTACGCGGTCCACAGCGACGTCGGCAACCGTTGCATCTCGGCCAAGATCAACTACGAACTCGTCCCGCTGCGTACCGAACTGAAGAACGGCGACCGGGTCGAGATCATTACCGCGCCGCACGCACACGCCAACCCCGCCTGGCTCGCGTATGTGAAAACCGCACGTGCACGCTCGCAGATCCGCCACTTCCTCAAGACGATGCAGGTGGACGAATCGCAGGCGCTCGGCGAACGCCTGCTGAATCAGGCTCTGCGCGCCCTCGATTCAAACGTCGCCGCGATCCAGCCGGAACAGTGGGAACGCCTCGTCAGGGAAACCAGCGCGCGATCGCGCCAAGACGTGCTCGCCGACATTGGCCTGGGCAAGCGCCTCGCCGCGATCGTCGCGCGCAAGCTGCTGACGCTCTCGGACCACGCAGGCGAGTCGAAAGCCAGCGGCTCGATCGTGATCCGCGGCTCCGAGGGCATGGCGGTCCAGTTCGCCCAATGTTGCCGCCCGATCCCCGGCGACCCGATCATCGGATTCATCAAGAAGGGCCAGGGCCTCGTGATCCACACCCACGATTGCCCGGTGGCGCGCAAATCACGCGGCGACTCCGAAAAATGGATCGACGTCCAGTGGTCACCCGACACCGATCGCCTGTTCGATGTGAGCATCCGCGTCACAGTCCTTGACCAGCGCGGCGTTCTCGCAAAAGTTGCCGCCGCCATTGCCGACTCCGGGTGCAACATCGCCAACATCTCGGTCGACGAGGATCGCGGCGTCTACGCGACCAACCACTTCACCCTGCAGGTCGGGAGCCGGCTGCATCTGTCGAAAGTCATGCGCTCCCTGCGCCGGATTCCGGAAGTGGTGCGCCTTGCGCGCATCAAGTCCAGCGAAAACTCACGCTGAAACGCGCGGCGCGGAATCACGGCGCCAGGCCGTCTCCCCAAGCACGTAGGTCGCGGCCACCGCCCGGTCATCACCGAGCATCATCAACGCGAACAATCGGTCCTCGATCGATTCCGCCCGGGCGCAGCGTCTCGCCATCAGCGGCGTCGCGCACGGATCGAGCACCGCGAAATCCGCTTCCAGACCGACCGCGATCGAACCGACACTGCTCTCCGATCCCATCGCTCGGGCACCGGCGAGCTGCGCCACCTTGTAGGCCTCGTGCATCGTGTGCAGCATCGAGAAACTGGTGCCGCCGCCCACATCGGTCCCGAGCGCCACCCGCATTCCGGCGGATCGCGCTTTCGCGCAGGAAAACAAGCCGCTGCCGA
>CANIEV010000041.1 GCA_947466535.1 Betaproteobacteria bacterium
CGCGGCAAAAGCGGCAAAGGTTGCGAGCATGCGTTCCGCCCTCGGACTGTCACGCGAACGTGTGATCGTGCTGGGCGACGGCGCGAATGACCTGCCGATGATGGCCGAGGCCGGCGTGTCGATCGCCTACCGCGCAAAGCCCGTGGTCAAGGCCAAGGCGAGTTACTGCTTCGACCGCGTCGGCCTCGACGGGCTGTTGCATCTATTTCCCGCCTGAGCTGACTTGAGGCGCTTTCGCCTCAGAGCACGCCTTCCTGCTCGAGGCGAAAGCGCGCGGTGCAACCGCCCGTGTCATTGCGCTCCAGCACCAGCGTGCTGCCATGCGCCTCGAGGATCGATACACATATCGGCAGGCCAAGCCCGAGTCCGTCGGGCTTGGTGGTGAAATAGGGATTGAACACCTGCGAAAGCTTTTCGTCCTCGATTCCGGTGCCGTTGTCGGCGATCGATACCGCCATCCAGCCGTCGCCATCGTCGGCCGCACTGATGGACACGAGCCTATCCGGTCGCTCGGACATCGCATCCAGCGCGTTGTAGAGCAAATTGAGTATCACCTGCACCATCAGGATGGTGTCAGCCCTCACCCGTGGCAGTTCGGGGGAAATCCGGCATTCCACATGGGCGCCTTCCTGTTGCAGGCGGATCGCTGCCAGCGCGAGCGCGTCACCCACCAGCGCATCGAGACTGCACACCGTCGCACGCGGCTCGCGTCGCATCATAAAGCCACGCATGCGCTTGACCACGAGCGATGCGCTCTTGGCCTGGTTGGAGGCCGCAGCAAGCGCAGTCAGCACCTCGTCGATCGACCCCGGGTTCTGGCGCAGCAGCCGCTGGCTCGCATCGCAATAGGCCGACACCGCGGCGAGTGGCTGGTTGAGTTCGTGCGCGATGCCCGAGACGACGTAATCGAGCATGCCCGCCTTGTCCGCCTGCGACACGTTCTCCTCGAGTGCGCGCAATTTGCCTGCCTCGCGCTCCGTGGCCGTGATGTCCCGGCAGATGCCGCGCAGGCCGGTCAATTCGCCCGCCTCGTTCCTCGCTTCGACAAGGGTGCAAAAGAAGCGTCTTGGCGGTTCACCCGTTCGATTCAGGGAAATCTCCAACTGCGAAGCCGGCGATGCTCCCGTTTGCACCGCGGGCGCCGGCGAAAATCCGAGTTCGGCAAAGTTCTTCCCGAGAATTCCACCGGGCACTTCGCCAACGACGAGTTCCGCGCCCGCGCAGCAATAGGTGATCCGCCCCGCCGTGTCGGTCTCCCACGCCCATCCGCCGCTTGCGTGCGCAATAGAATCGAGCCGTGCGCCGAACAGGCTCGCATTGTCCGCAAGACGCCGGGCCTCGCGCGCCAGGCCGAGCGACCATCTTGCGAATACCGTGACTGCAACCGCCCCGACAGCCAGCAGCGACCCCGCCAGCCAGTCACGGTCGTCGCCCTGCATGTACAGGGCAAGGACAAGACCGGCGGCAAGCGTGCCAAGCGCAGTGGCCCCCGCGGCGGTCGCGCGCACCCACGCGCGATGCATCGAGTCTGCCGCGGAGACTTCGGATTTATTGTTCATCGGTGTCTGTTGTAAATGCAGCCCGCATTCTAGTCTCCCGGAGTCCCCCGGAATCACATCGCGATGGCTGATTCAAACGTAGTTATACGCACGTGAGTCGTTGCCAGTGGCGGTATAGTGTGAATGTCGGTTATCGCACGACAGCAAGCTGTCGAAAAAACGCCAGCGATGCCTGCGGTGCCGCCTTCCATTTGACGGAAATTTCACCTTGAAACCTCTGCCACCTCGAAGATCCACGGACCAAATTGAACTCGCCCGAACCACTGCAATGGCGAGGCAGGCATCGCGTAACCATGAGTAAGGTGGCCGACAAACTGCGACGCCTGCCGGGCTTTCGCAGCATCGGCGCGAGATTGTGCTGGCTGACTATTTTTCTAACGGCTGCGGTCGTTCTCACGCTGACGGCCCTGCAGTCGATCCGGGAAACCGGCGAAAAGCTGGCACGAGGACGCACCAACAACGTAGCAGCAGCAACTGCGCTCGCGCAGATCAGCGTTTCGGGGCTTCTCACCGGGAGCAAGGAAAGCCTCGACCAGGTGGTACAGATAACGTCGATGCATCCCGAGTACTCCTATCTCGAAATATTCGACGCCAGGGGCGCTCTTGTACTTCGAAAAATGTTTTTTGGCGGGCCACCGACGGATATAGCAAGTTCGATCAGGATGATGGCCGAGCAGAACGCATCTATTGCGCATGCAATCAACGCGCCCGGGTTTCGCGATGCGCTCGAAGGTGAATCGCTGCGGGTCCTTGCGCCAATCATTCACCAGCCGTCAACCGCGCCCGACGGTGACCCGGTCATAAGCGGAAGGCAAACACAGGTTCTTGGCTATCTTCATCTGGGCATCAGCCTGAGCGAACTGGTCCGCGACATCAAAGGCAATCTGGCCGAGGCTTTGGCCAGCGGCCTGTTGCTGATCCTGATCGGTGCCTTCCTCACGGTCCTGCTCACGCGAAAGATCGTCGGTCCGCTGGAGTCGCTCACCTCCATGGCCGAGCGCGTTGCATCCGGTGACCTGGAAGGAAGCGTAGATATCAGAACAGGCGACGAACTCCAGGTGCTTGGCGAATCCTTCAACCGAATGGGCGTCAGCCTGCGGCAGTCGAAAGCACAGATTACCGAATACCAGGGTGGCCTCGAGGAGATAGTAAAACGCCGGACCGCGGAACTGCAGAAGGCGGCAAGCCAGGCCCAGCAACTTGCGCAACGTGATGTGCTCACGGGTCTTGCCAACCGCTCACTGCTCAACAGCCGTCTGCATTTCGCCCTCGCGCAGGCCGAGAGGAGAAACGACAGGGTGGTGGTGGCGTGTATCAATCTCGAAAATTTCACCGCGTTCAATCAGACCCATGGCCGCGAGACGGGCGATGACCTGCTGCAGGCCGTCGGATCGCGCTTGAGCGCAAGCGTCAGAGAAGGCGACACCGTCGCCCGGACCGACGCCGACAAGTTCGTCGTGGTAATCGGCGACGTCCGCTCCCCGAGCGCGGAACACGACATTGCACGGCTGATCCACAATCTTTCGACAAGCATCAAGCGGCCCTACGACCTGGATGGCAGGAAGTTCAGCATCCCAATGTGCATCGGCGCGGCGATCTATCCGGATGACGGCAGTTCGGCGCGCACAGTGCTCGCCAACGCACGCGAGGCGATGGGACGTGCGAATGCGAGCGACAGCCATCGATTCTTCAAGATCGACATGGAGGAGCGGATTGCACGGCGCAGCGAAGTCGAACAAGGCCTGCGCACCGCACTCGCAGACGACAAACTGATCGTCAACTTCGACCCGGTGATCAATCTCGCGCTCGGCTCGGTGGTTCGTGCCGACGCGAATCTGAGCTGGCAGCATCCTGAACAAGGCCCGATTCCCTGCCATCGACTGATGACCATGGCCGAAGAGGTGGGGCTGCATGCGCCGATCGCTGCACATTTCCTGCGGAGGGCCTGCGAGGCGGCCGCGCGAATCCAGGTTGCCACACCGCGCAAGGCAGTCATCAGCATGCGTATCACCGCGCGCCAGGCGCAGCAGCCCGACCTGCTGTCGATCGTCGATAGCGCAATTCGCGCATCCGGTGCCGACCCGGAACTCATCGCAATCGGAATCCCCGAAAGCGCCGTGGCCGCAGACCTTGGCGCGGCGGTGATCCTGATGCATGGCCTGCGGGGAATCGGGGTACGCGTGATCATCGACGAATACGGCACGGGCGCCACCAACCTGTCCGACCTGTCGCGACTGCCGATAGATGCGATCGTCATCGACAGGAGCTTCGTGCGAGGGCTCGCCGGCAGCGCGAGCGACCGGTCCGTCGTTCAGGCCTACATCGCTATGGCGCACAGCCTCGGGCTGCGCCTTGCAGCCGAAACCGTGGACGATGCATCATCCCTCGGATTCCTGCGCGCGCACGGCTGCGACGAGGCCCAGGGCGCGATGTTCGGCCATCAGGCGGACGAGGAGACGATCACACGCATGCTGGCCTCGCCTGATACGGATACGCCGACTGCGATTACACTCGGCCCGTCCCTGCTTCGTCATTAAAATCCCGTTTGACGGCTTCCATTCAGTGCCCGGTTCCGGACATGCAATCCACCGCTCCCGCAAAATTGCGTACATCTACGCTTTTTTCGGGACCTGACTTGAAGGTAAGGTTATGAAAATGACATTTCTCTCCCCGGCCACCAAATCAAGAACAAGAACACCCATGGATCAGGATACCGAGCCTTCACGCCGCGTGGCTCTGCTGGACGACAACCCCGCGGTACGCGAATCGGTGAGC
The DNA here is from genome assembly GCA_947466535.1 of Betaproteobacteria bacterium. Taxonomy (GTDB): domain Bacteria; phylum Pseudomonadota; class Gammaproteobacteria; order Burkholderiales; family SG8-39; genus CAMBSA01. The sequence continues at coordinate 4,335 of CANIEV010000041.1, forward strand.
ATGCTGCTCAAGTCGGTCGGACTCGAAACCGTCGCGTTCCACAGTCCGGCTGTATTTCTCGCCAGTGCGATCGAGGACACAGGCTGCATCCTGCTCGACATCCGGATGCCGGAGATGAGCGGCCTCGAAGTCCACCGCAGGCTCCGCGAACGCGGCATCGAAACCCCGGTGATCTTTCTGACCGGACACGGAGATGTATCGATGGCGGTACGCTCGATGCGCGAGGGCGCCTTCGACTTCCTCGAGAAACCGATGGAAGACCAGCAACTCATCGACCGCGTGCTCGAGGCCCTGACCCACGACACGGAACGTCGTGCGAGCGCGGCGCGGCGCAGCGATTCGGCATCACGCATATCGCGGCTCACCGCGCGTGAGCGGGAAATCGCGGAACTGATCGCAGACGGCCAGTCGAGCCGCGAAGTCGCGGCCGTGCTCTCGCTCAGCGTGCGAACGGTGGAAGGCTATCGCTCGCGCATCATGGCCAAGCTCGAGGTCGACTCGCTTGCTCAGGTGGTTCGCGCGCTGATGCAGTAGTTCGTCATTCGGGAACGTCTCCGGGGAAACGCCCCCCCCATGCCCCAAGGGGGCGAAAAACGTAATGCCCTCTCGAAAACCGTAGTAACACGCGACTCCATCCGCACTTTTGAACGCGGACTCACCGCTCGTCTGCCAGAACCGACCATCTGTCAGCAAGCAAACAACACACCGGGTCACGCGATTTCAATGGGAAGGTCGCCCACGACGAGCTGGGCCAACCTTTTGAAACCTATCCAGAAACCGCATGGGAATCGACCCGATACAGATATCCGCAATGCTCGCCCGGGGCATTGACCCCACCACCGGTCAGCCGATGCAAGCCCCTCTTCAGAGACCCGAACGCGTCGAGCAGGCGTCGAGCGTTCGTTCGGGCCGAAAGAAAAAACCGCTCAGCGAGATGTCAACGAAGAGCAGGCCACTATCGCCTGCGCCCGAGAGAATCCGATTTACGATCATAGAGGAACCGCCGGCACCGCCGGTCCGCGATGACCTCGACGTGCTCGCGATCATCCTGCCGCTGGAGAAGTACCTCTCACGGCGCCGCGCCGCTCCGCACGGCAAGCTCTCCGGCGCGAATCGCTATCGCCGCACCGCGCTGATCGCTCTCGAGCAGCAGTGGATGATCGAATACTGGCGCGCACGCGCCCTGCACTTCGAACGACTGCAGGGCATCCGCGACACCCTCAACTAGCCGCCGGCGCTCAAGCGCCGCTAGTCCGCCGCGGGACCGCGCGGGGCTACTCCCCGCGCGCGCCGGTGAGCTTGATGACCCGGGTGAAATAGGCTTCGTCGCGCCGCCAGCGTGCGGCGAATTCCTCGGGCGTGATCGGCGCCGGCACGAGGCCAAGCGCGAGCAGCTTCTCCTCGAGTTCGCCGCCGCGCAGGGCTCGGGCGATTTCCTGACTGAGCCGCGTGACGATCTCCGGCGGCGTCCTGCCCGGTGCCGCCATGCCGTACCAGGCGGTGAAATCGAAATCCTTGTATCCCGACTCCGCGATCGACGGAATCTGCGGCGCGGCGGCAAGGCGCTTTTCCGGCGTCACCGCGATCACGTTGAGCCGTCCGGTCTTTGCATGCTGCAGGCCGATCGCGGGTCCGACGAGCATCAGTTGCACCTGCCCGGCGATAGCCGCGTTCAGCGCAGGTGCGGAGCCCGAGTAAGGCACGTGCAGAAGGTCCATGCCCGAGAGCAGCTTGAGCCACTCCACGAGTATGTAATGCGGCCCACCGTAGCCGAGCGATCCGTAGGCGAGCTTGCCCGGGTTCGCCTTGGCGTAAGCGACGAATTCCTGCAGGTTCTTCGCCGGCACCGACGGGTGCGTCGCAACCACCAGCGGCACATCGGTGAGCGTGCTGATCGGCGCGAAGTCGGTGCGTGCGTCATAGCCGAGCTTCTTGAAGATCGGATTGATTATTAGCGAATCGGTGACAAAGCCGATGATGTAGCCGTCGGGTGCGGAGCGCGCGAGTGCTTCGGAGGCGATGATCGTCGACGCCCCCGGCTTGTAGTCGATCACGAACGGCTGGCCGAGCGAGGCGGCGAGTTTGTCGGTGACCATGCGCAGTACCAGGTCGGCACCCGCCCCCGGCGGGTACGGCATGATCACGCGGATGGGTTTCGCGGGCCAGTTCTGGGCACGTGCAAGCCCCGCCAACGAAAACAGGAACCCCGTCGCCAACACGATAAGGCAGGTTCTTGCCAAAACTCGCATGTGTATTGCTCCCTCGATAATCATTGCATGATCGATTTGCCGCGCCGCGTGCGCGCTGCCCGCTCGGCGGCGATCACCGCCGCCATCCGCCGCGCCACCAGCAACACCGCGCCCGCGATGAACACCGACAGCCAGGCCAGCGTGACGGCGAGACGGCGTCCCTGCCACAGCCCGGCGAACCAGCGGTCGAAACGATCGAACATCACCGCCGCGCCGCCGCCGAAGCGCTCGAGACCGCGCATGTACTCCTTGCTCCATTGCGTCGGCACCATATAGGTCTTGCCATCCACGACCACGTTTTCGTATCCCGCCTCCGCAGCAGGGTTCGGCGCGGTGGCGAAATAGACCGACACGGCCGCAAGAAGCCCCGCGACAAGGATCACCAGGCTCACGATTCGCAGGCGATGCGACAGCCGCAGGATGGCTTCATCCCCGCTCACCGGGTCATGCCGCGACGCCCTCGGCCGGGCATTAAAATCATCAAGATTATTTTCCAAGAGTGACCAGTCTGTGCAGGAAATCGGGAAATTCCTATAAAGTCACTGATATAAATCCTGGCGACGTCGGGCAATTGCCTCGGCGATCCTGCCAGATGCGAATTCAACGTCCTCACGTGTCGTCCAGCGGCCAAGCGTGATCCGGAGCGACGCGTCGGCCAACTCGACAGACCGGCCGAGCGCGCGGATCACATGCGAGGGCTCGGCATGAGCCGCCGAACAGGCCGAGCCGGTGGAGATCGCCAGATCGGAAAGCGCGGCAATCAGCGCCTCACCGCCCGCGCGCTCGACGCTGATGTTGAGGTTGTGGGCGATGCGGTGCTCGAAGCTGCCGTTGGCGTGTACGCCTGGGATGCCACACAGTCGGTCACGAAGCGTATCGCGCAGCGCCCGCACCCGCGCCGCTTCCGCCGCGCCTTCCTCGCCCGCGATGCGAAAGGCCTCGCCGATGCCGACGATCTGGTGCACCGGCAGCGTTCCCGAACGCCTGCCGTGCTGCTGGCCGCCGCCGACGATCTGCGCTGCAATCGGCACGCGCGGCTTCGAGCGCACGTATAAAACGCCTATCCCCTTGGGCCCGTAGGTCTTGTGCGCGGTGAGGGTCATCAGGTCGATGCCGAGCGCGCGGACATCGATCGGCAGCTTGCCCGGCGCCTGCGCCGCATCGCAGTGAAACAGCACCCCGCGTTCGCGCGCGATCGCCGCGAGTTCCGAAATCGGCTGGATCACGCCGATCTCGTTGTTCACCAGCATCACCGAGGCAAGCAGCGTGTCCGGTCGCAGCGCGGCGCGGAAGACCGCCGGGTCGACTAGGCCATCGGCTTTCACATCGAGCACCGTGGCGCCAAACCCTTCGCGCACGAGTTGCGCGATCGGGTCGAGCACCGCGCGATGCTCGGTCACAAGCGTGACGAGATGCTTTCGTCCGTCGCGTGCAGCACGCGCCGCGCCGAAGATCGCAAGATTGTTGGCTTCGGTCGCACCCGAGGTCCAGACGATCTCGTCCGGCGTCGCACCGATGAGCCCCGCCACCTGCCGCGCCGCGGCAACAACCGCAAGCTCCGCATCGCGACCGAACGCATGCGAACTCGCCGGATTGCCAAAGCGCCCGCCCAGCCAGGGAAGCATCGCCTCGACCACGCGCGGATCCACCGGCGTCGTGGCGGCGTAGTCGAGATAGACAGGAGTTTTCATCGATGCCGATTATCGTTCACGCGGAGGGCGTGTGCGGTTTGACTGTCGCGTGCAGAGGGGGCTCGATCATGTCGAGATTGCTTCGCTGCGCTCGCACTGACACCCGTTGCGGTGTCATTGCGAGCGCAGCGAAGCAATCCTTGCTCGAATCGAGCGCAATGATGCCCGCGTCGGGCACGCTGCCACTACTTGTCGTTCACCGCTTTCGGCCGCGCCCAGGCGGTGGCGGTTTCTTCCTGCGAACCCTTGAGTTCCTCGATCGCGTGGACGATCGCTTCCAGCCGCTTGTCGATATCCATGCTGTGATCGAGCAGTCCCTCGATCGCCTTGGACACCGGATCGTCGTCACGCGTCACCGCGTAGGCGGAGAAACCCAATTTGGCCGCCTTCTCTTCGCGGTTGCGGTCCTGCTCGCCAAGGATGATCCTCGCCGGGATACCGACCGCGGTCGCCCCCGGGGGCACGTCCTTCACCACCACCGCGTTCGACCCTACGCGCGCGCCCTCGCCCACCGTGATCGGCCCGAGCACCTTCGCGCCCGCGCCGATGACAACTCCCTTGGCGAGCGTCGGATGACGCTTGCCCTTGTTCCAGGAGGTGCCACCGAGCGTCACGCCGTGGTACAGCGTGCAATCGTCGCCGATCTCGGCCGTCTCGCCGATCACCACGCCCATGCCGTGGTCGATGAAAAACCGCCGGCCGATCGTGGCTCCGGGATGAATCTCGATACCCGTGAGAAAGCGCCCGATGTGCGAGAGAAAACGCCCGAGCCAGCGCAGGCCGGACCGCCAGCAGGTGTTGGCGATGCGATGGATGACGAGCGCATGGAAACCCGGGTAACAGGTGATGACTTCCCAGGTCGTGCGGGCCGCGGGATCGCGGTCGAAAACGCTGGCTATGTCTTCCCGGATATGGCTAAACATGCTTTTGCTCCAAGTGCTTACGGATCACTATGCCAAACCCGACTTTTTCAGTCAACTTTGATGGCAGAGTGCCCGCCTGCTCTGTCCCCGGCGCTATTCCGCGCCGATATTCGCCGCCCGGATCACCGGCGCGTAACGCGCGCCTTCGGCCTTCAGATAGGCCGCGAACTCCTCCGGCGAATTGCCCACCGGGTCGATGCCAAGCGCCGCCATCCGCTCGCGCCCTTCCGGACCGAGCACCGCGCGCGAAGCTTCCTGCTGCAGTTTGGCGATGACGTCGCGCGGGGTTGCGGCCGGCGCGAACAAGCCGATCCAGAACACCGCCTCGAAACCGGGAATGCCGGCTTCTGCCACCGTCGGCACATCCGGCAGATAGCTCGTCCGTCGCGTCGATGTCACCGCGAGCGCGCGCAGCTTGCCCGCGCGGATGTGCGGCAAGGCCGGCGGCGGATCGATGAACACGAACTGCAGATCGCCACCGAGCAGCCCGGCGAGCGCCGGCACGCTGCCCTTGTAGGGCACGCGGTTGAAGCGCGCACCTGCCGCTTCGCTGAAGGTTTCCACCACCACATGGAACGACACCGCCGGGGTCCCGTAATTGAGTTTGCCCGGCTGCGCCTTCGCCAGCGCAACAAGTTCGCGCAGCGAATTCGCCGGTACCGCGGGGTTCACCGCGATGATCAGTGCGTGATTGCCGAGCATGGTGACCGGCGCGAGATCGCGCGCCGGCTCATACGAAAGCTTCGGGTAGATGACCGGGTTGATGTTCCAGGTGCTGGTGACACCGATCAAGAGCGTATGCCCGTCCGGCGCGGACTTCACCACCTGCTCGGTGCCGATGATGGTATTGGCGCCGGGGCGGTTTTCCACCACCACCGGGTGCCCCCAACTCTCGCCGAACTTCTGCGCGACATGCCTCGCGATCAGGTCGTTGCTCCCGCCGGGCGGCAGCGGCACCACGAGGCGCATCGGCTTGGTCGGAAAGGCCGCTGTCTGCGCTAGCACCGCACACGCGTTGCACAAGGCAAGCGCAAGGACGGCTCGAATGATTTTTTTCATCTCACCGCTCCTCGCGCGCATCGGTTCGTTCAGTCCTTGTGCAGCAGCCGCGGCAGCCAGACCGAGATCACCGCCGGCTTGCCCTTGCGCACCTGTTCGAGGCCGCGACGCAATGCCGCGGCAAGGTCCGCCGGATCGCGCACGTTCTCGCCGTACGCACCCGCGCCTTCGGCCTCTTTCGCGAAATCCATCGGCGGATCGAAGTAGCCGCCGGGAAAGTCCGACTTCTGCGCATAGCCCTCGGGGTACATCTTCTGGATGCGCGCGGTGCCGGTGATGTAGCTGCGGTTCTGGTACACGATCATCAGATAGGGCGCACCGTGGTGGGCGGCTGTCCACAGCGCGGGCGCCGCGTTGCTGAACATGTAGAAACCGTCGCCGCTCACCGCGACCACGTCGCGCTTGGGCGCGGCGAGTTTCGCGCCGAGCGCCGCTCCCGCCGCCCAGCCGCCGCTGCTGCCCGGATTGAAGAAATACGATCCCGGGCGATTGCAGTGCAGGTACTCCTGCAGGCGGTTATGCGGCAGCGTGTCGTCGATGATGATCGCGCTGTCGTCCACCAGCTGGCCGATCTGATAGCCGAGCCACGAGGGATCGATCGGGTTGGATGCGGACTTTGCCTGCGCCGCCTTGAAGAATGCCTCGCGCTTGGCCGAGGTTTCCTTGCCGATGCGTTGCGTGCGTTCCGCGATGCGTGACTTGTCGGCGGCGGAGATCATGCCCCGCGCCGCCTCAGCGATCGCGCGGATCGTATTGAGCGAGCCGCCGGTCAGGCGCAGATTCGACTGGAATTCGAGTGTCGGGATCTTGCTGGTCGCGGAGTCCAGTCCCACCGTCGCAATCCAGCTGTTCGCGCCCGGCTCGCCCGGACCGGGCAGCCAGGGAATCTCGTTCTGCAGCGAGAGAATCGCATCGGCTTTCGACAGATCCATGGTGCCGACGAGCAGCGGATGGTCCATCGGAAAGCACAGGTAGCCGCGCTGCGGCGCGTGCACCACCGACAGCCCGAGCAGTTCTGCGAGCTCCACCAGCGCGGGAACGGTCTCGGGAATGCGGCCTGAGCCCGAGACGATCACCACCGGGTTCTGCGCACGCAGCAGCCGCTCGGCGATTTCCTTCGCGCCCGCCGCGTCCGGCGCGGGTTCGCGTCCGACGCCGAGCTGCGCGAGATCGGGAAACTTCGCGCCGGCCACCTTCTGCATCGACACTTCCGGCGGGATGCTCATGTACACCGGGCCCGAGGGCGCTGAACTCGCGACCTGTATCGCACGGCTCACCATCAGCGCCGGATTGTCGGAGAGCTGCAGGCGGTGATCCCATTTCATGTACTGGCGCACGATCGCGTGCTGGTCGAAGCTCTGCTGCAGCCACAGGTGCGCACCGGAATTGCGCCCCGCCGGCGAACTGCCGGGATAGCTGGTGGGCGGAAAACCCGCGGTCAGCAGCACCGGCAGGCAGGCCTGCATCGCGGTGTGGATGCCGCCGCCGTTGTGCAAGGTGCCGGTATCCACATGCACCGCGGTGGCGGCGGGCTTGCCGCTTACCGCCGCGTAACCGAGTGCCGCGTTCAGGCCCGCATGCTCGTGATTGACGGTGATGAGTTTGGGCGCCGGCCGGCCGAGCGCGTGCGCCTTGGAGATCGCTTCCTGATAGAAGCCGATCTCGGAACCGGAGGTGAAAAACAGGTATTCAATGCCGCCGCGCGCCATGGCCGCGATGATCGCGTCGCCCGCATCGTCTGCCGGCGCTTCGGTCCACCATGAAGGATAAACATTGCTCATCAAGTGCTCCCTCTTCCCTGTGATTGCTGCCGCGGCCTTGCCGTCCGGCAGCTAGATTAAACGAGTCCGCCTTTGCACGGAGGCTGGCGCGCATCAAGAGCCGTCCGTGCGCCCCTTGAGACCTTTGCCGCCTTCGTCCCAGGCCCGCAGCATGCCGCGCAGGATGTTGAGTTCCTCCCGCTCGAGGCCGGCGCGACCGAAGAGGCGGCGCATCCGCTCCATCAGGCGGCGCGGCTGCTTCGGGTCGAGAAAACCACTACGAAGAATGCTCGCCTCGAGGTGTTCGTAGAAGCGCTCTACATCGTCCATCGGCGCGCGCTCGATCGTACCCGCGCTGGCATCACAGGCGTCGCCGCCCGCCTGCATTAGCGCGAGCGCCGCGCGGCGGAATTCGTAGGCCACCACCTGAACCGCCGCCGCGAGATTGAGCGAGGAATACGAGGCTTCGGCCGGAATGTGCGCAAGCCGGTTGCAGAGCATCACCTCCTCGTTGGTGAGGCCCGCCGTCTCGTTGCCGAAGACCAGCGCCACGTCCTGGCCTGCCGCAACATCGAGTGCCTCGCAGGCGAGGTCGCGTATGTCCGCAGGCTCGTGCGACAGATCGCGTTGCCGTGCGGTGAAGGCCACCGCAAGCGCGGCGCCTTCGAGCGCCTCCTCCAGCGAACCGCAGACCCGCGCCCTGTCGAGAATGTCGAAGGCGCCGGAGGACATCACCCGCGCCATCTTGTCGGGGAAATTCGCCGGGCTCACCAGCACCAGGGTCGACAGGCCCATGGTCTTCATTGCGCGTGCCGCCGAGCCGATATTGCCCGGGTGCGAAGTGCGCGAGAGCACCACGCGGATGCGCGGAAAGCGTTCGGCGATCATCCGCGGCAGCCCTTGGCCGTGCCATCCATTAGAATTGCGTACTTGCGCATGCGTTTTCGTGCTCCCGTTCCGTGACTGCCGCGTTTTCTGTGCCGGAATTTCCGGCGCAAGTCGGTGTCGTAATTTCGCTCTTTTCCAGGACAGATATGCATCCCATGCTCACTGTGGCGGTCAAAGCCGCCCGACGCGGCGCTGCCGTGATCAACCGTGCGGCGCTCGACATCGAGTCGCTCACGATCACCCGCAAGCGGCACGCCGACTACGTCACCGAAGTCGACCGCGCGGCCGAAGCCGCGGTCATCGAAACGCTGCAACGCTCTTACCCCGACCACGCGATTCTCGCCGAAGAGTCCGGCAAACAGCTGGGAAAGGGAGGCCACGAAGAGTATACGTGGATCATCGACCCGCTCGATGGCACCACCAACTTCATCCACGGATTTCCGCAGTACGCGGTCTCCATCGCACTCAGGCACCGCGAACTGATCACCCAGGCGGTGGTCTACGACCCGACAAGCAACGAACTGTTCACCGCAAGCCGCGGCAGCGGTGCCTATCTCAATGATCGACGCATCCGCGTCTCCAAGCGCTCGCGCATGGCCGATGCGTTGATCGGCACCGGATTTCCCTTCCGCGACATGGCCGGCCTCGAGGAGTACATGGCGATGTTCCGCGCGGTCGTTCCTGCGGTGGCGGGCATTCGCCGCGCGGGTGCGGCGGCGCTCGATCTCGCCTACGTGGCCGCGGGCCGGCTGGACGGATTCTGGGAACTCGGTCTGCAGCCCTGGGACATGGCCGCCGGCGCGCTGCTGATCCAGGAAGCGGGCGGCATCGTCGGCGACCTGCAGGGCGAACAGACCTACATGGATTCGGGCCGCGTCATCGGCGGCAACCCGAAGGTGTTCAGCCAGTTGCTGCAACTGCTCGGCCCGCACGTCGCCAAATAAGGCATCACGCGTGTTCGACGCGCTTCGACGGATCACCACACCCGCATCCTGGGCGCGGGACACGCTCGAACGCGCGCACGCAGCCCTCGAGGCGGGCGATCCCGCCGGTGCCCGGGTAATCGCGCTCGATGTTCTCCGACGCCTGCCCGACCATGCAGAGGCCCTGCAGGTGCTCGGCGTCGCGCTGCATCAGCTCGGCTACCACGCCGATGCGCAAAACGCGCTCGAAAGCGCCGCCACGCTCGCGCCCGCCCATGCACGCATTGCCTACAACCTCGGCGTGGTGCGCGTCGCACGGCTCGATCGCGCCGGTGCGCTGGAAGCGTTCCGCCGCGCAGCCGAGCTCGACCCCGCCCACGCCGGCACCCTGTTCAATCTCGGCCTGCTGCAGAGCGAGCTTGGCGACAACGCTGGCGCCGAAGCCGCCTTGCGAGGCGCGCACACGAACGCTCCGGAAGACCCGCAGATCCGTCTGCGCTTCGCGCAGACGCTTCTCGCCGAAGCCGACCGGCTCGGCGACGCGAACCTCAACGACGAGGTCATCGGGCTTCTCGCCAAGGACCTCGACTCGCCCGACCCGGACGCACGGCTGCGCACACTCGGGCTTGCGCTTGCCGCGCGCACCCGCTGGACCGAAGCGCTGACGGCATTCCGCGCCGCGCTCGCGCAAAGCCCGCAGGATCCCTGGCTGCACAACGAGATCGCCAATGTCTGCAACTTTCTCGGCCTGATGGAGGAAGCGGTGCGGCATTATCGCGAGGTGATGCAGCTTGCGCCGGACTGGCCGCACGCTTCGATCGCGCTTCTCGGTTCGTTGAATTACCCCGACATCGACGCTCAGACCGTCGCGGGCGAGCACCTTCGCATCGGCGCTGCATGGGCCTCGCGCACGCAGCGCCTGTCGAGCGCAGCGCGCGCGCGGAGCCACCCACTGCGCGTGGGCTACTTCTCGCCCGACTTTCGCAGGCATCCGGTCGGCTGGCTGTTCGCGCCGGTGCTCGAAGCGCACGACCGCTCGGCGGTCGAGACCTTCTGCTATCACTCTCCCCCGTCGCCGGCGCACGCCGATGACGATCTCACCCGGCGCGTGCGCAATGCCGCGGCGCACTGGATCGATGCCCGTGAGTGGAGCGACGAACGGCTCGCCGCGCGGATCGCGGAGGACCGCATCGACCTGTTGGTCGACCTTGCGGGACAGACCTTCGGCGCGCGCATGGCCGTGTTCGCCGCCAAGCCCGCGCCGGTGCAGGCGAGCTGGCTCGGCTACTTCAACACCACCGGCCTGCCTACGGTGGATGCCTTCATCACCGACCCGCATTCCTCGCCCGAGGGGCAGGAGCGCTGGTTCTCGGAAAAGCTTGTCCGCCTGCCCGATTCGCGGTTCTGCTTTGTCGCACCGCCCCACATGCCCGACCCCGGACCGCTGCCCGCGTTATCCAAAGGGTCCATCACCTTCGGTTGCTGCAATCACCTCGGCAAGATCAACAACCGGGTGCTGGCGCTCTGGGCGGAGATTCTCGCCGCCGTACCGGGCTCTACATTGTTGATACAGGCGCGAGCCCTCGACGATGCGCCGAATGCGGAGCGCATTGGCACCCAGGCACAGGCTGCAGGCATCCCGCGCGAACGGCTGGTGCTGCGCCGGTTCCAGCCCGCCGAACTCGCCGCCCGGGTGTATTGCGAGATCGACATTGCGCTCGATCCGTTTCCGTTCTGCGGCGGCCAGACCAGCCTCGATGCGCTCTGGATGGGCGTGCCGGTAGTCACGCTGCCGGGCGAGCTGATCGCAAGCCGTCAGACAACGAGCTTCCTCGCCAACCTCGACCTGTCGCAGTACGCCGCGCGCGATGCGGCCGCCTACCGCGATACCGCGATCGCCCTCGCACTCGACACCGCGGCGCTCTCGGAGCTTCGCGCCGGCCTGCGCGCCCGCATGCAGGCCTCGCCGCTTTGCGACGTATCGCGATTTACCCACAACCTCGAGCGTGCGTGGATGGACTTGTGCAGAGGGACCGACGGCTGATCCACGGGACGTCCTCAAACGAGGACGTCATTGCGAGCCCAGCGAAGCAATCTCCCGCAGCTTGACGTCTGAGATTGCCGCGTCGCTGCGCTCCTCGCAATGACAGCCAACTTCCGTCATTGCGAGCGCAGCGAAGCAATCTCCCGCGGCACGGCGCCCGGGATCGCCGCGTCGCTACGCCCCTTGCAATGACACCCGATGTCCGTCATTGCGAGCGCAGCGAAGCAATCTCCCGCGGCACAGCGCCCGGGATTGCCGCGTCGCTGCGCTCCTCGCGATGACGGGGAATCGGGCAGTCCGGTCGCACCTTGTTGCACGACGCCTATAATCGATTCATGAAAACCCGCCTGCTTTACGCCCTCGCCGGGGCCGTGCTTTCCCTGTCGCTCCACGCGGCCGACCTTCGCATCGGCATGTCCGCCGACGTCACCTCGGTGGACCCGCACTTCACCAACATCACGCCGAACAACACCATCGGATGGCATGTCTTCGATGCTCTCACGCATGTGGATGCGGATGCGCGCCTCGTACCGGGCCTGGCCGAATCCTGGCGCGCGGTGGACGACACCACCTGGGAATTCAAGCTGCGCCGCGGCGTGAAGTTCCACGACGGCTCGGACCTCACAGCGGACGATGTTCTTTACTCGATCGACCGAGCGGCCAAGCTCCCCAACGGCCAGTTCGGCACCTTCGTCGCGCAGCTCTCTGACAAGCGCGCGGTGGATTCGCACACCCTGCGCTTTCGCACCGCACGCCCCTACGCGATGGTGCCTTACGACCTGAATTCAATTTTCATCGTTTCGAAAAAGGCGGGCGCGGCGAGCTCGGCGGATTTCGATTCCGGCCGCGCGATGATAGGCAGCGGACCGTTCCGTTTCGTGCGTTTTGCGCGCGGCGACAGGGTGGAACTGGCGAAGAACGAGGCTTACTGGGGCGGCGCACCGGCCTGGGACAAGGTGAGCTTTCGCATCCTGCCGAGCGACGCGCCCCGGCTTGCGGCGCTGCTCGCGGGTGACGTGGACATGATCGACGCGGTGCCGACTCAGGACGTCACCCGCTTAAAGGCAAACCGCAATTTCGCGCTCGCGCAGAAGGTGTCCTGGCGCACGCTCTTTTTCCATCTCGACCAGGCGCGTGACAAGTCGCCCTTCGTCACCGACAGGGCGGGCAAGCCGCTCGATCGCAACCCGCTCCGCGACGCGCGCGTGCGCCTTGCGATCTCCAAATCCATCAACCGGCAGGCGATCGTCGACCGTGTCATGGAAGGCTCGGCCCTGCCCGCCTCCAACCTCGTCTCGCCGCCCGTGTTCGGACACGCCGCCGACATCAAGCCGGAAGCCTACGACCCGGAAGGCGCGAAAAAGCTGCTCGCGGAAGCGGGTTACCCCGACGGGTTCGGACTCACGGTGCACGCGCCCAACAACCGCTATGTGAACGACGACCAGATCGCGCAGGCGGTGGCGCAGATGCTCACCCGCGCGGGCATCGCGGCCAAGGTGGAGGTGATGCCGGTGAACGTCTATCTGCCGAAAGCACGTGCCGGCGAGTTCTCGATGACGATGCTCGGCTGGGGATCGTTCTCGGGCGACCTCGCGCTGCGCTCGCTCGTGGCCACCGAGCAACCGGCGAAGGGTTTTGGCACCTGGAACTGGTCGAAATATTCCAACCCGAAGGTGGATGCGCTGCTGGAACAGGGCTTCGCCACGGTGGACGAGAAAAAACGCGAAGCGATCGCGCGCGATGCGGCGCGGCTGGCGCTACGGGACACCGCGGTGGTGCCACTGCATCACCAGCTCGCCACCTGGGCGATGAAGCGCAACCTGTCGTACGCCGCGCGCACCGACGAATACACCTTCGCGCAGAACGTCAAGCCGCAGTAGTCACGGGGTCATTGCGAGCGCAGCGAAGCAATCTCCCTGTTGCGTGCGCCGAGATTGCCGCGTCGCCTGCGGCTCCTCGCAATGACACCCGACTTCCGTCATTGCGAGCGCAGCGAAGCAATCCCGCGCGTAATACCGCCAACGCCTCCGATTACTTCGCCGCCGCCAGTTTCTTCACTTCGGCCCGCAGTTCGCCGAGGAAGCGCGCGCCGTCCCAGCCGCGGCTTTTCGCTTCCTTGATCCATTCGTCCTCGACCGGCTGAATCTTCTTTTTCATCTCGGCCACGAACTGCGGCGAGGCGGTGATGATGTCCACGTTGGCCGCCTTGAGCGTGGCAAGCCCGACTGCATCGGAGGCATCCCAGCCTTTTCCGAACTTGCGCGCGCCGCGCTCGCCCGACACCGACCAGATCGCGTCCTGGTCCGCCTTGGAGAGTTTGTTCCACACCGCTTCGTTCATCATCAGTAGGAAGCTGGTGTTGTAGAAGCCGCCGGGAAGGTGTGTTGCATACCTGATGATCTTTTCCAGCTTGAAGGACGCAACCGACTCGATCGGGAAGAACAACCCGTCGGCGACGCCGCTTGAGAGAATTTCGTACGACTCGGTGGAAGGACGCAGGATGGACGCGATACCGAGCGCCCCGGCAACGTCATTCACCACGCCGCCGCCGACACGCACCTTGAGTCCCTGCAGGTCGGCGATCGACTTGATCGGCCGCTTGCTGTTGTAGATATGGCCGGGGCCGTGGCTGAACACCGCGAGCACCTTCACGCCCTTGTGTTCGCCCGCGTTTTCCAGGTACTTCTCGTGGATGCGCTGATAGGCAAGCGACACATGCTCCGCCTTGTCGCCGAGGAAGGGCATCTCCACCACCTTGGTGAGGAAGAAGCGGCCGGGCGTGTAGCCGTGGACGGTGTAGGACACGTCTGCCAGGCCGTCACGCACCGCATCGAATGTTCCGGGCGGCGCCGCGACCGCCTTGGGCAGTACCCGGCAGGTGACGCGCTTGGCTGTCGCCGCAGCCACTTCCTCGCACCAGGGCAGGAAAATGGTCTTGTTGATCGGGTGCGCGAGCGGCACGAAGGTGGAAAACGTGAGCGCCGTCTGGGCACGCAGCGGCGCTGCCGCAAATACCGCCAGGGCGGCCGCAGCAGGAATCAGAAACTTCAAGAAGCGAATCGGCATCGAATTTCTCCTGTTGACTGTACCCGCACCGTTGGCGGGCGATATTTCCGAAGCTTACCGAGGCCGCGCGGTTTGCGATAGCCGGACCTGCTTTCAACCGCACCGACAAAATCAGAAATGTCAGTTCAATGCCTGCTTTCCCGCGCCAATTATGGGGTTTTCCCGCGGATTGTCAGTATATCCTTCAGCGAAACCCGGCCCCGGCGAATCCAGGAGCGATGCATCGCAGGCCCGCTTATACTTCTACTTTGCCGTGCCGCAGCTGTTATGCCGCACCAGCCACACACGACCCGCCATGACCAGCCTCGACATCGCCCGCACCCTGATCGGATTCGACACGGTCAGCCGAAACTCCAATCTCGGCATGATCGAGTGGATACGCGACCGGCTCGCCGGCCAGGGCGTGCGTTCGCATCTGAGCTACGACGACCACGGCAGCAAGGCGAACCTGCTCGCCACCATCGGCGACCGACCCGGCCCGGGCATCGCGTTGTCCGGCCACACCGATGTCGTCCCGGTGGACGGCCAGCAGTGGAGCAGCGAGCCGTTCAAGCCGGAGGAGCGTGACGGCAGGCTCTACGGGCGCGGCGCGGTGGACATGAAGAGCTTCATCGCCTGTTGTCTTTCGGCAGTGCCGAAGATGCTTGCCGCCCCGCTCACCCGCCCGGTGCATCTCGCGTTTACGTATGACGAGGAAGTCGGCTGCCTTGGCGCACCGCGCCTGATCGCGGATGCGCGATCGCGCGGCGTCGAACTCGCCGGCTGCATCATCGGCGAGCCCACGGGCATGCAGGTGATGACCGGGCACAAGGGCATGCGGGTGTACCGCTGCAACGTGCTCGGCCGCGAAATGCATTCGTCGCTCGCACCGGAGGGGGTGAACGCGATCGAATACGCGGCGCGCATGATCGAGTTCGTGCGCACCCTCGCCGCCGAACTGCGGCTCAACGGCCCGCACGATCCCTGCTACTCGGTACCCTACCCGACGCTGCAGACCGGCCTCATCCGCGGCGGCATCGCCAACAATATCGTGCCGCGCGACTGCGAATTCGAATTCGATTTCCGCTACCTGCCCGACATGGATGTCGAGGCGGCGGTCGATCGCATCCGGCGCTTCGCGCGCGAGACGCTCGAACCCGAGATGCGGCGCATCGCACCCGAGGCCGCGATTTCACTCTCGCTCGATCACGAGGCGCCGGGGCTTCTCACCCGCGAGGATGACCGGCTCACCTACCTGGGGACGAAGCTCACCGGGAACAAGCGCATCGGGCGGGTGCCGTTTGCCACCGACGGCGGGCACTTTCATCTCGCCGGCGTGCCGACCATCGTGGTCGGCCCCGGCTCGATCAGCCAGGCACACAAGCCCGACGAATACATCGAACTGACGCAGATCGCCGAATGCGATGCGTTCGTGCAGCGGCTGATCACGCACCTCACGACTAACTGAAACCGGAGGAGGAAAAATGAAAAAGCTCGTACGCCTGCTTGCCGCCGCGGGACTCGCCCTGGGCGCGGCCACTGCCTTTGCGCAGAAGCCGCTGGAAGTCATCGTGTTTGCCGGCGGCGGTAACTGGCCGATCTTCGTGGCACAGGACAAGGGCCTGTTCACCGCGAACAATCTCGCGGTAAAAGTCACCGCAACGCCGAATTCGGTGTTCCAGATCACCGGCCTCATGGACGGCAAGTTCGACATCGGCATGTCGACCTTCGACAACGTGGTCGCCTATGCGGAAGGCCAGGGCGAGACCAATCTGTCGACGCCCTCGGACATCATCGCGATCATGGGCGGTCTGTCGAGTGCGCTGCGCTTCGTGGTCAGCCCCGAGATCAAGACCTACGCCGACCTTAGGGGCAAGCTGCTTGGCGTGGATGCGGCAACCACCGGCTACGCGCTTGCGATGTACAAGATGCTCGCGATGAACGGGCTGTCGATGCAGGACTACCAGCTCGATCGCGTCGGCGGCACCGCCTTCCGGGTGCAGGCCCTGATGCAGGGCAAGGTGGCGGGCACGATGATCAACTCGCCGCTGGAGATCCTGCCGGAATCAAGAGGGTTCAGGCGCCTGGGCGATGTGCTGCAGACCTTCGGTGCGTATCAGGCGATCTCGGGCGTTGCCCGACGCTCCTGGGCGGAGAAAAACGAAGACCGGCTGATCGGCTATATCAAGTCGTATGTAGCCGCGGTGGACTGGCTCTACGATCCCGCCAACCGCTCGGAGGCCGCCGCGATCTACCAGAAGAACATTCCCAATTCGACCCGCGAGACGGCGGAGAGGGCCTGGGAGGTGATGCTCTCCGGCAAGGAAGGCTTCCAGCGGCGCGCGAAGATCGACCAGGATGGCGTGCGCTCGGTGGTTCAGATCCGAAGCGAATTCGGCACGCCGAAAAAACAGCTCGGCGACAGTTCGCGCTATGTCGACGAGCGCTGGTACGAGAAAGCGCTGCGCTAAGAGAGAGTCTTGAACAAGGGGAGACGCCCCCTTGTATATCCCCAAATGATGACCGGAACTACTTGATATCGGTCACAGCAGGTTCCGGCCGCCGTGCAACGCCGCGGCCGGTGAAGGGCATCACTGCTCCAGCTTGATGCCCTGACGCTTCACGATATCGACCGCCTTTTCGTACTCGCGCTTGATCTGCGCGGTGTACTCGGCAGGCGTGTTGCCCAGCGGTTCGGCACCGTTGGCACGGAAGCGTTCCTGCAACTCCTTGTCCTGCATCGCCCTCACCGCCGCATCGCGAAGACGGGTGGTGATCGCATCCGGCGTCTTCGCAGGCGCCACCAGACCGTACCAGGCCGGATCGTTGACTTCCTTCAAGCCGACTTCCGCGAAGGTCGGTACGTTCGGCAACTGGTCGATCCGCTTGGGCCAGGCCACCACCAGCGCGCGCAGCTTGCCCGCGAGAATGTGCGGCATCGAGGACGGGAGATTGTCCACGATCACCGGCACCTGCCCGGCAACAACATCATTAAGCGCCGGCCCCGCACCGCGATACGGAATGTGCAGCATGAAAGTGCCGGAGGCGACCTTGAACTGCTCGCCAATCATGTGGCCGATGCCGCAGGTGCCGGAGGTCGCATAGGACATCTGCCCCGGCTTGGCCTTCAGCATCGCGAGAAACTCCTTGAAGTCCTTGACCTGCACGCTCGGATGCACCGCGATCACGTTGGCCACGATTGCCAGATTGGTGATCGGCGCGAAATCGCGCAGCGGGTTGTAGGGCAGCTTCGGATTGCAGGCGGGATTCACCGCCATCGTGCTCACCGTGCCCATGCCGATGATGTAACCGTCGGGCGCCGAGTGTGCGACTTCGTTCGCGCCGATCGCCCCGCCGCCGCCGCCCCGGTTGTCGACGATGACCGACTGACCGAGTTCGCGACCCATCCGGTCCGCCACCAGACGCCCGACGATGTCGGTGGTGCCTCCCGGCGGGAACGGAATGATCAGACGGATGGCCTTGTTCGGATATGCCTGCGCAGCGGCGCTGCCAGCGGCCATGCACCCGAGCGCGAACGCGGCACTCAACGCAAATTGCTTTGAATAAACGTGACCGAATGGATTCATGCGCCTCCTCCAGTTATGTAGATCGGTTATTACGCGATGATATGCATGTTCTACCTACTTGGGATGCTACGTGAATACCTCACGGGGTCCAATCCCAATCGGAAAGCCGGATCGTGACAGACACCCTGGTGCATAGAAGGGCTTTGGCGCAGCCTGTTACGATGCCCCCATCTAACCCCGCCTCCACACGCGATCCATGAACAACTGGGCCTCCGGCTACGTGGCCGACATTGATTACACCGCCGGCTTCTACGAGCACATGACACCGGTGAAGCTCGCCTTCGCCCTGCTCACCAAGGGGTTTTCGGCACCGGACATCATCCGTCCCTACACCTACTGCGAACTCGGCTGTGGCCACGGCGTGACGGTGAACGTGATGGGTGCGGCCAACCCGCAGGGCGATTTCTGGGCAACCGACTTCAACCCGAGCCAGATCGCGAATGCGCGCAAGCTCGCGTCGGCCGCCTGTCTCGACAACGTGCATTTTTTTGATTCGAGCTTCGGGGAATTCAATAGCGCGGATCTGCCGCAATTCGATTTCATCACCCTGCACGGCATCTGGACCTGGGTGAGCGAGGAAAACCGCAGGGAAATCGTGACATTCATCCGCGACCGGCTGAAAGTCGGCGGCGTGGTGTACGTGAGTTACAACGCACTGCCCGGCTGGGCACCGATTCTGCCGCTTCGCCGCCTGTTGACCGACCATGCACCGGCGGGCGGCGAGCCGACGCTCACGCGGATCAGGAACGCGATCGATTTCGCCGACAGCATCAGGAATGCGGGCGCGCTGTTCTTCCAGGAAAACCCGGCCGCGGCGGAACGCATCGAGGATCTGAAGACGAGCACGCCGAAATACCTCGCGCACGAATATTTTCCGGAAGGCTTCGACCCCGCCTACCACGCGGACGTGGCGCGCGACTTTTCGGAAGCCAAGCTGCGCTACGTCTGTCCCGCCGACGTGATCCAGCAGATCGATGCGCTCAACATGGACGGCGCACAGATCGAACTCCTGTCGAAGTTCGAGAACCCGGTGCAGCGCGAAACCGTGCGCGACTACCTGCTCAATACGCGTTTTCGGCGCGACATCTTCGTCAAGGGCCCGCTCGCGCTGAACGAGGATGAAGCACGCGAGCGATGGATGGGGACGCGCTTTGCGATGAAGGTGGACCGCAGCGAAGCGCCCACCAAGATCAAGGGACCGCTCGGCGATGTGGAACTGCATCCGGAGGTGTACGGCCCGGTGCTTGATGCATTGGCACGCGGACCGCAGACTGTTGCGCAGTTGCTCGAGGACCCGGCGATCGCATCGCTTGGCCTCGCGCGCCTGCAGCAGGCGCTCACGGTGCTGGTGGGCAGCCGGCCGATCGACCCCTGCCTCGATGCGGAGAACGACAGCCTGCGCATCGCGCGTGCGAGAGATTTCAATACCGCGGCGCTGCGGCAGGCGCAGAGCAACAAGACACCCGCCTGGCTTGCGTGTCCGGTCACAGGCAGCGGCCTCTCGGTGGAAGGCGTGCTGCAGTTGTTCCTGCTCGCGCGGCGTCTCGGCCGCGACGACCTGATCGAGTACGCCTGGGGCGAGATGTCCCTGCGCGGAGCCAAGCTGCTCAAGGAAGGCGTGGCGATCGAATCGGACGCGGACAACCTCGCCGAGATGCGCGTCAGCGTGGAGCGCTTTTTGAAAAACCCGCTGCCGGTGTTCCAGCAGCTCGGACTGAGCTGAACACGTTGAAGACAGAGATCGGCGCATGCCCCTGCCCTTTCGCGACGTCGACCGGCGGATCGAGATCCGCAGCACCCGCGAGGGACTGATCCGCCTCCACCGCATGTCCGAAACGGTGCCCTGCCTTTGCAAGAACTTCCACCGCACCGGCGTCGTATCGACACTGCCGCAGGACTTTCGAGCACCACTGCATGCGGGTACCGCTCGTTTCAGGCCGCTTCGCGCTCTACAGGCAGGCGGCCAGACTTGATCGCGCGGGTGAAAACGTCGAAATCCTTTTCGCACTGGTCCGCATAGGCAGTGGAAAACGCCGCGATCGCACGGTCAAATTTAACTGTCGTGCCGATGTACCCGGCCAGACGCGCCGAATCTCCGGACTTCGCATGTGCACGAGCAAGCGCCCAGCCGCACATGTCAGCGAAATTGTGCAGAACGTCGCCCTTTAACAGGTGATAAGGAACAGAAGTCTTCATGTCGCGCAATTGCCGGACGTAATACTGGTGGCCGTCATCGTCGCTTGCCCAGCCGAGGAAGATGTCGCTCGCGCACTGCATTAGCCGTTGCCCGGTGACAACACGCTGTCCCTGGTGCTTGTGCAGCCCCTTGCCTGCGAACGGCTCAAGCACAGATGCGCTCGCCTCCTTTACCTGCAGCACCAGTCGCTCCCCGCCGTCGGATACGTACAAGGCAACACCGCAGCGCGTCCCCACACTTCCGACACCCACCACCTTGAGGGCGACATCCACAAGGCGGTAACGGGAAAGCAGGTGCCGTCTGTCCTCTGGCAACGTTGCCGGATAGCGTTCGAGCACCTTCCGGAATGAGCGAGCGAGCCGGCTGTCACGCTTCAGGCGAATTATTGTCGGCGGCT
The DNA here is from genome assembly GCA_947466535.1 of Betaproteobacteria bacterium. Lineage (GTDB taxonomy): Bacteria > Pseudomonadota > Gammaproteobacteria > Burkholderiales > SG8-39 > CAMBSA01. The sequence goes on from CANIEV010000041.1 coordinate 25,098, forward strand.
GCGCCTTGAATTCGAGTTGACCGCCATTTTGCGCGAGAAGTTTGCTGACGAGATTGTCCGCGGTCCGCCTGCGTGCTTTCATCTCGAACTCGATCCGGCGCATGCGCGTGGCCTCATCCGGCGCGGTGCGGATAAGCACTTCCGAATCGATGATCGCGTACCAGACCTCGAGAGGTGCCATGCCGGCGTAGGCATGCAGGTGCTTCCGGTAAGCGGCCAGCATCGCCCTGGCGACCGCCGTGGAGTTGGAACCGTCGTAGCCTTGCTGCCGCGCCAGCAGCACGAAGCTAACCGCAAGGCGCTTGAGGTCGAACTCCCAGGAAGCTGGAAGCGTCTCGTCGAAATCGTTGATGTCGAACAGCACGCGACGCTCAGGCGATGCGAATGCACCGAAATTACCGAGGTGGCAGTCGCCGCAGGCCTGCATGCCGATGCCGGTCATCGGCCCGCCCGCCACATCGGAGGCCATGATCGCAGCCGCCCCCCGCATGTAGGTGAACGGAGAATGACTCATGCGCCCGTAACGTAGCGGAAGCAGCTCGGGGAGACGGCTCTTGCCGGAGGCGATCAGCATTTCCAGCGGATCGTGGCGACGCATCGAGAACTTCCAGGATGCGTGCGAAACACGCGGCACGCGCTTGCGTTCGAGCTTGCCTTGCTCGAAACGAGCGGTCCGTGCCGAAAAAACCTTGTTCGTGTCACTCACGGAAACTCTCGGGGGGATCGAATCCGTCGATCGTCCTGGCACGTGCGCCATGCACTCACGCAGTACGGGGCCTTTAACATGCCGTTCTATCCCTTACAATTCGCAAACAGGCGGCCGCTCTTTCCAGAGTCGTCTCAGCATATCCAGGAGGCTGCGCGTGCAATTTGCACAACTCGAAAATGATCTCATAGTTTCAATTGAACGCTTGAGTCCCCTGCAATCGGATCTTCTTGAATATCTGCGATTCACGAATTCAATTAAGTAGCGACTTTCCCCGTCCCCGACTTATTCGGGCTTGGCACGGATTAGTTCGTTCCAATTGAAGAGGAAGGCGGGCACTTGGCATAATATGCCGCTCTTTGATTCCGTGATCGACAGGGGCGCTTCCACGCAAACAGGTTCGCCGTCTCGAAAACGCACCGACTTACGGAAAATCGATAGAACGTGACGAAGATGTTCCCGGTTGCCAGGCCCATACCCCCTGCCCCACCGAAGACCCGAAGATCAACTCGAATATATAGCCTCCGAATTCAAACGGCTGACCGAACGAAAAGGAAGCATCAATGAGTGAATTGCGCAGCGGCGGTCTCGGAGAGTATCCGCTCGAAGGGAAAGTGGCGGTGATCAGCGGCGCGAGCAACGGCATCGGCGCTGCCACCGCGAAACGTCTTGCCGCCGCCGGCGTGAAAGTCGCGGTCGGCTACAACAACGGCCGTGACCGGGCTGAACAGGTGCTCGCCGCGCTCGCCGGCAGCGGACACCGCATCGTGCACATTCCGATGCAGGACAGCGCCGCAATTGCCGCGGCAGCTGCCGAAGTCCGCTCGACGATGGGACGCTGCGACATTCTCGTCAACTCCGCCGGTGTCACCCGTGCCGTACCGCACGCGGACCTTGATGCGCTCGATGACGAAACCTTCGACCGCATCTTCACCACCAACGTGCGCGGCCCGTTCGCCACCATCCGTGCCTTCGCGCCTCTGCTTCGCCAGTCGGGCGATGCGGTGATCATCAATGTGTCCTCGATCTCCGGCTCCACCGGCTCGGGCAGCAGCATCGCCTATGCCGCGTCCAAGGCGGCGCTGGACACGATGGGCATGTCGCTCGGGCGAGCGCTCGGCCCCGGCATCCGCGTCATCGGCGTGGCACCCGCAGCGGTGGACACCGGCTTCGTGCCCGGCCGCGGCCGTGCGGCCATCGAGAAGCAGTCGATGGAAACGCCGCTCAAGATCGTGGTCGACCCCGACGATGTTGCAGTCAGCATCATCGGTGCCATTACTCATTTGCGCATCGCAACAGGAACCACGCTGATGGTCGACGGCGGGCGGCATCTCTGACGGACGCATGACATTCGTCCGGGCGTGAATTTGCCGGCCCGGATTTGCGCGCTCACACTGTAGAATCGCCCCGACCCAAAAGCGCCTGCAGCACGAGCTCCGGCGCCCGCGCCACCGACCAACCCACGGGATGCCCCGCATGTTTTCTCGCCTGATGCCGCACGAAGGAAACTTCTTCGAATTGTTCAACGCCCATGCCGAACAGATTTCCATCGGCGCGCGCGAACTCAAGCAGATGATGACCGAGTTCAAGGACCTTGATGCACGCGCGCAGGCCATCGACATCGCCGAACGCGCCGCCGACAAGATCACGCACGAAACCATCGCGCTCCTGCACAAGACATTCATCACCCCGCTTGACCGCGACCAGATCCACCAGCTCATCACCAACATGGACGACATCCTCGACCTGATTCAGGACGTGGCCGAGTCGGTCGTGCTGTATGACGTGCGCAAAGTCACCGCGGAAGCCAAGCAGCTCGGTGAAATCTGCCAGATGTGCTGCGAACGGGTGAAGATTGCGGTCTCGCTGCTCTCCAACCTGCGCCAGCCGGAGGCCATCCTCAAGACCTGCGAGGAGATAGACCGGCTCGAGTCCGATGCCGACCGAGTCATGCGCTCGGCGATGTCCAAGCTGTTTCGCGAAGAAGACGATGTCAAGCACCTGATCAAGCTTCGCACCATCTATGACCTGCTCGAGCTGATCACCGACCGCTGCGAGGATGTGGCAAACATCATCGAAGGCATCGTGCTGGAAAATTCGTAGGTCGCCGCCATGGAGCAGATCCATATCGGAGTGGTGGCGATCGTCCTGCTGGTGCTGGTGGCGCTTGCGTTCGACTTCATGAACGGCTTTCACGACGCGGCGAACTCGATCGCCACCGTCGTCTCCACCCGCGTTCTCAAGCCGGGCCAG
>CANIEV010000042.1 GCA_947466535.1 Betaproteobacteria bacterium
CGGGGGCAGGATTTGAACCTACGACCTTCGGGTTATGAGCCCGACGAGCTGCCAGACTGCTCCACCCCGCGCCAGTTCCTGCTTCCTGCATCCAACCTACTTCCGATCACGTCATCAACGTGTCGAGCAAAAGATTATGACGAACTATATCCAACGTGTCAACTCCCGATCGACAGGATCTCGCATAGAGGACGTCGCCCACTTGCATATATCCCCTAGTCCCCCGCCTTGATCTTGTTGTCACGCACCACCTTGCCCCAGCGCTGGATTTCGCCGTTGAGGAATTTCGCGAATTCGCCGGGTGACGATGCAACGATGTCCATGCCCTGCGCAGTGAGCCGCTCGCTTGCCGCCGGCGTTTTCAGCACCTTCACGAGTTCGGCGTGCATCCGATCGAGAATCGGCTGCGGTGTCTTTATCGGTGCGAGTACGCCCCACCATGCATAGGCTTCGAAGCCCTTGAATCCCGGCTCGGCGAGCGTCGGCACGTCGGGAAACTGCGGGACGCGCACGGTTCCGGTCACCGCCACCGGTCGAATCGCCTTTGTGTTGATGTGCGGGCTCAGAAGGAAAGTGGTGCCGATCGCCAGCGGCACGTGTCCCGCGATCGCGTCCTGCATCAGCGGCCCGCCGCCCTTGTAGGGCACATGCGTCAGTCGAAAGTCGCCATCGGTCTGCAGCAGCGCCATCGCGAGATGCCCAAGGCTGCCCGCACCGATCGTGCCGTAACCGAGCGCATCGGGTTTCGCCTTCGCCGCCTTTACCACATCGAAAAACGTCCGGTAGGGTTGCGAGGCGTGCGTGGTCACCACCATCGAGGAACGCGAAATCAGCATCACCGGCGCCAGGTCGCGCTGGCTGTCGTATCCGATGCCAGGAATCAGGCTCGGGTTCACTCCATGGGTATCGAACACCACGAGGAAGGTGTAGCCGTCCGGCGCGGATTTCGCCGCGAAGGTCGTGCCGATCGACCCCGCGGCACCGCCGCGATTGTCAACCACCACCTGCTGACCGAGTTGCGGTGTGAGGTAATTGGCGAGCAGGCGCGCCACCTGGTCCACCGAACCTCCCGGCGGAAAGGGCGCAATCAGTCTCACCGGCCGGCTGGGCCAGTCCTGCGCACCTGCGCAAAGCGCGAATACCGACAAACCAAGCGCTGCCAGCACGCTGTGAAGTTTCATTCCGTCCCCCTCCGTATTCCGTTGCCGCGCGCTCTCCGGGGCGCCCGCCTACAGAATACACGCGGTGGGCCCGCCGCCGGAAACGCGCCGGCACTGCAATAAAATCAAGCGCTTCCGGCGGATTTCGTGTATATTGCTTACAAGCTTTGAAGCCAGCCTCATCCGGTTAGCGGCTCAAGCTCTTCGCGGCGCCATCCCCGGCTCCCGAATCCATCCCAAGCAGTACACATCTGCCTGAACCGGTTAAAAAGGCTCCCGCCTTTGCAGGCCGATACCTCAGGAGAAGTGTCATTAGCACCACATTTGAATCCCTCGGGCTGTCCGCCGAGTTGCTTCGCGCTGTTACCGATCAAGGCTATACCGAACCCACCCCCATCCAGGCTCAGGCCATCCCGGTTGTTCTCGCGGGACGCGACCTGCTTGGCGCCGCGCAGACCGGCACCGGCAAAACCGCCGGCTTCACGCTGCCGATGCTGCAGCGACTCGCCGCGAAGGCAAACGATAGCGCATCACCCGCAAAACACCCGGTCCGCGCACTCGTGCTCGTCCCGACCCGCGAACTCGCAGCACAGGTGCAGGAAAGCGTTCGCGCCTACGGCCGCCACGCGGGTTTCCGCTCCACCACCATCTTCGGCGGCGTGAACATCAACCCGCAGATCGCCGAACTGCGCCGCGGCGTGGACATCGTCGTCGCGACCCCCGGCCGACTGCTCGATCACATCCAGCAGAAGACGGTCGACCTGCGCCACGTCGAAATCCTCGTGCTCGACGAAGCCGACCGCATGCTCGACATGGGCTTCATCCACGACATACGCAAGATCCTCGCGCTGCTGCCGAAGGAACGCCAGAACCTGCTGTTCTCCGCCACCTTCTCCGACGAGATCCGCACGCTCGCCGGCGGCTTCATGAAGGACCCGGCCTCGGTCGAGGTCGCCCGACGCAACACCCCGGCGGAACTCGTCGGCCAGGTGGTGCACCCGGTGGACAAGGACCGCAAGCGCGAACTGCTCGCGCACCTGGTGAAGTCAGGCAACTGGCAACAGGTGCTGGTGTTCTGCAAGACCAAGCACGGCGCCAACCGACTCGCGCAGCAGCTGGAAAAGGAAGGCATCCAGTCGGATGCAATCCACGGCAACAAGAACCAGGGCGCGCGCACCCGGGCGCTAAAGCGCTTCAAGGACAACGAGTTGCAAGTGCTGGTCGCCACCGACATCGCCGCACGCGGCCTCGACATCGAGGCACTGCCGCATGTGGTGAACTACGATCTGCCCAACGTGCCGGAAGACTATGTGCACCGCATCGGCCGCACCGGCCGTGCCGGTGCATCGGGCGAGGCAGTCTCGCTGGTGGCGGGCGACGAGCGCTCACTGCTATCGGCGATCGAACGCCTGATGAACCGCAAGATCGACATGCGCGTGATCGAAGGCTTCGAGCCGCCGGAGAACTGGAGCACGATGGCCCCCGCACCGCGCGGCAACGAACAGCAGCGCCGCGGCGGACAACAGCGCCCGCAGCAGCAACGCCGCGACAATAACCCGCGCAATGACGGCCCGCGACAAGGCGACCCGAGACGCCGCGACGGCGCACCCCGCCGTGACGGCGACCCGCGCGGTCCGCGTCCGGACAGTGCCCCGCGTCGTGAGGGGGACACGCGGGGTCCGCGCATGGATGGCGGTCAAAGGGGTCCGCGTCCCGACGGCGCTCAGCAAGCTCCGCGCCTTGACGGCGCTCAGCGAGGCCCGCGTCCAGGTGGCCAGCGCAACGACCGCAACCGCAACTCGCAGCCGCGTCGCGATGACCCGAACCGTGGCCCGCGCGCTCCGCGAATGGACGCCAACCGCGTCGATCCGGACGGCATCGATCCGCACAACCGGGCCGACCCGAATCAGGCCAACGATCGTCCGCAGATCATCGATGACAACATAGGAAACACCATCGCCCCGCCGCGCAACCTGAATCAGGGCCGCGGCAATCCGGGCAGGAACAACCCGAGCCGCAACAACCGCGGTGGCGGACGCAGCTACGAAGCAGACGGCAATCGCGCCGCGCCTGCCTCGCGCAGCTTCTCTCTCGATCCGGAACTCGAAGCGCTGCGACGTCTCGAGCGCGAGCAGTTCCTCGCCGCCGAACGGCTCCGTGCGCAGGAGGAAGGCGAATCGAATCCCGGCAATTCCGCGCCGAAGCAGCAGAACGATGCCCCGGCACCGCAACGCCAGCCGCGGCAGCCGCGCCCGCAACAGGCCGCCCTTCTCGGTGGCTTCAACCGCAAGCCGGAGTAGAACCGCACCTTCCTTCGCGTGAAAGCGCGAAGGAATGAACCCTGCCTCGCCGAACACGAAACGCCGCGACGGATCGCATCCCTCGCGGCGTTTTGCATTTGTGACGCAGCCGTTCGTTGCGCATTGCGGAACGGTGTCCGCATCGCGTGAGTTGATCTATCATCGCCTCGCTAGACACGAGGAGGAGCGATGGACAAGACACGGCGCAGTTTGCTCGGCACTACCGCTGCCATGGGCGCGGGGGCCGTCGCCGGATGCGTGATGCCGACGGTGGCGCAAGACCGCGACCGCGTGCTGTTCGCACAAGTTGGCACGTTCATCCCGGTGGTCGGAACCGACCAGAAGTTCCAGGTGCGGCGCATCTACTGCGTCGGCCGCAACTACGCCGCGCATTCGCGCGAGATGGGCTCCGACCCGACGCGCGAGCCGCCGTTCTTCTTCCAGAAGCCGACCGATGCGATCCAGCTCGTGCCGCAGGGTGCGACGATCGATCACCCGTATCCGCCGGTGACGAAGAACTACCACTACGAAATCGAACTCGTGGCGGCGCTCGGCAAACGCGGAAAGAACATCCCGGTGGAGCAGGCGCTTGATTACGTGTGGGGCTACGCGCTCGGCCTGGACATGACCCGCCGCGACCTGCAGCGCGCCATGGGCGACGAGAAGAAGCCCTGGGAAGTCGGCAAGTCCTTCGACAACTCGGCGGTGATCAGCCATCTGCATCCCGCCACGCGCACCGGGCATTTCACCAAGGGCGCGATCTGGCTCAAGGTCAACGGCCAGACCAAGCAATCGAGCACTCTGGACAAGATGATCTGGAGCGTGGCCGAACAGGTGTCGAATCTCTCGCGCTATTACGAACTGTTCCCCGGCGACATCATCTACTCCGGTACGCCGGAGAACGTCGGCCCGGTGGTACGCGGCGACGTGATGGAAGGCCATGCCGACGGCCTGTACGACATCCGCGTCAAAGTTGTCTGAGAAGGAATGCGCCGTGTCCAGACAATCGTCCCGCAGGCATTTCATCATCGGATCCGCTGCGGGTCTTGCGGCGGCCTCGATCGCCACTGCAGCCGGTGCACAAACACCAGGCTCAAAAGCGCGCGTCGTCGGTAGCGAACACCGGGCGATCAAGCGCGTCGGCGGCGAAACGGTCAATCTCTACCTCTGGCGCAAGCGCACCGCGGCGAAGCCCACGCGCGGCGTGATCGTGTTCTCGCACGGCTCCTCGATGGCGGGCACGCCGGTGTTCGACCTGCAGGTGCCAGGCAAGCCCCAGTACTCCACCATGGACTGGTTCGCGCGACTTGGCTACGACACCTGGTGCCTCGATTTCGAGGGCTACGGTCGCTCCGACAAGCAGCGCCCGATCAACTTCGACATCGCCAACGGCGCGGACGACCTTGCCGCCGCCTGCGACTACATCGCGAAGACCACCGGCGAGTCGAAGCACCTGCACTACGGCCTCTCCTCGGGCGGACTGCGCGCCGCAGTGTATGCGCAGCGCCATCCGGAACGCGTGAAGCGTCTTGCGCTGGATGCGTTCGTGTGGACCGGCAAGGGCAGCCCTACGCTCGAGGCGAGGCGCAAGCGCATTGCCGACTGGCGCTCCACCAACCGCCGGCCGATCGACAACGCGATGGTGCAGAGCATCTTCACCCGCGACCATCCGGGCACCGCGGACGCGGATGTGGTGGATGCGTTCGCAAAAGCCATCCTCGCCCTCGACACCACCGTGCCCACCGGCACCTATTTGGACATGACGGTGAACCTGCCGGTGGTGCAGCCGGAAAAACTCGATGTGCCGACGCTCATCATGCGCGGCCAGTTCGACGGCATCGCGAGCCTGCCGGACCTCGTGGAGTTTTTCGACCGGCTTCCCAATCCGGACAAGCAGTTCACCGTGATGCCGGGAATCGCGCACTCCAGCCTGCACGAGAAGAATGTCGCGCTTGTCTATCACATCCTGCATTCGTTCTTCAGCCAGCCCGCCCCGGTCTACACTGGCGGCTAGCCGGGTGTTCATGCCCCGCAGCTATTTCGACGAAGTTATTCCGACGAAGTTATTCCGAATATGGTATTGGAATTACCTTCTTTCAGGCGCGGAAACTTGTCTTTTGAAATTAATCTCAAAGAATTTTCCTATTTTTAAATTGAACGCGCAGTCAGAGGAGTCCGTCCGATGAAGATCGTGAGCTTCGAGGTATCCACCCCTGTCGGGCGCATCCGCCGCCTTGGCGCGCTCGCCGACGGCGACGAGAACGGCCGAATCGCCGACCTCACCGCCGCGTTCGCCGCGCATCTCGCGCAGGACACCGACGAACCAACGCCGCGCGAACTCGCGCAACTGCGCACGCCGCCCGACATGATCGGCTGGCTGCGCGCCGGCCACGCGGGCCTTGCCGCCGCAAAAAGCGCGCTCAAGTTCGCGCTCGCCCATCCCGATGCGCGCGGGCCGGACGGCGAATCGCTGATGTACAGGCGATCTGATGTCAGGCTGTTGGCGCCGCTGCCGCGTCCCGCCTCGTTCCGCGATTTCTCGATCTACGAGGAGCACATGACACGCGCGCAGTTCACGCCGATGGCCGGCGGCAAGAAATACGAGCGTGACCCGATCTGGTTCACCAATCCGCCGTATTACAAGGGCAGCTGCACCGGCATCGCCGGTCCCGAGGACCCGGTGCCCTACCCGTACTACACCAAGCTGCTCGATCTCGAACTCGAACTGGGCATCATCATCGGCAAGCAGGGCCGCAACCTCAGCGCCGAGGAAGCTGCCGGGCATATCGCCGGCTACACCATCCTGATCGACAGCAGCTGCCGCGAGGGATTCAAGCGCGAACCCTTCGGCCCCAACAAGCGCAAGGACTTCCACACCGCGCTCGGTCCGTGCATGATCACCGCAGACGCTGTAGACCCGATGAACCTGAAATGCAGCGTCGAGGTGGATGGTGAGACGTGGTTCGAAGGCAGCACGAGCGCGCCGCACAGCTTCACGCCCGCGCAGCTCGTCGCCTATTCGTCCGACAACGAAACGCTCTATCCCGGCGATCTGCTTGGAACCGGAACCATCGGGTTTGCCTGTTCGCAGGACCTGCACAAGTGGATCAAGATCGGCCAGACCGCGCGTTTCTGGATCGAACACATCGGCGCGATGAGTCTCAAGGTGGTGGAAGGCGAACACGTGGTCGACCACGTAAGCGGGATGAAAGGCCTGCTGCAGCCGCCAGGCGCGGACTAGCCCTCGCCCGAATCCGACCGGATGACTCGGGAGGGTGGGATGAGATGCCGGCTGGCGATGCCGGCGCGGTCGTGGCACCCTGTCGTCATCCCCTGAGGAGGAGATGACATGAGACCGCTCCGGTCGTTGACAACAAAAGCGTCGGGTATTGCGCTCGGATTTGCCGCGCTCCTCGCCTCGGTCGCCGCAACGGCACAGACCTACCCGACAAAGCCGATTCTTGTGATCAGCCCCTATGCCGGCGGCGGCGGTGCCGACGCGGTCGTGAGGCTGCTCACCCAGTACGCCGGCACGCTGCTCGGCCAGCAGTTCGTTATCGAACCGCGCTCGGGCGCGGGCGGCAACATCGCCGCCGAAGCGGTGGTCAAGTCACCGGCCGACGGCTACTCCCTGCTGTTCGCCACGCCACTGCTCGCGATCAACGCCAGCCTCTACCGCAAGCTCAACTACGACCCGCAGAAGAACCTGACGATTACCGCGGTGTCGGTCACCGGGCCCTATGTGATGTACGCGACCGGCAACCTGCCGATGAAAAATGCCGCCGACTTCATCGCGCAGGCCAAGGCCAATCCGGGCAAGCTGAACTACGGCTCGCTCGGCGTGGGCACAGGACCGCATCTCGGCCTCGCCCTGTTCGCCTCTATGGCGGGCATCGAAATCACCCATGTGCCCTACCGCGGCTTCGGGCAGATCCTGCCCGATCTCGTGTCCGGCCAGGTGCACCTCGCGCTGAACGCAATTGGCGTTGCCGACGGCTTCGTTCAGCAGGGCAAGGTGAAGATGCTCGGCTTCACATCGGCGAAACGTCTGCCCGGCTTCCCCGATGTGCCGGCGATCGCGGAGACCGTACCCGGCTTCGAAGTCGGCGGCTGGTACGGATTCGCCGCGCCAGCGGGCACGCCGCCCGCGATCGTCGAACGGCTGAACGCCGATTTCGTGCGCGCGGTCAACATGCCGGAAGTCTCCGAGCGCATCCTGAAAATGGGCCTCTTTCCCGAGAGCTGGAACCGGGCGGACTCGGCGAAGTACTTCGCCCGGGAAGTGGACAAGTGGGGCCGCGCGGTGAAGGCGGCAGGCGCGAAGGTCGATGAATAGGCCACCGAAGGCAGAAAATACGGCAATGGTTTAGATTGGAACTCTGAAACAGCAATAACTATCAGTCAAAGGAGGCAACTCATGGATACGCTCGAGAAAGCCGGCGGCAACACCGATTCGATCCGTCCCGGCATACCGTCCCTGCGCGGCATTCATCATCTGGCCCTCGTCACCGACGACATGAAGGCGACCTGCGATTTCTACGTGCGTGTGATGGGCATGCCGTTGGTGCATGCGCTCACCACCGGCGGCCCGGACCCCAACGACGGCGGCTCCGGCCTGAAGCACACCGAGGTCAAAGGCATTCCGCCGTTCCCGCACATTCCGCATGTGTTCTTCGACATGGGGGGCGACAGCCTGCTCGCGTTTTTCGAATACCCCAAGGGAAAGATGCCGTCGGCCGACCGCGACGGCATCGCCGGCATGCAGCACGTGTCCTTCGTCTGCGGCCCGAAGCGCTACAAGGAAATCGAGCAGCGCATCCGCTCGGCCGGCATCCCGGTCATGGGGCCGATCTGCACCATACCCCCCGCGATCCATTCGTTCTATTTCTTCGACCCGATCGGCATCCGGCTCGAGATCGTCTCCGATCTGGCCAGCGACGAGACCAACTTCAAGCTGATCGAATCGGTGAAGCAGAATGACGACGACCTGCGCCGCGAACTCGCCACCTTCTGCAAGGACCCAAAGTGGATCGAGGAGATGATCTCGCTAAAAGGCAAATGAGAGGCAAGTGAGCGCGTCGGACACTGCGGCATCGGGGATTGCATGAAGATATGTCGCTTTGACAGCAACCGCATCGGTATCGTCGAGGGCGACGAAATCGCCGATGTGACCGCGGTTCTCGATGAACTGCCTGCGTATCGCTATCCGTTCCCGCTGGGCGATGTGTTCATCGAGCGGCTGGAAGAGTTGCGCCCGAAGATGGCGCAACTCGCGCGCACCGCGAAGCGGCTGAAGATCAGGGATGTGAGCTTGCTCAGCCCGGTGGCCAACCCGGGCAAGATCATCGGTATCGGCCGCTCCTACAAGGCGCATGCGGAGGAAGCGAAGAAGGATCCTACGATCGAGTACACGCCCGCGGCCACCGCGCCCGACACGATCCGCATGCTGATGAAGGCCAACACCGCTCTGGTGGGTCCGTCGCACGGCGTGGAGCTGCGTTTCCTCGATCGCCGCAACGATCCGGAAGTCGAATTCGCGATCGTGATCGGCAAACGCGGCACCGACATTCCGCTGGAGCAAGTGTGGGACCACGTCGCCGGCTATTCGATCGGTCTCGACATGACGCTCCGCGGCCCGGAACTCGCCTGCCATCGCAAGTCGATCGACACCTATGCGGTGCTCGGGCCCTGGCTCGTTACCCGCGACGAAATTCCTGATCCGCAGAACATCGCCTTCTCGCTCGACATCAACGGCGAGCGTCGCCAGGACGCGAACACCTGCGACCTGCTGTTCCCGATCGCGCGCATCATCGCCAACGCCTCGCTGCACTACACGCTCTACCCGGGCGACATCATCATGACCGGCACGCCCGAAGGCGTGGCACCGATCCATCCGGGCGACGTGATGCAGATCGCGATGCAGGGCATCGGACCGATGACGGTGGAGATCCGCGCGCACTGAACGCACCTTCGCGATCGCCCGCACCGAACACGAAGCACTTCCGAATCCGATTTTCCGGAGCAACGACATGTCCCAATCCGCAGCAAGCACCAAGGCAGCGACGGTCCCCGTGCGCCAGAAGGGCGCACATGAAGACCTTGACCTGCGCATCGCCTGGTCGGGCGTAGGACTCACCACCGCGCAGGTGGAAGCCGCGCTCGGCGAGATCTGGAACCGGCCACTGAAGCCGGTGAAGGAGCCGACGCGCGATTACGCCCCCACCGGCCCCGGCACGCTCGCGGGCGGCGTGCTTCGCAAGTCCTGGCAGCCGGCATACATCTCGGGCGACCTGAAACCGGGATGGGCCGCCACCGTGCGCGTGCTGAGCGAGGAGATCACGATCTTCCGCAGCCAGGAAGGAAAGGCTCATGCGATCGGCGGGCGCTGCGCCCACCGCGGCGTGCTGCTCTCCACCGGCATGGTGCAGGGCGATTCGCTGCGCTGCCCCTATCACGGGTGGAAGTACGACGCCGAAGGCCACTGTCTCGCGCAGCCCGCCGAACCCGAGTTCGATGCCACGGTGACCATCCCCGGCTACCCGGTGCATGAATACCTGGGCCTGCTGTTTATCTACATGGGCGGCGACACGCCGCCGCCCCCGCCGCACTACCCGGAGTTCGAGGGCTCGGGCGTGATCGCCACCTTCCGGGTCGAGTGCCCGTGGAACTACTTCCAGCATCTGGAGAACGCGGTGGACGAAACCCACCTCGCGTTTCTGCACGACCGCTCGACCTACATGGCGGTCAACTTCGCGGTGCCAAAGATCGAGGTAGAGGAAACCGGCTACGGATTCGCGCAGTACGGAATACGCAACGGCAACCTCAAGCGCCGCAAGTACGTGCACATGCCCAACATGACCGCGTGGCCGCAACCGAGTACCCATCCCGAAGAGACCGCCTGGCGCGAATTCCTCGGCTGGCGGGTGCCGGTCGATGACCGCAGCCATGTCACCATCGGCGTGGCGCACCATCACGTCCCGGAAGAGAAGATTGCTTCTTTTGTGCAAAGCGTCGCCACCGAGCGAAAGCAACTCTCGATGCTGCCCAGCCCCACCGGCCTTGCGATGGACGTGCTCACCGGCAAAGCGCGTTCGATCGACATCGAGCTTCGCGACCCGCCAAGCGACATGACGGCGATCCAGGACTTCTACGCGATGATCGGCCAGGGCGCGATGGCAGATCGCGAGAACGAACGCCTCGGCCCGGCCGATCTCGGCATCCTCACCCTGCGAAAGCTGTACGAACAGGAAATGCGCAAGGTGGCGGAGGGCAAACCGCTCACCCGCTGGGAGCCATCGATTCCGATGCCGCATCCCGGACCGCTGCCCAAGCCGGTCGCAGTGAACAAATAAAAACACGGGGGAGGAGATTCCATGACTGTTTCGCGTCGCGACCTGTTGAAGGCCGCTGCCGCCGCGCACGCACTCGCGCTGCCGGGATCGGGCGCGCTCGCGCAGGCCGCCGGCTATCCCAACCGTGGACTGCTGTCGGTGGGCAGCTTTGCACCAGGCACCGGCGCCGACATCGCGGTGCGCTTCTACTCCGAAAAACTCTCGGGCGTGATCGGCAAGCCGGTGACCGTCGACCCCAAGGTCGGTGTGGGCGGCACGATTGCCGCTGCCTTCGCGGCGCGCGCCAAACCCGATGGCCACACCATCTACCTTTCGCCCTCCAGCACCGTGCTGGCTGCAGCGCGGGCGCTGTACAAGACGCTCAACTACGATCCGGTCAACGATTTTCTCAGCGTGCTCGGCGTCTTCAAGACCGCGTTCATCCTGCTGGTGCCGCGCTCCGCACCCTACAACACGGTGGCGGAACTCACCGAACACCTGCGCGCAAAAGGCGACAAGGCCTCCTACGGCACAGCCACCCTCACCGGCCGGGTTGCGGCCGAGCTCTACAAAGCGCAGTTCGGGCTATCGGCGGTCGAGGTGCCCTACAAGAGCGGCGTGATCGCAATGAACGACATGGCCTCCGGCCTGTTCGATTTCTACTACACCGACACCGGCACCGCGAAAGCGCAGATCGCACCGGGCGGCAAGCTGAAAGCCCTGTGCGTGACGTCTGCGGCGCGAATGGAATCGCTACCGGACGTGCCGGGCGCCGCCGAAGCAGGGCTGAAGATGGACTTCGTTGCCTACTCCGGGCTGCACATGCCGGCCGGGACACCCAGGCCGATCATTGACCAGCTCACCGCGTGGATGGAGCCGATCGCTTCGGGCGCCGATGCAAAGAGATTTCTCTCCACGCTCGGCTACGACCCTTGGTTGGTCAACGCGAAAGGGGTCAACGACATGCTCGAGCGCGAGACGAAAAACTGGGCCGACTACGTCCGCCTGGCGAAGATCGAACAACAGTAGCGTCACTCCCCGGCCACGGGGTTATGCCGGATACGATATCAGGATCGCCCGCTTTCTGGCGTGGGCTCTTTTGTTTTTAAATAAAAGTTAAACATTTCTGGCGACCCGCCCCCCGTTGCCTGCTCGCCGGAGCGAGCGTCAGATCGGCGTCGAGAGCATGTTCGGGATGCTGAAGGTGTCGGCGATCACGGTGCGCTCGACAAACAGCGGCTGTCCGTTTTCGAAACGGATCCGGTCCTGATAGGTGCCGACCCCGAACAGGCTGCTGATGCCGCCCTGATCGGTGGTGTACACCGCGTAGCCGGAATTGGCACTCCAGGTGCCATCTGCATTTCTCGAGAGCTGCGGCACGCCGGTCACATGCTGGTCGCGATGGATGTTGACCACGTTGGCCTTGCGAAGCGAAAGCACCCTGTCATGCAGCATGTTCTTGTTGTCGCACTGGAACAGGCGCAGCGGCAGCTTGCGTTCGTAGTTCTCGCGCGACAGGATGTAGTAGCGACCGTCGTCAGTAAAGCACTCCACCCACTCTTCCAGCCGCACCGCATCGAGCAGGTTCGCCGCCCGCCCGAGCAGATTGGTGACGGCCATGAATTCGTCGAAGTGCGTCATGCCGCCGCTTTCCCGGGAACCTGCGCGGCAACCTGCGCCGAAGCCGATGCGCTAGCGGGAAAATCCATGAGTTCGTGATAATAGGACCAGAACCCGCGCACCGGCATCTCGCTGATCAGGTTCTTGGAATCCCGGATCTCGCCCACGCCGCCGATTTCCAAGCGCGCGTGCGCGTCCTGCGAGGTGGCGGACGCCTTGTGGACGATCTCGACCGCCTCGCCGTCCTCCATCGAGATATAGCCGCCCGGGCCGCACAGGTTGGACTGCAGCAGGCGGTGCTCGGTCATGGACTCGTCGTCGTCCTCAAAGCCGAAGTAGGTCCAGTACAGCTCCATCTCGTTCACGCCGCGGGTGCGGATCTGCCGTGTGCAGAGCGAGTTCGATATCTGCTGGAACACCGCGCCGGGAAACACCGAGAGGATCACCAGGGTCACCCGGTCGGGAAACTCCCGGCGGCCCTGAAGCATGCTGGTGTCGCGCAACCGGTAACCGGTGAGGGACGATTTCTGGGTATCGCCGTAATTGCCCTGGCCGCCCGCTGCCTCCTCGCCAAGCGCGCTGTACGAAATGTTGTGGCGGTGCCTGCGATCGCCTTTCGCCCCGCCGACCTGGGAGAGGCGGATCAGGTCGAAGGTAGCGAAGAACATGTGCAGCAGGCCGCCGTGGTTGGGGTCGCGCACGTTGTCGTTGTAGAGCTTCCAGTTGCCGAAGATGCGCTGGCGCTGGTAGCCGAGGATGCGGATTTTCTTTGCGAACAGGCGGTCGATCTCGGCCACCACCGGCGCATCGAGATACTCGAGCAGCGGCTCGGTGGCATCCGAAAAAGTCGCGAAGATCACGCCCTTGTAGATTTCGACCCGCAATGCCTCCAGCCGGATCGTGCTCTTGTCGAAGTCCGGCGGCAGCCCGCCCTCACCCTTCGCACCGTGCGGGAACGGCACGCTCAGCAGCTGCCCGCCCAATGAAAAGCGCCACTGGTGATACACGCAGGTGTGGTCCGCGGTATTGCCGAAGGCTTCGCGCCGCAGGGTCGCCCCGCGGTGCATGCAACGGTTGACCATTGCATGGACTTTCCCCTGCTGATCGCGGCTCACGATGATCGGTGTGTCGCCGATCACCGTGGTGATGTAGTCGCCGGGGTTGGGCAGTTCGGCCTCAAGGCCGAGGTAATTCCATGTAGGTCCGCGAAAAATCCGCTCCTGTTCCCTCTTGTAGACATCCTCGTCGTGATACATCGCGTACGGGATGCGGGAAAAATCCTCTTTGGGCCAGGAAACCGTTCGCACCGGATGCTCCTTGGAAAAAGTGAATCAGCCCGACCGTTCATCCGGCGCGGGGACCACAGGGATTGAACCGATTAGATCAAGAAAGCACGCGGACTTCAACGCGGAGTTTGCTCGCCCGGCGCAATATCGATTGCAAAGCGGATTTTCTTCTGCGCCGCCTGCAGCCGCAGCGAGGGCGGCGCACTGATGCCCCAGTGATCGGTGCGTCCGGGCGGCCATTTCCACTCCTCCGGTCCGCGCACCACGTAGCTGTCATCCACCTTCTCGACTTCCGAGGTGTACTCGATCACCACCTCGTCCGGACCGATGAAATAGGCGAACACGTTGTTGCCCGGGCCGTGCCGCCCGACGCCCCACTCGATCGGGTAGCCCGCATCCTTCACCCTACCCGCGCCGCGCATCACCGACTCGAGGTCCGGCATGTAGAAGGCAATGTGATTGAGACTGCTCGCCTCGGCGTAGGCGAGCGCGATCTGGTGGTGGTCGGAATTGCAGCGCACGAAGTTCATCATCTTCGTGCGGTCGGACACGCGGAAGCCGAGCACGTCGGTGAAAAAAGCGGTCGACTTCGGCACATCCGCCGAGCACAGCACCACATGCGAGAGGTGATCCGGCACATCCGCCTTCTCGGACGCATCGGCGTGCGTCGCATCGCCCGCGACAATGGTGAAATGCCGGCCTTCGGGATCGCGAAAGGAAAACCCGTAGCCGCCCGCCGGGTCCTTGGCCGCACCGGCTTCACCCACCGGGCCGGCACCCGCCTTGCGAACAGCCGCCGCCAGTGCATCGACATCCGCGCGCGAGGCGGCGTTGAAGCAGACGTCGAGTAGTTCCGCTGCAGGTCGCGGATGCAGGGAAAGCAGGTGGTGCGGCGAACCGGAACCGCGCAGGTACACCGCGCCGTCCTGTCGCGCGACCGGGGCGAGCGCCCAGGTGGCGGTGTAGAACGCCTCCGCCGCCGCCACATCGGGCGTGCCGAGCGCGACACTGCGCAGACCGCTCGGTCGAACAGGCGAAGGCGTGGTCATCGTTCTCTCCGGTGGTGAAATGCGGTGTGACATGCGGTTGTGATCGCCACGGATTTTATCGCAGCACTGCAATCCCGCCTTGCCCGCCGGCGTTCATACGCATCGCATTGACCGGCCGATCGGATGTCCCGACAATGGCCCGACAAGACCGCGACCGCGCGCGCATGAATTCGCGCAGGACAAGATCGCTCACCTGTCGACGATCGGCCCGCCCCGTGCAATCCGTTCATCAGCGATGCGCCCGACGATCAGCAGGAATCACACTACCGGAGGAAATCATGAAAACCCTGCCATTCGTTCTTGCCGCACTGCTTCTTGCCACTGCCGGCCCCTTGGCCGCGCAGTCTTACCCGGAGCGCCCGATCCGAATCGTGGTTCCGTTCCCGCCGGGCGGCGGCAGCGATATTTCGGCGCGCTCGGTGGCCGATCCAGTCTCGCGCGCACTCAAACAGTCGGTGGTGATCGACAACCGGCCCGGCGGACAGACGGTCATCGGCAGCGAGATCGTCGCGCGGTCCGCACCGGACGGATACACCCTGCTGCTTTGCACCGACGACACGACTTCAGTCTTTGCTGCCTACGGCGTGAAACTGCCCTACGACCCGATCCGTGATTTCACCGCGGTTTCGGGCATCGGTCAGGCGAGCCTGGTGCTGCTCGCCAATTCGGGTGTCGGCGTGAAGTCGCTCGCGGAGCTCGTCGCCCGTGCGAAGGCCAACCCCGGCAAGCTGAGCTTCGGTTCGCTCGGCACAGGCAGCCCGCACTTCCTGTTCTTCGAAGGCTTCAAGCTCGCAGCCGGCATCCAGCTGCTGGACGTTCCGTACAAGGGCACAGCGCAGGCGGTGACCGACCTCATCGGCGGGCAGGTGGACCTGATGGTCGTCGGCGCGTCCACGGCCAAGCGTCACGAGGAAAGCGGACGCGGCGTCGTGCTCGCCGCCACCGGCGAGACACGCAATCCCTTCGCGCCGTCGGCGCCGACCTTCATCGAATCCGGCTATCCGAACATGACGATGGTGAGCGGATTCGCCCTCTGCGGCCCGGCCGGCGTACCACGTCCGATCGTCAATCGGCTGCATTCCGAGATCGTCAACGCCCTGAAGGACCCGGCGGTGGCGGGACGGCTCGCGAGCATCGGTCTCACGCCCTGGCCCGGATCGCCCGAGGACGTCGATGCCTCGGTGCGTCGCACCACCGAAATCTACCGCCGGACCATCCAGGCCACCGGCGCCAAGATGGAAGGACGATAGCCATGCCCTTTGCTCAGAACGGCGACGTCCGGCTGTACTACGAATCACACGGCGACGGCCCGGCGGTCGTGTTCGTGCACGGCGGCAACGGCAACACGCTGTCCTGGGTACATCAGGTGCCGCACTTTTCGAAGCGATACCGCTGCATGACTGTCGACCTTCGCGGCTTCAAGCATTCGACGATTCCGATCGAGCTCTATCATCCGCGCCACTACGTGCCGGACATGCTCGCGGTGCTCGATCACGCGGGCATCGCGAAGGCCGCGTTCGTCTGCCAGTCGCTCGGCGCATGGGCCGGAATGCCGATGGCGGTGAAACACCCGGAGCGCGTCACCAGCCTCGTGATCAACGGTTCGCCCACGCCGGTGAACTCCCCGGAAAACCAGTACGTGCTGCAGAAGTCCATCGCGACTTCGCAAGCGGTTCAACGCGGGGAATTGCCCAACGCCCGATCCACCGGCATGTCGGAGCGCTTCATGCAGGAACAACCGGCGCTGACCTTCCTCTACGAAGCCCTCGGTCGCCTGAACGGTCCGCGCCGCACCGGGACCATGACCGATGAGGACGTGATGATCCAGCCCGCCGACCTTGCCGGTTACAAAACGCCCACGCTGATCATGGGCGGACGCCACGATCACTTCCTGACCCCTGAACATCACGTGCATATCGCGAGCGTCGTTCCGGGCGCGAAGCATCACACCTTCGAGAACTCCGGCCACTCCGCCTACTGGGAGGAACCGCTCGAATTCAACCGGGTGGTGGGGGAGTTCCTCAACAGTTGCCACGCCTAGCAAGGACCGGAGCGTGAATTGGCCAGCCACGCGGTAACGCGTTTACATTACTATCGACTTCCGTTAGTATTTGCCATGCCGATCAAGTCGTTCAAGTGCGAGGATACGGAGAGCCTTTTCAACGGTACCCGGATCAAGCAATTCGCAAACATTGAGACCGCCGCCATGCGCAAGCTGGCAATGCTGAATCGGGCCGGCGTACTCGACGACCTCCGTGTGCCTCCGGGCAACAGGCTGCAGGCTCTGAAGGGCAAACGCTCCGACCAGCACAGCATTCGTATCAACGACCAGTTTCGCGTTTGTTTCGTCTGGACCAATGCCGGCCCCGAAGAAGTCGAAATCGTGGACTATCACTGAGCGAAAATCATCATGCGCAAAATCCCTTACCCACACCCCGGGGAAATCCTGATCGAGGAATTTCTGAAGCCGATGGGAATTACACAATACCGTCTGGCGAAGGAAATCGGCGTGCCGCAACGCAGGATCGGAGAAATAGTAGCCGGCACCCGAGGAATCACCGCCGATACGGGTCTGCGGCTATCCCGTTTCTTCGGCATGTCCGAAGGCTTCTGGATCGGCCTGCAGACGGACTATGAGGCCGCCCGGACCAAGGACGCGCTTGCAAAGACTCTAGCGAAGATCACTCCGTGGTCAGTCGCGGAGCCGCGTAGCCCTGGCTAGAGAATTCGACCAATCGGTAAGGTCCCCGCCATACACACCGGCGCGCTGGAACTTATCTACGCGGCGCGCAGGAACGAACTGAATATCTGCCGCGTATCGCCGCAGGTAAGTCCGAGATCGGTGAGATGCGGCCCGGGATTGCAGGCAAGGCACTGGCCCGACAGCGCCTTGAAGGTGCGGTAGGGCCCCTGCCATTTCACGATGCGCCCCGCCGCCTCGACCACCGCGTGGTGCTCGCGCGCGACGTCCTCAGGTGCTTTCGCCGAAAGCAGTCCGGCCACCGGGAAGGCGACGCTTGCGACCAGCTTTCCGCCTTGCACCACCGCGTCGCCGCCGCCCATTCCGATCACGGTGTTGGCTGCCAGTGCCATCTCCTCCGGATCGAAGCCGTAGGCAACGAGGTTGTGCGAATCGTGCGAATAGCTGGTGGCGTACGAGCCGCCCCAGCGGTCCCAGCCTTCGATGATCGCCACCTGCGGCGTGGCGGCGCTGCGTCCGTGCCGATGGATCACCGTCATCACCGACACATCGTCGGGGATCACCGCGAAGCCGTCCTTCACTTCCACCTCGCGCTCGCTCCATGAATTGAAGCGCGCGCCCTTGATGGTGCGCACCACCGCGCGGCCGTTGGTGATGTCGGGAATTCGCAGGCGGAAATCGTCGGCGGTGAGCGGCTTGACCTTCATGGTCTTCGTCGGCAGCGACACCACCGGCGGATGCAGTGCTTCGACCAGCTTGCCGCTCGCGGCAACATGACGGCCGGAGGTGTACACATGCTCGACCGCGATACCTTCGAGGTCGGAGAGCACGATCAGGTCGGCGCGACGGCCGGCGCACACCATGCCGAGGTCCTCGCGCCGAAGGCGAATCGCGTTGTTGATCGTGGCGCAGCGGATCGCCTGCACCGCGCTCATGCCGTAACGGACAAGGCGACGCACGACATCGCACATGCCGCCCTTTTCCACAAGGTAATCAGGGAACACGTCATCGGTGCACACGGTGAGGCTGGTCGGGATCACCGGAAGCGACAACACCGCGGCCACCGCATCCGGCAGCATGTAGTCGTGCGAGCCGCGCAGTTCCACCGTCATGCCGGCGCGCAGTTTCTCCAGCGCGTCCTCCCCCGAGGTGATCTCGTGATCCGCCGAGATGCCAGCGGCGAGATAGGCCTGCAGACGCTCGGCGCTCAATCCGCGCGCATGTCCTTCGATGATCTTGCCCGAGGCGAGCGCCTCGGTGAGGATGCCGATCATGCGTGGGCTCGCCTCGAGCACCGCGCGCATGTCCATCACTTCGGCGAGACCCGCCACCTCCGGCCAACCCATCAGTTCGCGGATCTCCGGCGCCTGGAAATCCGCGCCCGACGTTTCCAGCCCCGGAGCCGCCGGCACGCAGGAGGAGGCCTGCACGATGAAACGCATCGGCAAGCCACGCGAGGCCTGCACCGCCCAGCGAACTCCGTCCAGCCCCAACACGTTCGCAAGTTCGTGCGGGTCGCAGAAGATGGTGGTGGTGCCCTGCGGCAGCACCACCGAGCAATAGTTGTGCGGCAGCATGTGGGAGGACTCGAAATGCACATGGCCGTCGATCAGGCCGGGGGCGATCCAGCGGCCGGTCACATCATGGACGCGCGCCGCATCCCTGTACTTACCGCGCGGGTGGACGCTCGCGATCATCTCGCCCACGAGTCCGACATCCGCCTCGCGCAGTTCCAGCGTCGCCACATCCACCACCGTGCCGCCGGTGAGCAGCACATCGAAGGGCACTTTGCCCTGCGCCGCCGCGATCGCGCGCTGGCGGATGTCCATGGGAATGGGTTCAGTGCTCATAGGACCTCGGTGCTCATAGAGACTTCCTTTTCACCGCCAAGGCGCCAAGAGCGCCAAGAAAGCGAATCAAGCCCGCTCGATGCGGGCTTGCCGGGGTGGGAGGGGTAACGGGGAGGGCGGGTTCTCCCGCCCTCCCTGTTCCGAAGCCTTCCGATTTGGACCTCGTTAGCACCGTAGCGGCAAATACGACGAAAAATCGTTCCCTCCCCGGTTGCTGCTATTCCGGCTTGATATCCGATGCTTTCACGATCGCCGCGAACTTGTCGTATTCCTTCTGCAGGAACTGGCCGAATTGCGCGGGCGACAGGTTGGCCGGCTTGAGCGCGAGGTCCCCCATGCGCCGGGAGATGTCCGGGTCCTTGAGCACCGCCTGCATCTCGGTGGCGAGCTTGTCGACGATCGGCTGCGGCGTCTTCGACGGCGCGAACAGGCCGAACCACACCAGCACGTCAGCACCCTTCACGTCCGAACCTTCGGCAAGCGTCGGGATCTCCGGCGCGCTAGGCCAGCGCGACGGATCGGTGAGGCCGAAGGCCTTGATCTTGCCCGCCTTGACCTGCTGCTGCACCATCACCAGCGGGAGCACCGCGAGGTCGATCTGGTTGCCCTGCAGGTCGGTGACGATCTGCGCGCCCACCTTGTAGGGCACGTGGACCATGTTGACGTTGCCCTTCTGGTTGATCATCTCGCCCGCGAGATGCAGCGAGGTGCCAATGCCGGAGGAGGCGTAACTCAGCTTGCCCGGCTGCGCTCGCATCATCCGCACGAGTTCGGCGGCGTTGTTTGCCTTGATCTCGGGCTTGCCCACCAGCACCAGCGGCGAGCTGCCCACCAGTGCGATCGGCGCGAAGTCCTTCAGGCCGTCGTACTTCACCGTGGAGGGCGTAACCAGCTTGGCGATCACGATCGAGCTCTCCACCGAGAACAGCAGGGTGTAGCCGTCGGCCGCCGCATTCGCCGCCTTCTGCGTGCCGATCACGCCACCCGCGCCCACTGCATTGTCCACCACCACCTGCTGACCGAGACGCTCGGAGAGTTTCGGCACGACAAAGCGCGCCACCGCATCCACGCTGCCGCCGGGCGCGTAGGGAACGATCATCGTGATCGTGCGCGAAGGATAGGCCTGGCTGTGGGCAAGGCCCGCCGCCGTCAGAAGTGCGAGCGCGGCAGCGACGCGGAAGGAACGAAGGCGCATGATGTCCTCGAAAGAGTTGGAAAAAGACTGGTCGAAAATTCATTATACGGTGCGATTCCAAGGGACTAAGGGCCTGCACCCCCGCGGTGCGCAACGCACCCTATCGAGTCAGCCTCAGACGCCGAACCCTCTATAAACTTCCCAATCTTTCATGGACTTGGCGAACTCTCATGCGTGACCCTGCCCCGACCGCCGTCCATCTCAAGGACTACACACCACCCGCATTTCTGATCGCGACGGTGGATCTCGACGTGGACATCCACGAGGAGCACACGCAAGTCCGCGCGCGGATCGAGGTCAGCCGCAACCCGAAATCCGCGGCACAGGACTCAGCGCTTGAACTCGACGGCGACGAGCTCGAATTGCTGTCGGTCGCAATCGACGGGCGCACCCTGGCTGCCACGGAGTACCGAGTCGACGGCGGCAAACTTTGCATCGCGAAGATTCCCGCGCGCTTCGCGCTCGAAACCGTGGTGCGGATCCATCCTGAAACAAACACCAAGCTCGAGGGCTTCTACGCCTCGAAGACCGGCCTCTTCACCCAGTGCGAGGCCGAAGGCTTTCGCCGCATCTCGTATTTCATCGACCGGCCCGATGTGCTTGCGCGCTATACCGTCACCTTGCACGCGGACAAGGCGAAATACCCGGTGCTGCTCGCCAACGGCAACCCAAGCTCCGCTGCCGACGAATCCGGCGGCCGGCACCGCGCCACCTGGACCGACCCCTTCCCCAAGCCCTGCTATCTGTTTGCGATGGTCGCGGGAAAGCTCGACCAGCTGGCGGATACCTTCACCACCGCCTCCGGGCGCACGGTGCAACTCTCGATTTACGTTGAGTCGGGCAAACTGGACCAGTGCGCCTGGGCGATGGACTGCCTCAAGCGCTCGATGATCTGGGACGAACGGGTGTTCGGCCTGGAAGTCGACCTCGACCACTACATGATCGTCGCGGTGGGCGACTTCAACATGGGCGCGATGGAGAACAAGGGCCTCAACATCTTCAACACCAAGTACGTTCTCGCCCGGCCGGATGTGGCCACCGACAACGACTACATGTTCATCGACCGCGTGATCGCGCATGAGTACTTCCACAACTGGACCGGCAACCGCGTCACCTGCCGCGACTGGTTCCAGCTGTCGCTCAAGGAAGGCCTTACCGTGTTCCGCGACCAGGAATACGGCGCCGACACCTACTCCCGCCCGGTGCAGCGCATCCAGGAGGTGCGCGCGCTTCGCGCCGCCCAGTTCCCCGAGGACGCCGGGCCGATGGCCCACCCGATCCGCCCGCAGTCCTACATGGAAATCGGCAACTTCTACACCGCCACCGTCTATGAAAAAGGCGCGGAAGTCGTGCGCATGATCCACACCCTGCTCGGCGCGGAGAAGTTCCGCCTCGGCATGGATCTGTACTTCAAGCGCCACGACGGACAGGCCGTCACCTGCGACGATTTCGTGCAGGCGATGGTCGACGCCTCGGGCATCGATCTCGGGCGCTTTCGCAGGTGGTACGACCAGGCGGGAACGCCGGTGCTCGACATCCGCGGCGAGTACGATGCCACCGCACGACGCTACACCCTGCATGTGCTCCAAAGCTGCCCGCCGACGCCGGGCCAGCCCCACAAGCTGCCGCTGCACATTCCGTTTGCGGTCGGCCTGGTCGGCGCGAATGGCGCCGATCTCCTGCCCGAGGGAACACGCATGCTGTCGATGCTCGATGCGGAACACCACTTCGTTTTCGACAACGTGCCGTCCGAACCGGTGCCCTCGATCGCGCGCGGCTTCTCCGCACCCGCCATCCTCAACTTCGACTACAGCGACGACCATCTCGCGCATCTGCTCGCCAACGACAGCGATGCCTTCAACCGCTGGGAAGCAGGGCAGCGCCTGGCGGTGAAGCTGATACTCGCAGGTGTCGATGCGCAACGCACCGGCAAACCCTTCGCCGTGCCCGCAGCGTTTTCGGCCGCGTTCGGCAAGGTGCTTGCCCGAGCGGCCGCCGACCCGGCCTTCACCGCCGAAGCCCTGATGCTGCCCTCGGAGACCTACCTCGCCGAGCAGATGGCGGTGGTCGACCCAATGGCGATCCACTCGGTCCGCACGCGCCTGCGGCGCGAGATTGCTGCCGCCCTGAAGGATGCGCTGCTGTCGGTCTATCGCGACTACGCGGCCAAGGGCACCTACTCGCCCGATGCGGCATCGGCGGGACGGCGCGCCCTGCGCAACGCCTGTCTTGGCTATCTGATGGAACTCGACGACCCGGCGATGATCGCGCTTGGCGTGAAGCAGTTCGACACCGCGGACAACATGACCGATTCCATCGCGGCGCTGAGCGCGCTTGCCAACGCCGGGACACCGGAGCGCACGCGCGCCCTCGAAGCCTTCTACAGCCGCTGGAAGGACGAGCCGCTGGTGGTGGACAAGTGGCTGACGGTCCAGGCCACCTCGCGCCTGCCCGGCACGCTCGGGGAAGTGAAGCGCCTGTCGCAGCATCCCGCCTTCGACATCCGAAATCCGAACAAGGTGTATGCGCTGCTGCGTGCCTTCTTCGGCGCCAACCCGCTTCACTTCCATGCCGCCGACGGTTCAGGCTATGCCTTCGCCGCCGAGCGCATCATCGAACTCGACCCGATCAACCCGCAGGTCGCCTCTCGCCTCGCCCGCACCTTCGACCGCTGGAAAAAATTCGATACGGGCCGGCAGACGCATGCGCGCGCGGCACTCGAGTCAATCCGTGCGAAGGAAGGATTGTCCAAGGACGTGCTGGAAGTCGTGTCGAAAGCGCTCGCGTAGGCGCTCTGCCGTTTTTTAACCGCCAAGGCGCCAAGAATGCCAAGGACGCCAAGAAAAACTGAGGACACCAAACAAAGCCCGCTCGACGCGGGCTTTGTCGGGGTGGGAGGGGCAACACGAAGGGCGATGCCCTTCGTGTTCGTAAATCCTTAAGCCTTTGCCGCGTTTTGTGCGGCAAAGGGAGGGCGGGCTCTCCCGCCCTCCCTGTTCCGATGCCTTCCGTTTTAGATCTTGCTTTTCTTGGCGCCTTGGCGGCTCAAAAGAAATCCGGCACCGCAAAGACACCCGGCGACACACGCCGGGGTCATTGCGAGGAGCAAAGCGACGCGGCAATCTTCGCTGCCCTGCCGCAGGAGATTGCTTCGCTTCGCTCGCAATGACGACTGACGCGCGGTGCTAGTCAGCGCTGATCTTTCTGTCACGGATCAGCTTGCCGAGCCGCTCGTGCTCCGAGCGCAGCTGCGCGGTGAACTCCGCCTGCGAGTTCATCACCGTCTCCGCGCCGAGTTCACGGAATCGCGCCTCGACTTCCGGTGCGCGGATAGCGCGGCCGAATTCGGTGTGCAGGCGCTGCACGATCGCCTGCGACGTCCCGGTCGGAACAAACAGGCCGTTCCAGGTCTCCGCGCGCATGCTCGGGAAACCGCCTTCGCCGAAGGTCGGCACTTGCGGCAGCAACGAGGAGCGCTTCTCCGCCGCGACACCCAGTGCGCGAAGCTTGCCGCTGCGGATATGCGGCGCCGCGAGAGTTACAGAGATCAGCAGCGCCTGCACCTGCCCGCCGAGCAGGTCGGTCATCGCCGGGCCGCCGCCCTTGTAGGGCACGTGCGTCATGTCGATCCCCGCGAGCCCGCGGAAGTACTCCATGTTGAGGTGATTGCTGGTGCCGGTGCCCGGGCTGCCGTAGTTGATCTTCTGCCCGGAGCGCGCATAGGTGACGAACTCCTGCGGATTGTTCACCGGCACGCCGGGATGCACCACCAGCACCAGCGGCACCGCGGCGAGCATGCTCACCGGCACGAGGTCGCGGAACATGTCGTAGCCGAGATTGCGGAACAGGTGCGGATTTGCCGGCACGCTGTCCACGCTCATCAGGATTGTGTAGCCATCGGGCGCGGATTTCGCGAGCTGCGCCTCGGCCAGCGTGCCGCCCGCGCCGCCCCGGTTCTCGATGATGATCTGCTGGCCCAGCCCCTCGACAAGCCGCGGCTGCAGGGTGCGTGCGAGCGTGTCGGTGAGGCCGCCGGCGGCGAAGGCGACGATCAGGCGAATCGGCTTGTCGGGGTAGGTCTGCGCCGAAACCTGCGCACCGAACAGTGCGAGCGCCGCACCGAGAAGGACGCCCCTCAATGAGGGGTATGTCCGGCAACGCACACTGCGCTGAATGACGGTTCGCATCGATTTCTCCTCCGGGAGATTGCAGACTTCGTTCTAGCTGCGCGGGGTCCGCCTTGCGTATTGCCGGGGCTCCGCCGCTTGCAGGATCGCGACTTTATAACATCGAGCGAGACCCGGTGAGAGGAAGAGCGCATTCACATTCTCGCGGTGTAGCGCGCGAACGCGCTCCGACAGGAGCAACCGCCTAGGCTCCGGAGGCGACCCGCGCGAGGAACGTGCGTATCCGGCGCGCATTCACTCCGAGATCACTGCGCCCGACTCGGGACACCGAGCGGATGTCCACCCGGCTGCCCGCACCCGCCGCCGTGACGCGCACGACGATATCGTCCTTGAATCCGAAAAACACCGTGGTGTCGGTCGCTTCGAATCGCTGCGTCGACGGGTTCGCCTCGACAATCTCCCAGCCGAGCGAGCGTGCCGCATCCAGACATCGTTCGAAAGCAGTCGCGGGTGGCAGCGCGAGCATGAGCGGCGCGATGTCGGGATAGCCTTTTTTCTGCTGCGCGGCGAGGGACGGTCCGCCGTACACCGCGGTGTTGAGCCCCTGCCTGCGCGGCAGAACCGCCACCAATTCCGGCGGATTGTCGGTGTCGGTCGTGATGTCGTGTATCGGCGGGATCTCGACCGCGCGCGATCGCATGATCATCGGGAAGGAAAAAACAAGCACGCCGACCAGGACACCGGCGATCGCAACCACCGACGCCCGCCTGTGCCCGCGATGCAGGGTCCAGGCCGCCATGATCAGAGATACCGCGGCGGCACCGACACCGGTCCACGCCGCCCAGGCCATGATCCCGAAGGCTGTGCGGTAATCCCACCATTCGAAGCGGTTGCCCGGGCCGGCGACGAGCAACATCAGCGCGGCGATGAGCGACAGGCCGAGTGCAAATGCCGAAAACGGTACTGCCCGTGTTGCGTGATCTTTCGCCAATGCCGTCCCCCGATCGAAGGCTGCATTGTAGGGAAAATCGGGGCGAGGCCCCGATTTTCCCGTCGGTTTCAACCGAGATTCACCGGCACGAAGATGCGCGCGTCCTCGCGCTGCACCAGCAGAGAGCTCGTCCAGATCGAAGGGTTTGACGAGGTAATCGTCGGCACCTGCGTCCAGGCCTTTCACTCGATCGGCGACGGCATCGCGCGCGGTGAGCACCAGCACCGGCAGGGTCTTGCCGCGGCGGCGCCGTCGCGCACCCAGTCCACGCCGTGGCCCTCGCTCTCGAGCCCAAGGCGCACGCTCTCCGCGATCATCGGGTCATCCTCGACCAGCAGCAGCTGCACGGCAACGCTCTCCTGCGTTCATGCAAGGTGTGCACTATGCGCGGCGCGGCGAACCGGCCGCCCGGCGATCGCGACAACACCTCAGGAAGCTCTGATCAAGTTCCAACCGTGCAACGAATCGAACAGGGCATCCCGCTGGATTGGGGGAAATACAAGGGGGCGATGCCCCCCCTTGTTCAGATAATCCCTCACGGTATCATCGCGACATGACCCGCCTCGCACTTGTCGCACGATGAACGCCACCCTGCGCGAACTGTTCGACGTGCCGCAGCGTCCCGGCACGGTGCAATGGATAGGCCTGCGCCCCGCACGCCGCGAGGCACCCGTTCATCCCGCCGAAGTGAACGCGATCGCCGGTCGCGGCCTCGAGGGCGACCGGTACGACAACAAGGGCGGTGCGCGCCAGGTGACGCTGATACAGGGCGAGCACGTCGCCGCGGTGGCGGCGTTTCTCGGGCGCGAGTCGCTCGCCCCCGAGCTCCTGCGCCGCAATCTGCTGGTTCGCGGCATCAACCTGCTCGCGCTCAAGGACAGGCGCTTTCGCGTCGGCGAGGCTGTCCTCGAATGGAGCGGCCTGTGCCATCCCTGTTCGCGAATGGAGGAAGTCCTCGGACCCGGGGGATATAACGCGATGCGCGGCCACGGCGGCATCACAGCCCGGGTGCTCGAATCAGGCCGAATAACCATAGGCAGCCATGTTCAATCGGCACAGGCAAGTTGACGCCCAGGAAGGCACACAGATGAGCACGACCGTCACCATTTATCACAACCCCCGCTGCAGCAAGAGCCGCGCGGCACTCGCCCTGCTCGAGGAACACGGCGTGACGCCGCAGGTCGTCGAGTACCTGAAGACGCCGCCGGACGCCGCGACGCTGCGCCATCTGCTCGCGATGATCGGCATCACCGCGCGCGAACTCGCTCGCACCGGCGAGGCGGAATTCAAGGAGAACTTCAAGGATCTCGAGATGACCGAGACGCAGTGGATCGCCGCGCTTGCCGCGTACCCGGTGCTGATCGAGCGACCGATCGTAGTCGCGGGGAACCGTGCGGTGGTCGGCAGGCCACCGGAGAAGATCCTCGAAATTCTCTGACATTCACGCAATCGGGATTACTTTCCCGAAACTTGAAATGTCAGTTCAACCCCCGCTTTGCCGCGCCAATACTGGGGACTTTCCGCAGATTGTCAGGATAGGTTCTGTAGAAATCGACAGCTGCTGTTTCACATCTGTTCATTGCGAGCGCAGCGAAGCAATCTGCCGATCGCAATGAATCGCGAGGTTCAAGCACACAGGGATTGCTTCGTCGCCGCGCTCCTCGCAATGATGGCGAGCGACCCTACTGCCAGAGATCGACCCGCTCGCCGCGATCGCGCATCCGCTCCGCCCGCGCCTGAACAAAGCGCTGGAACAAAGGTTCCTTCAGGTACGAGCCGCTCGCGACGTAGTCGAAGGCCGATGCGAGATGGAAAGGCCGGACATAGGCCTCCACACGGAACACTTCCCTGCCCGAGGTGTCGAAATACACCAGCGTCGGCGTATAGATAATCGCGAGTTCGCGTGCCCAGCGATCGGCACTTGTCTTTCGACCGTCAGGCACGGTGATCGCCACCGGGTCGCCAAGCGCGAACCGCGCCACGTCGAACCTCGATAACAGTGCGCGCATCTCCGCACGACTGAAGGCGTCGCGATGCAACTCATCGCACCCCGAACATTGGCGCGACTCGAACAGCACCACCAGCGGCCGTCCGCCGCGTCTGCGCGCAAGCTGCGTCGACTTCATGAAAAAGTCCTGCTCGTTCAGGCGTTCGCCGGCCGGTTCCTTCACCGCGGTGCGCATGTGCTCGGCAAAAGTGATCTTCTTTTCCATCCTGCCGGCGGCGTAGTCGATCGCGGCCTCCAGCCGGTGCGGAGGGTAGTAGCCGTTCAGCCGCGTCACCACCGCGCCCTTC
>CANIEV010000043.1 GCA_947466535.1 Betaproteobacteria bacterium
CGCCGGACGAGGTTGAGGAGCGGGTGGTGATTGCGTTCCGGGCTCCGGTGGAGGATCGCGCGGGTGTTCCCGTGCCGATTTTCCATGCGCCTGTCGAAGATCGGCCGGTACTCGCTTTTCGCGCGCCCGCCGAGGAACGCATGCCCGCGTGGTTCTCCGCGCCGGTGGAAGATCGGTCGTTTCTTGAGATGCCTCTTGTTCCCGCGGTCGTGGAAGACCGGGGTATCGTGCTTTCCTCGGCGTTTCTGGCACCGGTTGAGTCGCGGGCTGTCCTCGCATTCAACGCGCCGGTTGAAGATCGCACGGTGCGGATGTTGGAGATGCTGACGGCTCCGGTTGAGGATCGGCAGGTCCTTGCGCTGAAGGAAGTGCCCGAAGCCGCCGCCGCGGCGCGCGCGAAGTCGATCGAGACGACGGGGGAGCTAGTCGTTCTGGCTCGGCCGATGCTTGCAAGCCAGGCTACGAATCCGGAGGGTCGACCCGGTGACGTGCCCATCCGCGTCGCGATCGCGCCGTCGGTCGTATTGCCGTTGGGGATAGTTTCAGCCGGTTCCGGTGCGCAGGTGGTCAGGCTTCCGGCGGTGCAGAGACGCCTGCCGCGAATCATGGTGGACCATCGCGGCGCCGTGTTCCACCTCTGACCGAACCGTTCGGACCGGCCCGCGAATCGCAGCCGGAGGCGCGTTGCCTAGCGAAGATTGTTTCGTGCGCGATAGGCCTCGTTGAGACGCTCCTGCGCGTCTTCGACACCTTTCTCCAGTTGCTTGATTCGTTCGAAATAGTTGTCCTTGAGGCGAGAGCGTCCGCTGACCGTGCCCTGGCGCTCGTTTTCCTGCGGTTCCCTGTTCACCTCCAGCTTGATCTTGGCTGCATCGAGTGCATCCGATGCTTCGCGGATCGCTTTCAGCGCGGCATCCAGTTGTGTGTCTGACGCTGATGCAGCGCCCCCGCCCGGAGTGGCCGGAGGCATCCCGGCGCTCGGCCGGTCGCGCCGCAAGGGACCTTCGGTCTGCTCTGACGGCGCGGTATCGATCTTCTTGATCGATTGGGCGCCGGGAACCGCCTTGTCCGAATAGATCACCTTTCCCTCGGGGGTGACGTATTTCTCGATCGCGCCCGCAGGGATTCCCGCCGCCATCAAGGCAAGGCCTGCAATCAAGCGCTTGGCTGCGAATCCTGCGTCCATGTCGAGATTCCCTGCTCTATGCCGTGAACTTGCGGGAAACGATATCCGAATCCCGCTTCGACACGAGACCGTCGCGTGTAAAATTTGGCATCGGCCAACGCAAAAATGACATCCATCACCTCAACTGACGCACGCGCGGACGAAGACGCGGACATTCATGCAGCAACCGCGGCAGTGCCCCGGTTTGTGCACCTCAGGCTGCACACCGAATACTCTATCACCGACAGCGTGGTGCGCATCGACGATGCGGTGGCGCTTGCGGCTGATGACGGAATGCCCGCGATGGCAATCACCGACCTTGCCAACATGTTCGGCATGGTCAAGTTCTACAAGGCTGCGCGGGCAAAAGGCCTCAAAGCCATCCTCGGCTGCGACCTCTGGCTGACCAATCCGGCGGAGCGCGACAAGCCGCACCGTGTGCTCGTGCTTGTGCAGTCGAGAAAGGGCTATCTCCGTTTGTCCGAGCTTCTCTCTCGTGCCTGGCTTGAAAACCAGCATCGCGGGCGTGCCGAATTCAACGCGGCATGGTTCTCCGTCGAAAACGGAGGCAGCGACGGCCTGCTTCTTCTGTCGGGCGGGATGAGCGGGGACGTCGGTGCGGCGCTGCTTCAGGGCAATCTGGAACTCGGCACCCGGCTCGCAGGCGACTGGGCGGCGCTGTTCCCCGGGCGCTTCTACATCGAACTGCAGCGTGCCGGCATGCCGCAGTCCGAGGCCTACGTTCAGGCGGCCGTGCGGGTGGCGGCGAATCTTGAATTGCCGGTGGTTGCAACCCATCCGGTGCAATTCATCTCGCCCGAAGAGTTTACCGCGCACGAAGCGCGCGTCTGTATCGCAGAGGGTTTTGTCCTAGCCGATCAGCGTCGGCCAAAGATCTTCACCACGGATTGCTACTTCAAGAGCTCGGCAGAGATGTCGGAGTTGTTCAGCGATCTGCCCGAGGCGCTCGCGAACTCCGTGGAAATCGCACGCCGCTGCAGCCTTGAACTAGAGCTTGGCAAGTCGAAGCTGCCGCTATTCCCGACGCCTGACGGGATGAGCCTGGATGATTTCCTGGTTGCGCAGGCCAGGGAAGGCCTGGGGCGTCGAATGGAGGCGTTGTATCCGGATCCTGCGGCGAGGGCCGCAGAGATGCCCAGATACGAAAAGCGGCTGGAATTCGAGGCGAAGACCATCATCCACATGGGCTTCCCGGGTTACTTCCTGATCGTCGCCGACTTCATCAACTGGGCCAAGCAGTCCGGCATCCCTGTCGGGCCGGGTCGCGGATCCGGTGCGGGTTCTCTGGTTGCCTTCTCTCTCGGCATCACCGACCTCGATCCGCTTCGCTACGACCTGCTGTTCGAGCGCTTCCTGAACCCCGAGCGGGTGTCGATGCCGGACTTCGATATCGACTTCTGCCAGGAAGGGCGTGACCGCGTCATCGACTACGTCAAGCAGAAGTACGGGCGCGAGTCGGTGTCGCAGATCGCGACGTTCGGCACGATGGCGTCCAAGGCGGTCGTGCGCGACGTCGGACGGGTGCTCGAATGGGGCTATGGCCGCACGGATGAACTTGCCAAGCTGATTCCGTTTCAGCCGGGCAAGACGGTGACGCTGCGAAAGCGCACCGATCCCGAAGACACGCAGACTATCTACGCGCGCGAGGCCGAGCCGCAGATCAACCAACGGGAATCGTCCGACGAGGACACACGGGAACTGCTTGCGCTCGCCGAGCAGCTCGAGGGACTGGGCCGCAACGTGGGCATGCATGCCGGCGGTGTGTTGATTGCACCCGGCAAGCTCACCGATTTCTGTCCGCTGTATGTCGCCGCGGGTTCGGATTCGGTCGTGTCGCAACTGGACAAGGACGACGTCGAGGCGATCGGCCTGGTCAAGTTCGACTTCCTCGGCCTGACCACGCTCACCATCCTGGACTGGGCGATTAAGCATCTGCACGCCGCAGGTCTCAGGGACTTTTCCCTCGAGCGGATACCGCTAGATGACAAGGCGGCATACCACATCTTTTCAAGTGCGAACACGACGGCAGTGTTCCAGTTTGAATCGCGCGGCATGCGCGACCTGCTCAAACGGGCGCGGCCGGACCGCTTCGGCGACATCATCGCGCTGGTGGCCTTGTACCGACCCGGGCCGATGGAACTCATCCCCGAGTACTGCGACCGAAAGCACGGCAAGCAGGTCGAGTATCCCGACCCCCGGGTCGAGAACGTGCTCTCGGAGACCTACGGCATCATGGTCTACCAGGAGCAGGTGATGCAGATGGCGCAGATCATCGGCGGCTATTCGCTCGGCGGCGCCGACCTTCTGCGTCGTGCGATGGGAAAGAAAAAGCCGGAGGAGATGGCGGAGCATCGCAGCCTTTTCGGCGCGGGCGCGGCGAAGAATGGACTTTCCGAATCGAAGTCCAACGAAATCTTCGATCTGATGGAAAAGTTCGCGGGCTACGGCTTCAACAAGTCGCACGCCGCCGCGTATGCGCTGGTCGCCTATCAGACCGCCTACATGAAGGCGCATCATCCTGCCGCATTCATGGCCGCCAACATGTCGGCGATGATGGGCGATACCGACAAAGTCAAGCAGTTCGTCGAGGATTCGCGCGAGAACGGACTGGCGGTGCTCTCGCCCGACATCAACACCGGCGGATACCGCTTCGAACCGGTCGACGAAAAGACCATCCGCTACGGACTCGGTGCGGTCAAGGGAACCGGCGAATCTGCGATTGCGGAAATCGTCGCGGCACGCGAGGGAAAAAACGGCAAGCCTGGCGGTCCGTTCAAGAGCCTGTACGACTTCTGTGCGCGGCTCGACAAGCGCATCGTGAACCGGCGTTCGATCGAGGCGCTGGTGCGCGCGGGTGCCTTTGATTCGCTGGATGATCATCGTGCAAGCGTGCTTGCAACGGTGGGGCGCGCGCTCGAGGCCGCGGACCAGGCGGAGCGAAATGCACAGCAGGTGAGCCTGTTCGGTGCTCCGGGGGAGTCCGGTCCGATGGATGCCATGATGCAGGCGCTGATCGAGACGCCGCGCTGGAACGAGGCGCAGCGGCTCATCGAGGAAAAGCTTGCGCTCGGGTATTACCTCACCGGGCATCCGTTCCGCGGTTACGCGGCCGAGGTCCGGCGTTTCGTGCGCAACGATCTGAAGACCATTTCGCCCGGCGGCGGCGAGAACGCGCTGTTGATCGCCGGTGTGGTCGAGACGGTGCGGGCGCAGCGCAGCCAGTCCGGCAAGATGATGATCGTTCTTCTGTCCGATGGCGCCGGCGCCCAGGAGGTTTCCGTCTACTCGGAGGTTTTTGAAAAGTACCGCAACGTCATCAAGGAAGATGCCCTTCTGGTGATGGAGGTGAAGGTCAAGTCCTTCCGCCGCGCCTCCGAGGAGGGCGAGGAGACGACAGTCACGCGTATTTCGGCGGAGCGGGTGTACGACTTCGCCACGGCACGCTCCCGGTTTGCGCGTTCGGTCCGGCTGTCGATGAACGGCGAGGCATCCAAGGGCGGGCAGGCCGCGGCGGCAAAGCTCAAGCAGATGCTCACGCCCTATCGGAACGGCGGATGTCCGGTGGCCGTCCGGTATCGCAACGGGGAGGCAAGCGTCGAGATGCAACTCGGCGACGGCTGGCGGGTGAGCGTTGACGAGCGCCTTCTCACCGAATTGTCGGCCTGGCTCAAACCGGAAAACGTCGAAGTTGTCTACTCGTAATCCGCGCCGCGCAAACCGGGGCGGCTCAGGCGGTGGGCAGGCGAATGAAACCGGTAAGCTGCCCGTTGATTTCGGCAATACGTAATTCGGTCACTTCCGCCGCCGGAGGTCCGCGCCGGGCCCAGGCAATCAGCGCCTCGGCAGCCGGACCGTCCGCCACGGCTTCGACGCGTCCATCGCGGAGGTTGCGCACCCAACCGGATACGCCAAGCCGTTTCGCTTCGCGGGTCATCGACTCGCGGAATCCCACGCCCTGCACACGCCCCGAAATCAGCAGATGTTTCGCCATGCCGGGATTCTCGCCTGATCGTTCCATCGGTGCACCTTGGAGTAAAGTTGCGCGCTTCACCATCCAGGAGAACGCGATGCGCACGATCGCCCTGTTGTTCTTGTTGCTCGGCTTCTCGATCCCGTCCTTCGCGCAGGACAAGGTCATCTACCATTTCGATGGCGGGCTGTCGCAGGCCACCAAGGGCCTGCGCAACATCCGCAATCATCTGGACACCGATTCGAAGGTGAAGATCGTTGCGGTGGCGCATGCCGAGGGAGTCGATTTTCTGATGGACGGCAAGCGCGACGCGAACGGCAACTCCTACGACGCGCTGGTTCAGGACCTGATGGGGCGTGGTGTCGATTTCCGCATCTGCGAAATCACCCTGCGCAACCGTAACCTCAAGAAGGAGCAATTCATCATCGGTCCGGGTTTTGTCCCGTCGGGCGTGGTTGAAATCACCCGCCTGCAGCAAAAGGAAGGCTTCGCCTACCTCAAGCCTTGAATTTGAAAATGTCAGGATATCGCCCGGAGCCCCGCGTCAATGCTGGGGGTTTCGCGCGGATTGTCAGTATATTGGGGTGCGAAGCCGGGTAGGCTTACTCCGCCGGAACGCGCGGAGTCCGCTATCCCGCAAGTGTGTTTGCCGCTGCGCTGCTGCGAAGCGTGATGACGGTGGCGGCGCAGAACACCACGATCGGGACTGCCATGCAAATCACGCTGATGGTCGCGACCACAAAGTCGCGCATCGGAACCTGGTCGCCCATTTTCAGCAGCTGGTAGATGCGGGTGCCGGAGGACAGCAGTGTCAGTGCCACCAGCGCCCAGCAAAAGAGTTCGAGTACCCAGCGGCTCCATTCGCGGGTTTCGATGACTCCGATGCCGCCGATCAGCCCGATCAGCCACAGCGCGAGCAACAGGACGTCGTTCCAGACGCTGTATTGGTCGTAGCGAACTTTCAGCCGGCCGCTTGCGTATAGAAAACCGAAAATCGCCGTGCCGATTGCGACGACGACGCCGCAGCCAAGTGCATAAAACCAGCCGATGAAGGGGACAGGGAGTTCCATGGTGCGGTTCAGTCCGAAAGGGCGAAGCGCATTGCGGCTTCGCATTGGATTCGAGTGGGGTTGAGCAGTGGCAGGCCGGGGTCGGTCTCTCGTGCATCGCCGGGGAACAGCAGTGGCAGTTCGGTGCAGGCAAGGACCGCCGCATCGAGCTGACGATAACGGGTAAGCATCCCGGTGAACCAGGCCTTGTCGTTCGGCAGAACGTTTCCGCGCGCGAGTTCGTTCTGGATCGCCTGGATCCGTGAGCGCTCGGCGGCATCCGGGATCTGTACCTCAAGGCCGAAGGACTCGAGCGTTCCGCGATAGTAGTGGTGCTCCATCGTATGAAGCGTGCCGAGCAGCAGTACTCGGCGGATGCCGTGGCGCACTGCTTCCGTGCCGGTTTCGCGCGCGATGTGGATGACCGGCATCCTCAGATTCAGCCCGGGCAGGATCTCGTCGAGGGCTTCGTGCAGGGTGTTGTTGCACAGCACGAGACAGGCGGCGCCAAGGGACGCGAACTCGCGGACTTCGGTCTCGAGCAGGCCGGGGACGCGGTCCCAATGACCGTAGTAGGCCGATTTGATCTCGTGATAATCGATCGAACGCAAGAGCAGGTTGGCCGAATGGTGACCGCCCTGCCGTGACTGGGCGAGTTCGTTCAGTATCCGGTAATAGTCAATCGTCGATGGCCAGCTCATGCCGCCAAGCAGTCCGATCATCTTCATCGCTGTGCCGGCCGCTCGAGGCTGATCGCGGTCAGGATGCCCTGGATGATCGCGGTGGGAGTCGGCGGGCAGCCCGGCACCGTAACATCCACCGGAATCACGTTTGAAACCCGTCCGCAGGACGCATACGACTCGCCGAAAATGCCGCCGGTGCAGCCGCAGTCGCCGATCGCCACCACCAGCTTCGGATCGGGCGTGGCGTCGTAGGTGCGCTTGAGCGCGACTTCCATGTGCCGCGACACCGGTCCGGTCACCAGAAGCATGTCGGCATGCCGTGGACTTGCAACGAACTTGATGCCGAGCCCCTCGAGGTTGTAGTAGACGTTGTTTGTCGCGTGAATCTCGAGCTCGCAGCCGTTGCAGGAGCCGGCGTCGACCTGCCGGATCGCGAGCGAGCCGTGAAACAGGCGCAGCACTTCGTCCCCGAGCCTGCGGGTAACCGCGCGCAGTGACTCGTCGGTCTCGGGTGGCGACTCGGTCCGGATGCCGGTGTGAAGAATTTGCTTGAGCAATTGGTACATGGTGCCTAGAGGTCTTGCCCGCTGTAGGAAAGATTGAAGGATTTGTTGATCAGGGGGAAGTCGGGGACGATATTGCCGATCACCGCGTATTCCAGCGCCGGCCAGTTCTGCCAGGACGGGTCGTGCGTATGACAAAACCGAATCGATCCGTCATCGCCCGCGCGCAATGCCACCAGGACCTCGCCGCGCCAGCCTTCCACCCAGCCGATTCCCGCGCTGCCGGATGCCGGTGTCGGTACCGGATGCCGGATCGCACCCGGGGAAATTCGCTCGATGATCGATCGAGTCAGCCGAAGGGACTCGAACAGTTCCTCGAACCGGATCGCGACACGTGCGGCGACGTCGCCGCCCGCCTGCCCGCAGAGCTTTACTTTCAACTGGTCATACGGCGCGACCCCGGGTTGAACACGCGCGTCGCAGTTCAATCCGCTTGCACGCGCGGCGAATCCCACGACACCGAGGTGACGGGCAGTTTCCGCGGTGAGGCGACCGCAGGTTAGAAAGCGGTCCTGCAGCCCCGAGTGCTCGTCGTACACCTCCTTGAGCACCCGGATTTCCCTCTCGAGCAAATCGCACTGTTCCCGGACGGTTTCGAGAACGGACGAATCCGGATCGGACGAGACGCCGCCCGGAACGATCGAATCCATGAGATAGCGATGCCCGAACAGTCGGGCGTTCAGCCGGAGCACGTCCTCCTTCAGGCGCATGAACTGGGCGAGGCCGAACGCCAGGCCGCCGTCATTGCCGAGCGCACCAAGGTCGCCAAGATGGTTCGCCACGCGCTCGCGTTCGAGAAGGAGGGCTCGCAGCCACAGGGCGCGCGCGGGCGGTGTGGTTCCGGCCATTGCTTCGAGCGCCATCGAATACGCCCAGGCGTACGCGACCGTCGAGTCGCCGGATATCCGGCCGGCGAGGCGGGCGCCTTCGGCGAGGGGCAGTTGGCTGAAGCGTCTTGATATTCCCTTGTGCTTGTAGCCGAGTCGTTCCTCGAGTCGAAGCACCTTCTCTCCGACAACCGAGAACCGGAAATGCCCCGGCTCGATGATGCCCGCGTGAACCGGGCCCACCGGAATTTCGTGCACGCCTTCGCCATCCACGGGAACGAAGGCGTAGTGATCGGCGTCTGTCGGATATGCCGTGTCCGCGGCGAAGTCGCGGCGCAGCGGGTGAACGTCCGCCGGCCAGGAGGCATGTCTCAGCCACGGGCGGCCGTCCGCCGGGTACGGCGCCCCGGCCGGTGCCACGGCGCGGATGCCGATCAGGTCGGCGGCGGCACGCTGCGGACGGATCGCGCACGCAAAAATGCCGGACAGGTCGGGGTATTCGGGCGCGTTCGCGTCAAGCGGAACGCTCAGCCAAAGTGCGCCGTCCGGGTTTGCAAGAATCAGCTGCAGTCCCAGGCCGCCCGCGGCCGAATCCCGCTCGTCCGTTGCCCACAGCGCCGCCAGGCGCCCGCCATGTGCCTGCGCGGTGCGGCAGGCAGGCAGGAGTTGCGACACGACAATACGCGCGTGCCAGACGGGCACCGCGCCCGCCAGGGGCTGCATGGGAAATGGCATTGCCTCGAAGGACATGGGCGCCTCAGCCGAGCAGTTTCGCCGCCTGGCGGTACCAGTCCGCGAGGTGCGGCGGTATGTACAGGCCAAGCATCAGGACGATCGCGAGGTGAATGAACACCGGCAACAGGGCGGGGGAATGCGGCAGGCGCTTGAGCTCGCGCGACCCTTCGGATTCGCCGAATACCATCGGCTGCACTTTCGAGAATACCGCCGCAAATGCCACACCGAGCGAAACAAGAAGGAACGGCGTCGCCCACGCCTGCTGGCGCATCGCGCTGGTCAGGATCAGGAACTCGCTTGCGAATACCCCGAACGGGGGCAGGCCGAGAATCGCGATCGATCCGAGCAGCAGTCCCCAGCCGACCGTGGGACTGATGCGAATCAGGCCGCGTATGTCGTCCATGATCTGCGTGCCCGCCTTCTGGGTTGCGTGCCCGACGGCAAAGAAGATCGCGCTCTTGGTGAGCGAGTGCACCGTCATGTGCAGCAGCCCGGCGAAATTTGCCACCGGCCCGCCCATGCCGAAGGCGAAGGTGATCAGACCCATGTGTTCGATCGACGAGTACGCAAACATCCGCTTCACATCCCTCTGCCGAGAAAGGAAAAACGCCGCAACCACCACCGACAGCAGCCCGAAGCCCATGAGCAGCTGGCCGGTGATGGGCGTCTGCAGGGCGCCATCCACCAGGACCTTGCAGCGCAGGAGGGCATACAGCGCCACGTTGAGCAGAAGGCCGGACAGCACGGCCGATACCGGCGTGGGCCCCTCCGCGTGGGCATCCGGCAACCAGTTGTGAAGCGGCACCAGTCCGACCTTGGTGCCATAGCCCACCAGCAGGAATACGAAGGCAAGCGACATCACCGTTGGTTCGAGGTTCGGCGCAACGTCTGCAAGCTTTGTCCAGAGCAGCGTGCCACCGCCGCTGCCGAGGATCTTTTCCGAAGCCGAAAAAACAAGGATGGTGCCGAACAGGGCCTGGGCGATGCCCACGCCGCAGAGGATGAAGTACTTCCAGGCGGCTTCGAGGCTGGCGGCGGAGCGGTACAGGCTCACAAGCAGTACGGTGGTGAGCGTGGCCGCCTCGAGCGCGACCCAGAGAATCCCGAGGTTGTTGGTAAGCAGTACCAGGAGCATCGTGAAAATGAACATCTGGTACATGCTGTGATAGAAGCGCAGCCGCAGTGCATTCAGGCGGCCGTTCGCCTCCTCGATCCGCATGTACGGGCGCGAGAACAGCGACGTGGTCAACGATACGAACGCGGTGAGCGCAACCAGGAACATGTTGAGCGAATCGACGAAAAACTGGCCGTTCGCGGTGAGCATCGGGCCGGTGGAAATGATGCGCGCGGTCAGGGCAACGGCGGCACCGAAGGTGAACAGGCTCATGAGGCAGTTCAGTTCGGCCGCCCAGGTCTTATGACCCCAGAGGCCAAGCAGAATTCCGCCGAGCAGCGGGGTGCCGAGGACGAGATAGAGTTCCACGCTCAATCTTCCTTCAGCTTTTCCAGATGCCGGATGTCGAGGCTGTCAAAGCGCTCGCGGATCTGGAAGAAAAATACCCCGAGTATCACCATGCCCACCAGCACGTCGAGGGCGATGCCGAGTTCGACGACCATAGGCATGCCGTGGGTGGCCGAGGTTGCCGCGAAGAAAAGGCCGTTCTCCATTGCGAGAAAACCGATGACCTGCGGCACCGCCTTGGAGCGCGTGATCATCATGAGGAAGGCGAGCAGCACGACGGCCATCGCGATCCCGAGTGTGCCGCGGGTCATGTTGCCCGCGAGCGTGGATATCGGCAGCGCAACGTTGAAGGCGAGAATGACGAGGACAATGCCGATGATCATTGTGGTCGGAATGTTGATCAGGGTCTCGACGTCCCATTTGACGTTGAGCTTCCGTATCAGCCGGTGAAGGATTGATGGCAGCAGAATTACCTTCAGCACCAGCGTGATGAGCGCCGACCAGTAGAGGTGCGGCTGCGAGGAAGACCACGCAACGACCGCGGTAGACAAGGTCAGCGTCAGTCCCTGCATCGCGAACAGGTTGATCAGCGTGAGTATCCTGCGCTGCGTCAGCATCGCGAACGCGAGCAGCAGCATGATCGCGGCAAGCAGGTTGATGATCTGCGAGGCAAGCGGCAGGTGCACGGTTCAGTTTTCCAGCAGAAGGTGGATCAGCATTGCCAGCACCGCAAGCAGGAATGCCGCGCCGAGGAACTCGGGGGCGCGGAACACGCGCATCTTTGCACTCATCGTCTCGATCAGCGCCAGCAGGAAGCCGCCCACGGCGAGTTTTGCCACCAGAACCGGAACCGCGAGCAGCAGTCCCGTCCAGTTGCCCCCGTCGGAAATTCCGAACGGCACGAACAAGGCGATGCCGATGCACGAGTACACAAAGAGCTTGAGGCTCGCCGCCCATTCGGCGAGCGCGAGCAAGCGGCCGGAGTACTCGAGCATCATCGCATCGTGGATCATGGTCAGTTCGAGATGGGTCGCCGGGTTGTCTACCGGGATGCGCGCGTTCTCGGCAAGCGACACCATGGTAAACGCCACGCCGGCGAACGCGAGGCTGGGATAGATCACCAGTTCCATGCCTGCAAGCTTTTCGACCGTCGTCGAAAGCGAGGTTGTATGCGAGATGAGCGATGCGGTGAAAAGCACGATCAGCAATGCCGGTTCGGCGAGAAATCCGACCATCATTTCGCGGCGCGCGCCGAGCGAGCCGAACGCGGTGCCGACATCCATGGCGGCGAGCGACATGAATACCCGCGCGAGCGCGAACAGGCCCACGAGCGCGATTGCATCAGCAGCCGCATTGAACGGGAGATTCGTGCCAAGCGACGGAACGATCGCGGTTGCAAGGCACATGCAGCCGAAAAGGATGTAGGGCGTGATCCTGAAAAGCGGCGAGGCGTTGTGCGCGAGCACCGGCTCCTTCTGGAACAGCTTGGCGAGAACCCGGTAAGGCGTGAGTAGCGGCGGGGCGCTCCGGTTCTGCATCCACGCGCGGCACATGTTCACCCAGCTGGTGAGCAGCGGGGCGAGAAGAACGCCCAGCACCAGTTCGGTAATCTGCGCGATGGCTCCGGAGACGGTAGGCAGCATGGCCGGTCAGCGCACGAACAGAAGCAGCAGGATCAGGGTGACAAAGCTGTACAGCAGGTACACCGAGATTCTTCCCTGCTGCAGTTTGCTCACCAGAAGCGACAGGCGTTCCGTGCCCCGGGCTATCGGGCGGTATATCCAGTACCAAAGATGGTCCTCGACCGTGACGCGGTAGCGTGGCTCGCGGTCTGCAGGGGACGGCAGTTCGCGCGTCATGCGAAAGAACGGCTCGAACACCTGGCGCACCGGCTGGCCGAATCCTTCGGCGGTGTCCTGCATGCGCGAGGTCTGCAGCGGGAAGCCGCAGTCCCAGGCGGGGCCGCGCCGGAAACGCCCGTGATAGAACAACCGCACCGCGTACCATCCCGCGAGGGTGACGAGGGTGACCACGGCGAGGAACAGCAGGGGACTGTAGCTTGCGCGATCGGGATTGATCGGGGCGAGAAACAGCCACGACGCGGAGTTGCCAAGTCCCTGGCCGATCAACTGGTGCGTCACCTGGTCGAGCATGCCGATCACCGTCACCGGTGCAAGGCCGAGCGCGATGCATACGGCGGCGAGCCACGCGAGCCCGGCCCTCTCCCACGGGCCGGCGTCGTGCGCTTCGGCGAGCGAGTCTTCGCGCGGCCGGCCGAGAAA
This sequence comes from Betaproteobacteria bacterium, assembly GCA_947466535.1. Lineage (GTDB taxonomy): Bacteria > Pseudomonadota > Gammaproteobacteria > Burkholderiales > SG8-39 > CAMBSA01. The sequence continues at coordinate 12,758 of CANIEV010000043.1, forward strand.
CACCACGCCGTAGAACTTCACGATCACATAGCCCGCGAGGGCCGCGGCGAGTACCACCGCGGCGGCGGCCACTGGCACCAGCATGTTGAGGTAGTTGTGCGGCAGGCCGGGCGTAAACAGAAATGCCTGCAACAGCAGCCATTCGGACACGAAGCCGTTAAGCGGAGGCACCCCGGCGATCGCCAGCACGCCGACAAGCGACAGCCACGCGACCCAGGGCATGCGGTGGATGAGTCCGCCGAGCTTGCCGAGCGCGCGCTGGTGCGTTGCATGTAGCACCGATCCGGTGGCGAGGAACAGCAGACTTTTGAAGAAGGCGTGATTCAGCGCGTGGTAGAGCATCGCGGTCAGGGCGAGCGCAGCGAGCGTTCCCATGTGATACGCGCGAAACAGGATGGCAAGACCCGCACCCACGAAGATGAAGCCGATGTTCTCGATGGATGACCAGGCAAGCAGTCGCTTCATGTCGTTCTGTACCGCCGAGAAGATCACGCCATAGAGCGCGGTCATGAGTCCGAGCGTAAGGACGATCACGCCCCACCACCAGACCTGCGTGTCCAGCAGGTCGAACATCACGCGCAGGAATCCGTAGACCGCCGTTTTGAGCATCACTGCGCTCATCAGTGCCGAGGCGGGCGAAGGCGCGGCGGGATGGGCCTCCGGCAGCCATACGTGCAGCGGGATGATGCCCGCCTTTGCGCCAAACCCTGCCAGTGCGAGGAAGAACGCAGCCGTTGCCCACGCGGTCTCGTGCTGCATGCTTCGCATGCCATCGAAGGTGTAGTCGCCCGAACCGCCCTGCAGCACGCCGAAACAGAGAAGAATGGCGACCGCTCCGATATGCGCGATGAGCAGGTAAAGAAAGCCTGCGTCCCGGATATCCGGACGGGTGTGGTCGCTGACCACGAGGAAATAGGACGACAGCGCCATCGTTTCCCAGAACACCATGAAGCCATACGCGTCATTGGCCACCAGGACCAGGCTCATGCTCGCGAGGAACAGGTGGTAGTAGAGGCATTGGAGTCCGGGTGGCGATGTCTCGTCCTGCCTCAGGTAGCCCGACGCGAATACCGAGACACCGGCGCTGACGGCGCCGAGCAGCATCAGGAAGAATCCGGAGAGCGGGTCAAGCCTCAGGTGAACCGGCAGATCGGGCAGCCCCAGCGGAAGCACCAGCGTCTCTGTTGCGCCGAGTGTGGCGGTGAACCCGGCCGCCGCGAGTAGCAGGGCGCCCGCGGCGCCGAGCGGGAAAAGGACGCGGGTGACCATGCGCAGGTTTCGTGTGAACGCGAGGCCCGCGACCGCGATCGCCAGCCAGAGCAGGACAACGCCGAGAACTACCTGCATCGGGGTCCCGATCAGCACGCCTGCGAGTCCTATCCGAGCGCCACGTTCGGTGTCGCGGAATCCGGGGTCATTTGATTCTCATGCCGGGCAGGGCACCCGAATCCGGCGACAGCAGGTACAGCCCCGGCGCGTCGCCGCTGGCGGCGAGCACCATGCCCTCGGACAGGCCGAACTTCATCTTGCGCGGAGCAAGATTGGCGACCATGACGGTGAGGCGTCCTTCGAGCATTGCAGGGTCGTAGGCGGATTTGATGCCCGCGAATACGGTGCGCGTGCCGCTACCGATATCCAATGTCAACTTGAGCAGCTTGTCCGCGCCGTCGACATGCTCGGCCTTCACGATTCTCGCGACGCGCAGATCAACCTTCGCGAAGTCGTCGATGGAGATCGTGGCGCTGCTTTCGGCTGCGGGAGCAGGCGCAGCGGCGGGTGTGGCAGGGGCGGTCACTTTGGGCGTCTCCGGTTCCATGTCAAACAGCGCGTCGAGTTGTTTCGGATCGACGCGTGTCATGAGGTGTTGATAGGCGTTCACGCGGGAAGGCAGGGTCTCCGCGTCGGACCAGACGAAGTCGCGGTCCATTCCGAAAAATTCCCTTGCCACCCTGCGAGCGGTGTTCGGGATCACCGGTGCGAGAAGGACGGTCAACAGCCTGAAGCCGTGCAATACGCGGGAACAGATGTCCTGGAGCTGATCCTTTTTTGCGGGATCTTTTGCAAGAAGCCACGGTTGGCTCGCATCAAACTCCTGATTGACGCGATCGGCCGACGCCATGATTTCCCGGATTGCCTTGCCGTATTCGCGGGATTCGTAGTTGTCCCGCACCAGCAACGCACTTGCCCGTGCGCCTTGCATGAGCGGACCGGTGTCGCCGGCGTACTTCAATTCGCCGGCGAAATGTTTGGTGATAAAACTCGCCGCGCGGCTGGCGATGTTGATGTACTTGCCGACCAGATCGCTGTTGACGCGCGCCACGAAGTCATCCGGATTGAAGTCCACATCCTCGACATGCGCATTCAGCTTGGCCGCGATGTAGTAGCGCAGCCATTCCGGGTTCATGCCGATGTCGAGATAGCGCAGCGGGCTGATGCCGGTGCCGCGCGACTTGGACATTTTTTCGCCCGACACGGTGATGAATCCGTGGACGAACACGTTGTCGGGGATCTTGTAGCCCGAAAATTCCAGCATGGCGGGCCAGAACAAGGTGTGGAAATAGATGATGTCCTTGCCGATGAAATGCAGTTGCTCGGTGTCGGGGTCGGCGAGCAACTTGTCGAAGTCGATGCCGCGCTTGGTGCAGTAGTTCTTCAGGCTGGCGAGATAACCGACCGGCGCGTCGAGCCAGACATAGAAGTACTTTCCCGGTGCGTCGGGAATCGGGATGCCGAAGTACGGTGCGTCGCGCGAGATGTCCCAGTCGCCAAGTGCCTTGTCCCCCTCGCCTTCCAGCCATTCGCGTGCCTTGTTCGCGACCTGCGGCTGCAGCCGGCCGGGCTGGTTGATCCATTCGTTGAGAAAAGCCACGCACTTCGGATCGGACAGCCGGAAAAAATAATGCTCGGACGTCCGCAGTTCCGGCTTTGCACCCGAAAGAGTCGAATAGGGATTGATCAGATCCATCGGGGAGTACACCGCGCCGCAGACTTCGCAGGCATCGCCGAACTGGTCCTTGGCGCCGCACTTCGGGCATTCGCCCTTGATGTAGCGGTCGGCGAGGAACATGCCCTTGACCGGGTCGAAGAACTGTTCGACCGGCTTGGTGTAGATCAGGCCGGCGCGGTCAAGCTTGCGGTAGATGTCCTGCGACAGGACGGTGTTCTCGTCCGAATGGGTCGAATGCCAGTTGTCGAACGAAATATGAAATCCGTCGAGATACTGTTTTCGCCCGGCGCCGATCCGCGCTACGAACTCATCCGGCGTCAGGCCGGCTTTTTCGGCGGCGATCATGATCGGCGCGCCGTGCGCATCGTCGGCACCGACAAAGTGCACCTCGTGGCCCTGCATGCGCTGGAACCGCACCCAGATGTCGGCCTGGATGTACTCCATGATGTGGCCTATGTGGAACGGTCCGTTGGCGTAGGGCAGTGCAGTGGTGATGAAAAGGCGGCGAGGCATGGTTGTTTCTTTCGGAGCGCGCACAGGCTGCTGTGGCGACCCTGAAGTCAGGCAAGCGCGGGAAGGTATCTCCCCGAATTGGTTGGGCGCTGTTAAAACCGTAATTTTAGCAAGGGTTTAGGCGCTTCCACCGTCTAAAACCGGTAAAATTCGCGTTCTTCATTTCGGGCGAGTTTTCATGAGCCATACACAGGAATCTGTCAGAGTCGCCCTTGGCGAAGTGCTCGATCCGAATACCGGCCGCGACCTTGTATCCGGCAAGGCGGTCAAGTCGGTGGCCGTGGATGGCGCCAACGTCTCGGTCGAGATCGAACTCGGTTATCCCGCGAAAAGCCAGTTCGAGCCGATTCGCAAGGCGGTGGCAGCTCGTCTGCGATCACTCCCCGGCATTGGCGAAGTGAAAGTGTCGGTAAGCAGCCGCATCGTGGCTCATTCGGTGCAGCGCGGGGTGAAACTGCTGCCCGAAATAAAGAACATCATAGCTGTTGCATCGGGCAAGGGCGGGGTGGGCAAATCCACCACCGCGGTGAATCTCGCGCTCGCGCTGGCCGCGGAAGGCGCGACGGTCGGAATACTGGATGCCGATATTTACGGCCCCTCCCAGCCGATGATGCTTGGCATTACCGGCCGGCCGGAATCCATCGACGGGAAGACGATCGAGCCAATGAACGGCCACGGCCTCCAGGCGAGTTCGATCGGTTTCATGATCGACATGGATACGCCCATGGTCTGGCGCGGGCCGATGGTCACCCAGGCGCTGGAGCAATTGCTCAAGGAGACCAACTGGAAGGGCGTCGACTACCTCGTGGTCGACATGCCGCCGGGCACCGGTGACATCCAGCTCACGCTTGCCCAGAAAGTCCCGGTGACGGGCGCCGTGATCGTGACGACGCCGCAGGATATTGCGCTCCTCGATGCGCGCAAGGGGCTGAAGATGTTCGAGAAGGTTGGCATACCGATCCTTGGCATCGTGGAGAACATGTCCATTCACATCTGCTCGAATTGCGGCCACAAGGAACCGATATTCGGCACCGGCGGCGCAGAGAAGATGTGCAAGGACTACGGCACGGAACTGCTCGGCCAGTTGCCGCTGGATATCCATATCCGCGAACAGGCGGATTCGGGCAAGCCTTCCGTAGTTGCGGATCCCGAAGGCGCGGTTGCCGAAACCTACCGCGCGATCGCACGCAAAGTGGCGATCCGGATTGCGGATCTGCAGCGCGACATGAGTTCCAAGTTTCCCAACATAGTGGTCCAGAACACCTGACGCGGCCCGAAGCTTTTTTTGACGAACCCAACCCGATGACAATCAAGTCCGACAAGTGGATCCGGCGCACGGCGCAGGGTCAGAGAATGATCGAACCCTTCGAACCCGGCCAGGTCAGGCAGGTCGACGGCAGGCGGATCGTTTCCTACGGCACCTCGAGCTATGGCTACGACGTGCGCTGTTCGCGCGAGTTCAAGATCTTCACCAACATCAATTCAACGATCGTCGATCCCAAGGCCTTCGATGAGAAGTCCTTCGTGGACTCCAGCGGCGATGTCTGCATTATTCCGCCCAACTCGTTCGCCCTTGCCCGGACCGTCGAGTATTTCCGAATCCCGCGCAACGTGCTGGTGGTGTGTCTTGGCAAATCCACCTATGCGCGCTGCGGCATCATTGTCAATGTCACGCCGCTGGAGCCGGAGTGGGAAGGGCATGTGACGCTCGAATTCTCCAACACCACGACCTTGCCGGCGAAAATCTACGCCAACGAAGGCGTCGCCCAGATGCTGTTTTTCGAGTCCGACGAGGTCTGCGAGACCTCGTACAAGGACCGTGGCGGGAAGTACCAGGGACAGACGGGCGTCACGCCGCCCAAGGTATAGGCGGGTCTGGCCGGCGTGCAGTGTTCAGACGCTGTATTCACCCCTTGACCCCCGTGGGACCCGGGGCTATAGTCCGCGCGTCTTCGAGATCCGCCGACTACACGCACAGCACACCAGTGGCTACCAGGTCACATACAGGCAGGCAGCGCGCAATGCGCATCGTGTCCGTTCGTGCTGTCCGGCGCTCTCTCGCCAGACCCGCCTAGCGCACTCCGCGTGGACCCTGTACCCCGAAGGCGGCCCGAGTCCGTTCCAGTCCTGCATTTGTGGTTTTGTGCTGTCGCCACACGCGGCTGTCTGCGTCTGTTCAACCCTGACCTGATTCATTCTTTCGGGAGCACCCGATGAAGTTCCGCTTTCCTATCGTCATCATCGACGAGGATTTCCGTTCCGAAAACACCAGTGGCCTCGGCATCCGGGCGCTCGCCAAGGCGATCGAGGAAGAGGGCATGGAGATACTGGGCGCGACGAGTTACGGCGACCTTTCCCAGTTCGCGCAACAGCAGAGCCGCGCCTCGGCCTTCATTCTGTCCATCGACGACGAGGAGTTCACGTCGGGGCCGGAACTCGACCCGGGAGTACTCAAGCTGCGCAAGTTCATCGAAGAAATCCGCTTCCGGAACGCCGACATTCCGATCTATCTCTACGGCGAGACACGGACCTCGCGGCATATCCCGAACGATATCCTGCGTGAGCTGCACGGCTTCATCCACATGTTCGAAGACACGCCGGAGTTCGTCGCCCGCCACATCATCCGCGAGGCACGCGCGTATCTGGATAGCCTGTCGCCACCGTTTTTCCGCGCCCTGGTCAACTATGCGCAGGACGGCTCCTATTCCTGGCACTGTCCCGGCCACTCGGGCGGCGTGGCGTTCCTCAAGAGTCCGGTGGGGCAGATGTTCCATCAGTTCTTCGGTGAGAACATGCTGCGGGCGGACGTGTGCAATGCGGTGGACGAACTCGGCCAGTTGCTCGATCACACCGGGCCGGTCGCCAATTCGGAGCGCAATGCGGCGCGGATATTCGGTGCGGACCACTGCTTTTTTGTAACCAATGGCACGTCGACGTCGAACAAGATGGTGTGGCATTCAACTGTCGCCCCGGGTGACATCGTCGTGGTCGACCGCAACTGCCACAAGTCGGTGCTGCACTCGATCATCATGACCGGCGCGATCCCGGTGTTCCTCACGCCGACTCGGAACCATCTGGGCATCATCGGTCCGATATCGCTGGAGGAATTCAGCCCGGCGAACATCCGCAAGAAGATCGAGGCGAACCCGTTCGCGCGGGAGGCGAAGAACAAGAAGCCGCGGATACTGACGATAACCCAGAGTACCTACGACGGCGTGCTCTACAACGTCGAGACGCTCAAGGAGACGCTCAACTCGACGATCGACACGCTGCACTTCGACGAGGCCTGGCTGCCGCACGCGACCTTCCATGATTTCTACAAGAACATGCACGCGATCGGCCGTGATCGCCCCCGCAGCAAGGACTCGATGATCTTCGCCACGCATTCCACGCACAAGCTGCTCGCGGGGATCTCGCAGGCCTCGCAGATCCTCGTGCAGGAGTCGCAGAACCGAAAGCTCGACCGCAACGTGTTCAACGAGGCCTACCTGATGCACAGTTCCACCAGCCCGCAGTACGCGATCATCGCGTCCTGCGACGTGGCGGCGGCGATGATGGAACCTCCGGGCGGGGCCGCGCTGGTGGAGGAGTCGATCGCCGAGGCGCTCGACTTCCGCCGCGCGATGCGCAAGGTGGACGACGAGTGGGGCAAGGACTGGTGGTTCAAGGTCTGGGGTCCCGAGAAGCTTGCGCCCGAGGGCATCGGATCACGCGAGGACTGGGTCCTGCGCGCGAACGACAAATGGCACGGATTCGGCAATCTCGCGCCGGGCTTCAACATGCTCGACCCGATCAAGGCGACGATCATCACCCCGGGCCTTGACGTGTCGGGGAAATTCGCGAAGACCGGCATCCCCGCGTCCATCGTCACGAAATATCTCGCGGAACATGGCGTGATCGTGGAGAAGACCGGTCTTTACTCGTTCTTCATCATGTTCACCATCGGGATCACCAAGGGTCGCTGGAACACCCTGGTGGCCGCCTTGCAGCAGTTCAAGGACGACTACGACAAGAACCAGCCGATGTGGCGGATGCTGCCGGACTTCTGCCAGTCGCAGCCGCGCTATGAAGGCACCGGGCTTCGCGATCTTTGCGACCAGATTCACGGCATATATCGCGCAAACGATGTAGCGAGGCTCACCACCGAGATGTATCTCTCGGACATGCAGCCGGCGATGAAGCCCTCGGATGCCTACGCGATGCTGGCGCACCGCGAAATCGAACGAGTGGAGATCGATCATCTGGAGGGGCGAGTGACCAGCGTGCTGCTGACCCCGTACCCGCCGGGCATTCCCCTGCTGATCCCGGGCGAGCGGTTCAATTCGACTATCGTGCGGTATCTGCAGTTTGCGCGTGAATTCAACGCGAAATTCCCCGGGTTCGAAACGGACATACACGGTCTGGTGGAAGAACCGGGCGAGCAGGGCTCCCGGTTCTACGTGGATTGCGTGCTCCAGCCCTGATACGCGGGGTGCGGCAGGCCTCCCTCAGGAGGCCCAGTCGATGTGCGCCTTGATCCGCAGCGGGGCGTCGGCAATCCATCCGTGGGGGCGTGCTTTCTCGATCATCGCGCGAATGCCTTCGCTCCATTTCAGGTCATCGCGCAGGCCCGGCCAGTCGAGCAGGCGCTGGGCATCCACCCATGCATGGCCGTCCGCCTCGAGGGTTGCCAGACCCTTGCACGCCCCCGCCACGCGTTCGGTGGCGCTCGCCGGGTGCGCGACTTTCAGGCTGAACTTGCGAAAGTTGAGCGGATCGCCGATCTCGATCGTCAGATCATCCTTGACCATAATTTCCATTTGTCTCTCCTCGCTGATTTGCCGGTCGGATTTGTTGCGTAACTTCAAACTGCCGGCGAGACTAGCAGAGCCGGCGAGTGTTGTTGCTCGTGAGATAGGAGATCGTGCAGGCGTGATCATTCGGCGGACAACCGAATTTCGGACGCGGCGTTAAGCTATTCATGGGGTGTCAGGGGGATTTGACTTCGATGGTTACGGGCGGGACGAAGGGATTTGCCGATCTTCAACGCAGGCTGGGGACCACGCTGACCTGCGTAGCGGTTGCGGTGCTTGCCGCCTGTTCTTCGGTGCCCCCGGGGCCGCCGCGGATCGAACGCTTGCCGGACTCCGCTTCGGCGTTGTCGGTGCCCGCGAAAACTGGCGCCTACTCGATGGACGAGGTGGTTTCCATGGCCCGCGCCGGGGACCCTGCACCGGTGATCGTCCAGAAACTCCGTGACAGTCGTACGCCGTCTGGAGGGCTGTCACAAGACCAGGTGACGTCGCTTGCCCGGCAGGGGGTGCCCGCGGATGTGCTGCTCTGGCTTCGTTTTGGGGGCAGCGCTATCGGCGCGGGACAGAGCAACGGTTATCGGGACGCCTGCCTTCGCAACCCGTATTGCAGGTCTCCCGGTTCCTTGTCCGGCTCCCCTTACGTATATGGTCCGACGTATCCCTACGGTTTTGGCTACCCGCCCGTCAGAAGCGGCTTGTCGTTCGGGTATCGCCGCTGGCCTTGGTAGTGGTCCAGCCGAGTCAGGAAGTCCGGTTGCGCCTCAGGTAGGTAACGAAGGCGAAGGAAGGCTCGGCGCCCGCGGGCGATTCCTCGCGCGCGGCTTGCTCCCATTCAGACCGGTCGAACTCGGGGAAAAACGTGTCGCCATCGACATCGATATCGATCTCCGTCAGATGGAGGCAGTCGGCGAGCGGCAACGCAAGCCGGTAGATCTCAGCGCCCCCGATCACGAACGCCGGTTTGCCTTGCGTAAGTTCCAGCGCCTCGTTGAGGGAAGTGACAACGCGGACTCCGGGCAGGGCAAGGGACGCACTGCGGGTGATGACGATGTTCTCGCGGCCCGGAAGCGGCCTGCCGATTGATTCGTAGGTCTTGCGTCCCATGACGACAGGGTGCCCGAGGGTGAGGCGCTTGAAGTGTTTCAGGTCCTCGGGCAGGTGCCAGGGCATCGCGTTCTCGCGCCCGATCACGCGCTTGCGGGCCATCGCCGCGATCATTGAGAGTCTGGCTGACATCGGGAACGGTGTGCCGCGCGGTACTAGACCGCGATCGGCGCCTTGATCGCGGGATGCGGGTCGTAACCGGCGAGCGTGAAGTCCTCGAATCGGAACCCGAAGATGTCGCGTACCTGCGGGTTGATCGACATCGTCGGCGCGGGCCGTGGCGTGCGCGCGAGTTGTTCCCTTGCCTGTTCGAGATGGTTCGAATACAGGTGCGCATCGCCGAGCGTGATGATGAAGTCTCCGTAAGCGAGCCCGCATACCTGCGCGACCATCATGGTCAGCAGGGCATAGGAGGCGATATTGAACGGCACACCGAGGAAGATGTCCGCGCTGCGTTGATACATCTGGCAGGAGAGTTTTCCGTTGGCAACATAGAACTGGAAGAATGCGTGACACGGAGGCAGCGCCATCCTGCCGATGTCCGAGGGGTTCCATGCGGTGACGATATGCCTGCGCGAATCCGGGTTGCGCCGGATCGACTCGATCACCTGGACGATCTGGTCCACCTCGCCGCCGTCGGGCTTCTTCCAGTGACGCCACTGGTATCCGTAGACCGGACCGAGTTCGCCGTCCGGACCCGCCCACTCATTCCAGATGCTGACGCCGTTTTCCTGCAGCCATTTCACGTTGGTGCTGCCCTGCAGGAACCAGAGCAGTTCGTAGATGATCGACTTCAGGTGCAGCTTTTTCGTGGTGAGCAGGGGGAACCCGTCACTCAGGGGGAAACGCATCTGCCAGCCAAACACCGAGCGTGTGCCGGTGCCGGTACGGTCGGCCTTTTCGTTTCCCTGCTCCAGCACGTGCCGCATCAGGTCGAGGTATTGGGTGTCGGTTTTGATCGAAGACATGTTCAGAATGCAATGTGGGCAAACAGTTCCCGGGCGGATTGAAAGCGCGCCTCCGGATTCTTGGCGAGCAGCCGGTCGACGATTCCCTGGTAACCGGCAAGCCTCGGGGGCAGTGGCGGCACCGGGGAATGGACGTGATCATAAGCGAGACCCGCGGCGTTGTCCGCGTAAAAAGGCGGATTGCCGGTCAGCATTTCGTAGAGGATCACGCCTGCCGAATACAGGTCGCTTCGCGCATCCTGCGGTTTGCCCATGCATTGCTCCGGACACATGTACATCGGCGTGGCGAGAATCACGCCCACCTGGGTCAGATGCGCATGATCCATTGCGGGGTCCATCGGCTTTGCGAGACCGAAGTCGACCAGCGCAATTCGCTCGGCGTCACGGAACATGATGTTCTGCGGTTTCAGGTCCCGGTGGACCAGTCCGGCGGTATGGATGGCATCGAGCGCCTTTGCGATCTGCGCGAGGATCTGCAGCGAGAAGCGCGAGGTGATTCCGCCCTGCCGGATGCGTTCTTTCAGGTCTCCCGCGGCAAAGTATTCCATCGCAAGGTAGGGGCGGGGCGGTGTCGTGTTGTAGTCGACGATGCGGACCACGTTCTCGTGCCGGATGCTGGCGAGCGCCTTGCACTCGCGCTCGAAACGTTTCAGGAACACCGGGTCCTTGACCAGCGCGGTATCGACGAGTTTCACCACGACAAGGTCGCGCTTTTCGGCGGGACTCGCCTCGCGCTCGGCGAGATACACCTTGGCCATGCCGCCTTCCCCCACCTGGCGCAGAAAACGGTAGCCGGGAACGGACAGGGGAGACGGCCTCAGACCGGAGTCGCCATCCCGCGCGGATACCTTTTCCGACAGCGCGAGGCGGATCGCGGTCGCGATACGCGACGGCGACAAATTCGGCAGTGCAAGAAGGCTGCCCGCGCCTGCGTCCAGCGCTTCCGTGGCGGCCGGGCCGGTCAGGCCCTCGAGGAGCACGATGGAGGCGGGCGCGCCTTCCTTGTTGCGCATCGTGTGCAGCGGGCGCAGGCTGTTGTCGCCTGCTTTCCTGTGCGTGAGCAGGACGGCGTCGTATCCGAGTCGCCGCAGGTCATCGGGGAGGGCGCCACGGATTTTCGAGTTCCAGGTCTCGAAGGATGCATCGGGAAGGACGCTCCTGAGCATGTCGCCGATGCGCATGCCCAGAGTTTCCGAATCGTCGACGAGAAGCAGGCGCATGCGGGAAGCCATTTTTTGGCGATACTACGGCAGGATGATGCGCCATACGTAGAACTACGGCTACAAGCCGATAACTTGTTGTCGTTCGGCGATGACTTGTCTTTATTCGGAATACCGGGCCGTGAATGTTCATCGACCGCTCACGGCCGACTGCCGTTATGCGGTCTCTCCTGCGGTGGGTTCGCCCTGTGCAATCGGGCGCGTCGGATCGGCACACCATTCGCTCCACGAACCCGGATACAGCCTGCTGCCATGCAGGCCCGCCAGTTCCATTGCAAAAATGTTGTGGCAGGCGGAAACGCCCGATCCGCAGTAATTCACAAGCTTGGCAGGGCTCGTTGTCCCGAGTACCTCCATGAATTCGCGTTTCAGCATGTCGATCGCCTTGAACCGGCCGTCGTCTGCGAGGTTGTGCATGAAAAAGCGATTCATCGCGCCCGGGATGCGACCCGCGACCGGATCCATGGTTTCGTTCCGGCCGCGGTAACGCTCTGCGGTGCGTGCGTCCAGAAGCGGGAGGCTTCGGATTGAGGCGACAATTTCCGGGGCCAGCGCGGCGATGGGTTGCACGGCCGGCACGAGCCGGGAGGCTTGAGTCACTGGCGACTCTGTCGATTGCGGACGGGCCTCGGCAATCCAGGCTTTCCAGCCGCCATCGAGCACGGACACACGGTCGTGGCCGATCCAGCGCATCAACCACCAAAGGCGGGTTGCGTTCATGCCGCCCTGCGCGTCGTAGGCGATTACGCGGGAGCCCGGGCCGATACCCGCCTTTTCCAGCGCCGCGGCAAATTTTTCGGGATCGGGAAGCGGGTGCCGCCCGTTCTTGCCGGTGCGCGGTCCGGAGAGGTCATGGTCGAGGTGAAAGAATCGGGCGCCGGGAATATGTGCCTGCGCGTACGCGGCACGGCCGGCGTCCGGATTGGCGAGATCGTGGCGGCAGTCGGCGACGATCCACTGCGGGTCGTCGAGGTGAGCCGCGAGCTGGACAGTGCTGACGAGCATTCCGGGATTCATCGGCGAATGATAACGCCGGGCACACACCCTGATTCAGGAGGATGCGGATTTTGCGGGCGCAGCTGGCGTGTCCTGCCGTGCGGTGGCGAAGCTTGCCAGGACACCGCTTGCGACGATCATCGCGATTCCGGCCGCGCCTCCCGCGGGCAGGGATTCATCCCAGAAGATCCATCCGAAAAATACGGCAAAGGCAACGCCGGAATAGGAGAGCGTCGCCGCGAGGATGGACTTGCCCCTTGAAAACGCACGGGTCAGGGCAAGCTGCGCCATCGTGGCAAGACAACCCGCGCCGAGCATGAAGGCGAGTCCGCGCCACTCGATGAGCATGCGTTGTTCGGCGAGCATCCATAGCGCGGCGCCGAGGGTCATGAACAGCGCGAAGTAGAAGACGATGCGCGATTCCGGTTCGCCCTCTGCCGCGAGTTTGCGCACGTTGATGTAGGCGGCGCCCGCGAAGAAGGCGCCGATCAGTCCGAGAAGCCCGGTCACGAGTTGTTCGGAAGAAATCGTCGGCTGGAGCACGAGTATCACGCCCGAAAATCCCAGGGCAATCGACAGTGGCAGCTTCCAGTGCGCCCGGTCACGGAATGCGAGTGTACCCAGCACGGCGACCCATATCGGGGAGGTGTATTGCAGGGTGAAGGCGGTGGCCACCGGCAGTTCCGCGATCGTGTAGTAGTAGAAGCCGAGGGCCGCCAGTCCTGCCGCCCCGCGGGTGACATGCAGCCATGGGCGTCCGGTCCGGATTGACACGCCCTGGGCGCGGGCGAGTGCGGCTACGCTGACAATGCCGACGGCGCCGCGCCAGAAAATGATTTCTGCAAGCGAATGTGCGTCGACCGCGAATTTGACCAGCACCGCCATCGCTGCGAACAGAAAAGCCGCGAGCAACATCCAGAGCGATTGCATCAGCGGAATCCGTCCGGGTGCATACGCGGCGATGCGGCCTGCGTGTCCGCGGTGCTCAAGGAAGCAGGTCGCCCAGACCTTCCCGCACGTATTCGTGGAAGTGGACCATCCCGTCTTCCATCGGCGACTGATAGGGCCCGGCATCGTTCTCGCCGCGTTCATGGAGAGCACGGCGGCCCCGATCCATCCGGATCGCGATCTCGTCGTCCTCGGCCGCGGTTTCCATGTAGGCCGCCTGTTCCGCCTCGACGAATTCGCGCTCGAACAGCACGATGTCCTCGGGGTAGTAGAACTCGACGATGTTGGTCGTGTGCTGCGGGCCGCGGGGGATCAGCGTGCTCACCACCAGCACATGCGGATACCACTCGATCATCACGTTCGGGTAGAGCGTGAGCCAGATCGCGCCGTGCGGCGGCGACTCTCCGCGGTAATAGTCGAGCACCGCCTTCTGCCAGCGCTCGTAGGTCTTGCTTCCGGCACGGGCGAGCTGGTTTTTCACGCCGACGGTTTGCACCGAATAGAGCTTGCCGAATTGCCAGCGAAGGTCATCACAGGCGACGAAATTTCCGAGACCGGGATGGAACGGCTCCACGTGGTAATCCTCGAGGTAGACCTCGATGAAGGTCTTCCAGTTGTAGGCACACTCGTGGATCTCCGTCCGGTCGTACATGTAGCCGGAAAAATCCAGGGCCGGACCGGTCTCCAGGCCTGCGAGTTCGGATGCCATGTCGCGATTGCCGCTGAAAAGCAGCCGGTTCCACGACTGCAGCGGTGTTCGCGCGAGGTTCAGGCAGGGTGTGTCCCTGAAATGGGGCGCGCCGAGAATCTCTCCACGCAGGTCATAGGCCCAGCGGTGCAGCGGGCAGACAATGTTCGGGATATTGCCGCGCCCTTCGAGCATGATCGCCTGGCGGTGCCGGCATATGTTCGAGAGCAGCTCAACACCGCCCGGATTGCGTGCAAGAACCCGTGCGTGATTTTGCGCATGCAGCGTATGGAAGTCCCCGACCTCCGGCACCATGAGTTCGCTGCCGACGTAGTTGGGTCCGGAACTGAAAAGATGTTTCTTCTCGAGTTCGAAAATGCGCTCGTCGAAGTACCACCCCACGGGCAACTGCGTCGCGGCGGGTGCGAGGGTGCCTCTGCTCGGCAAATCGGACATGTCGTCGTGATCTCCTTTACCGTGGAACAGGCCGGTATCGAAGGTGCATTCTGTCGGGGAAAAGGACCGCGGATTCTACCCCCGATCCCATCGGAGTGCCATGAAATTTCGCTTGCGTAACAGGGACTTTGCTCATGAGAGCCCACGATTAGGTCTTTGCTGCCTATTGATCCGGATC
>CANIEV010000044.1 GCA_947466535.1 Betaproteobacteria bacterium
CTCGATGCGGGCTTTGCCGGGGTGGGAGGGGTAACGGGGAGGGCGGGCTCTCCCGCCCTCCCTGTTCCGAAGCCTTCCGGTTTTGGTTTTGCTTCTTGGCGGTTAAGAAGAACCTGCGACAAGCTTTCATTTTTCATTCCGCGCCGTCTTCGCCGTTCTTCGCTTCTCGATCCACGCCCGCAATTCCTCGCGGCTGACGCGGCCGTCGCGGTCCGCGTCTATCGCATCGAAATTCGCCGCCACCCGCGGCAGGCGGGATTCGGCTTCCGCGCGGCTGATCGAACCGTCGCGGTCGGCGTCACCGGCCGCAAACTGCTCGGAAAATCCCGAGGGCCGTTGCGAGCGTGCATGCTTTTTCGATGCGCGCCAGGCGCGGACTTCGGTCGGTGCGAGTTCGCCGTTGCGGTCGGTGTCGATCGCATCGAAGGCATCAAGGAGTTGCCGGAATCCCTGCGCTTCCTCGCGCGAGAGCGCGCCGGAACCGTCCGTGTCCGACTGCTTCCAGCGATCGGCAAAGGTAGTGCCCGCGCCTTGCGCAAGCAGCGGGACCGCCATACACATCATCAACGCAAGACGACGCATACCCTGCTCAACGCCGCGGGCACCGCGCGGTTGACCCCAGCGGTTATCCCCCGCAGTTGACCTGCTACTCGATTACCAGCAGGTCGTTGCCCGGATCGGTCGAGAGCACTTCCACCCCGCCTTCGCGCACGATTACATGCTCCTCGGGGTTGAGCAGGCCTTCCACCGTCTCGATCTTGGGTTCGGGCGTGATGCTCATGCCGGGCTGCAGAATCCACTTGTCGAAGGCGTTGAGATACGGCGGCTCGACGTTGATGCCGATGCCGTGTCCGATGCGAAGCGAGGGATGGCTGGAGTAGTTCACCCATTTCGTCTTTGCCATCAGGCCCTGCGAGAATTCGAAGATCTCGCGCGTGGCCACGCCCGGCTTCATTCGGTCCATTACTTTTCCGAGGATCTCCCACATGCCGTAGTGCTCGGCAGTCTGCCGCTCCGAGGGCAGGCCGAACACCGCGCGGCGGGTAAAGTCCATCTTGTAGCCGTCGACGCTGCAGCCGCCGTCGAGATAAAGGATGTCACCCTTCTGGAACGAGCCACCCGGCCCGGTGGCGCCGAGCGCGATCGGCGGACCGGAGTCGAGATCGGCCCCGAGGTCGATGTAGTTCTTTACCACGCGCCGGGTAATGTCCAGACCCGTCATGCCGGCCTTGAGTTCGGCGAACATGCGCTTCCACGCCTGGCCGCCGATGCTGCAGGCACGGCGCAATTGTTCCGCTTCCCAATCGGACTTGATCACGCGGCAGGGCCAGGTGATCGGGCCGGAATCGACCCAGCGCACCTTCGGCGCACCGCGCTTCACCAGCTCCCAGTCCTCCATCGCGAGGTTGAGACGCGTCTCATAACCCAGCTCGGTCGCGACGGTGCCTTCGAGCACACCCTTCTCTGCCAGCACGCCGGCGATGCCCCAGTCCACCGGCGTCGCATCCTGAATCGGGATTTCCGGATAGATGCGCGCATCCGCGATGTAATTCGGCGAAGGCTTCTTGTACAGGCGCGAGAACATCGACGGTCCGCTCCAGTCGATGATCGTCGGCACACCGCTTTGCGGGAGGAAAAACACCGCCGGCCGCGTTGCCATCGACACCGGCACCTTCTGCCCGGTGAAGTAGAGGAAATTCAACGGCTCGGTGATCATCAGGCAGTCGATACCCGCCTTCGCCATCAGGCCCTGTGCTTTCTTGTGACGTGCTTCGACTTCGGCTCTTGGAACCATCGGTATTCTCCGTTGCTTATTGCAGGCTTGCCTGGGTGGGGATTAACGAACGCAGGCCGGCCTGCGCTGGGTCCAACGAACGCAGGCCGGCCTGCGCTGGGTCCAACGAACGCAGGCCGGCCTGCGCTGGGTCCAACGAACGCAGGCCGGCCTGCGTAGAGGGAGCCAGCGGCGAGGACTTCAGCCGGCGCTCGATCGATTCGAGTTTGCCGCGGATCGCACCGCCGACATGCATCTGCGGATTGGAGGGCTCGAAACCTTCCTTCTGCTCGCGCTCGGCGACCAGCACCCGGGCGCGCTCGAACGCACCGATGAAGGAACGCGTGGTGCGCAGCGCCTGGTCGAAATAGGCGCGCGAGAACCAGGTGAAATCGCTCGAGGCTTCGCAGCCGAAGGAGGTGTGGGTCGCATCCGACGCGGTCACCACCAGCGTGTTCTCGTCTCTCAGTGCCTCGATGAAGCCGCCGGAGTAGCAGGCGGAAATCACGATCACCTTCCACTTGATGCCGCTGTCGGCAAGCATCCGCGACAGCTGCGTCGGGTTGAGCTGTTGCAGGGAAAGCGGCGGCAGTTCGAAGGACAGTTCATGCTGCGCCGAGCCGTGGGTGGTGAGGAACAGCACCACGAGATCCTCCTCGCGGTTGATGTTCGATCCGAGTGAAGCGAGGGTGCGCCGAAGCTGCGTGGCGGTGGCCATCGGGATGTCTGCCAGCGTTGATGGATGGTTGGACATCACCACCGAGCGCCCCGCGGCATCGAAGCGCTCATCCATCAGCCGCCGCACCACGCCGAGTTCGCGGATGAAGGTGTCCTGCTGGCCGTAGGGCGCGAGACCGACGAAATACAGGTCCTCGACGCCGTCGCGCTGCGCTGCGAGCGCATCTAGTTGCAGGTCGAGCAGCTCACCCTGCCGGTGAAAAATATCCTCGTGCAGGATCGCCTCGACCGGCGCCTCAGCGTTCTCGCGCGGCCAGGCAGTCCAGAGCTCGCTGCGAGGCAGGAAAGCAATGAAGAACACCAGCAGACAGGTGAACAGCGCAACCGCGCCCCAGGACTTTCGACCGTGCCAGCCCGAGAACACCACCTGCACCCGCACGATCGTCGCCAGCGCCCAGAGCACGAACACCGCATTCAGCCAGAACGCCCAGAGCGCGACCGTATCGGAGGCGGAAGCCCAGGCAATCAGCACCGAGGCGATCTCGAACAGCACGTCGGTGGCGGTGATTCCGAGCGCGAGCGCGAGCGTCAGTTCGCGCCGCCCGAGCATGTGCGCCGCGAAGAGGCACACCAGCAGCACCACCGGCAGCTGCGCGAGCGCCACCGTCAACGAGCCGAGATTGAAATAGCCCTCAAGTCCTTCGCGCGCGATGCCGCCAAGCAGCCAGGCAAACAGACTCGCCGCGATCGCCATCGCGTAGTCGCCTGCGGAGACGCGAAAATCCAGCGCCCGCACCGGCATGAAGAGGGATAGCCGTGTGCCCGCGAGAATGTTGCGTCCGAGATTGCGGAACAGCACCGCGGATTCCGAGCGGATTTTTTTGATCATCATGTATTCCCTGCCGTGCCACGAAGTGCGGCAAGCCGCGCCTCGCGGATGCGCCGGCCGACATCGGGGCCCGCGGGTTTGCCACCGCCAGCCGCATCGCCACGCGCAATCGCGGCCGTGTCAACGTTGCGCGCAAGCTCAAGCGCGTCCAGCATCGCACGCCGCGGCGCGTAATGCGGCGTCGACTCCGCGCCCTCGCCAACGCTCTCGGCTTCCGCGACAAGCAGCAATTCGCCCAGCCGTTCCGACCGGCGAAAGGCATCCGCCGATTCAAGCAGCGCAAGCAGCGCCTTCGGATCGAGCGTGTCCGCTATCCGCGCCTCGGCCACCAACCGCGCCGCAAGCAGCGCCGCGTCGCGGCATTCCGCCGGTGTGCGCAGGCGTTCGCAGAATTTTTCGATCGACGCGACGTCTCCACGTGCGCCGCGCAGCAGAATCGCGAAGCGCACCGGCAGTGACATGCCGGCAACCGCCGCGAAACCGAGCGCGAACACCACGATGCGCGTCGCATCGTCGGCCGGCTTGTCGTCCCTGAAATGAAGGCCGAGCTCGGGCGCAAGCCGCGCAAGCGCGCCGCAACCGTCCAGCACCGCGAACATGCGCGCCGGGTCGCGTTCCATCAGTCCCTTGGAGACTTCCTGCCAGACGCGCTCGGCCACCAGCGCATCGGCTTCGCCCCGGGCGACGATCTCGCGCATCAGGGCCTGCGTTTCGGGCGCGATCGCGAAACCGAAGCGCGCGGCAAAACGCGCGACCCGAAGAATGCGCACCGGGTCTTCGACGAAGGCGGGACTCACATGACGAAGCAGGCGCGCCTCGAGATCGCGCGCACCGCCGAAGGGATCAACCAGCGCCCCGGAATCGTCGCGCGCCATCGCGTTGATCGTGAGGTCGCGCCGCGCAAGGTCCTGCTCCAGCGTAACGTCCGGTGCGGCGTACACGGTGAAACCCTTGTACCCCAGTCCCACCTTGCGTTCGGTGCGTGCGAGCGCGTACTCCTCCTTGCTCACCGGATGCAGAAACACCGGAAAATCGCGCCCCACCGGCTTGTAGCCGGCACGCTCCATCTCCTGCGGCGTCGCGCCGATCACCACGTGATCGCGGTCCCTTACGGGCAGGCCGAGAAATTCATCGCGCACCGCGCCCCCGACGACATAGGACTTCATGCCGCGCACCGGTCGCAAGACAGGCCTGCCCGTTCGTACCGCCTCATGGGCAGGCCGAGAAGTTCATCGCGCACCGCGCCTCCGACGATGTAGGACCTCACACCGAATCGTACTTCGGCATGGTTTCGGTCTCGGCGACCGCACCCGCGAGCCAGGATTGCATCGCCGGCAGCGCGAGCAGCGCGCCGCAGTAGGCGCGCGCCTTTGGCGGCAGCGCGACCGAATAGGTGCGAAAGCGGAAGGCCACCGGCGCGAACATCGCGTCCGCCACGCCAAAGGCCCCGAACAGGAAACTTCCCGCATCGGCGCCTTGCGCTTCGAGGCAGCCGGTCCAGATCGCCGCAACACGGTCGATGTCGGCCTGAACCTCGGCAGGCCAGTCGCGCGCCGGGACGACGCGCCTGCAGTTCATCGGCAGCGCCTGGCGCAGGTTGCGGAATCCCGCATGCATCTCGGCGCTGATCGCGCGCGCACGCGCCCGGGCCGAGGCGTCGGACGGCCAGCCGCATGTGGCGGGAAAGCGTTCGGCAAGGTATTCGAGGATCGCGATCGATTCCCAGACCCGCACATCGCCATCCTGCAGGCTGGGCGCAAGGCCGGTGGGCGCGTGTTCGAGCAGCGCCTCGTGCGACCCCGGAACATAGAGCGGAATGCGGCGTTCCTCGAAGCGGATACCGTGGTGCGCGAGGTAGACCCAGGGCCGCAGGGACCAGGACGAATAATTCTTGTTGCCTATGACCAGGGTCAGCATGGGCGGAAGATCAGCCATTCGCCTGCGGGCGTGCCGCGCGCCGGCCTAGCGGCCTGCCTGGTTGCGGAAGGTCTGGTAGCGCGCACGGGAGAAAGCGCCCGCGAGATAGGTCGGTGCAAACGCCTCGAGCGAAACCGGTTTGATGCCGAAGGGGAGCGGACCGTCGCAGACGCTCGGCACCTTCATCGAGCGTATGTTGTCGCGCGACATCAGCTTCACCGGAAGCAGTTCGAGCGACCAGGCCTGCAGCATCGAGAGCGACTCGCCCAAACCGAAGATCGGGCGGCGATGCCCCGACACCCGGCCGGCAAGCGCGACGAGTTCGCGCAGCGTGTACTGCTTTGGCCCGCCGAGGTCGTAGTTGCGGTGCGCGCTGTCGCGGGCGATCAAGGGATCGGCGATCGCGCGCGCGATGCATTCCGCCACATCGCCCACGAACACCGGCTGAAAACGCGCGTCGGGTGACGCCACGAACAGCATCGGCGACCAGCGCTGCAGGAAGGCAAACACGTTCATGAACCGGTCGTCCGGCCCGAAGATTACCGACGGGCGGAACACCGTCGCATCGATCTTGTCGCGGGCGGCAAGCAGGATTTCCTCGCCCGCCGCCTTGGAGCGCAGGTATTCGCTAGGGGCGTCCGCCGTGGCGCCGATTGCCGACACGTGGATCACGCGGCGCACGCTGGCGCGGGTACAGGCCTCCACCAGCTTGCGCAGCAGCTCGACATGCGCACGTTCAAACGCCGGGCCGTAGGGCGCACCGGAGCGACTGTGCAACACGCCAACCAGGTTGACCACCGCATCGCAGCGCGCAACCAGCCGCCCGAGCGTCGCCTCGTCGTGGATGTCGGCCTCGAGAACATCCACCGCGGGGAGAACGATCAGGTGCTTGGCGCGTTCGCGACGGCGGGTGGGAACGACCACCGAATGGCCGTCGGCCACCAGCCGATTGACGACATGCCGGCCCAGAAAACCCGAGCCGCCGGTAACCAGAATTTTTGCCATGGACGTCTTGACGATAACTGTGACGCGGAACTTTCCGCTGAAAACCCTATGTAAGCTCTGATCAAGTCCCGATTGTGCAACAAATCGAACAGAGCATCCCTCTGGAGTGGGGGGATATACAAGGGGGCAATGCCCCTTGTTCAGATACTCCCTATTCTACCGGTCGATCGAGAGACCCTGCGGTACGCAACGCTACCGGCCTACCAGGGCACGGACCGGTAGTCCTTGAGAAACTTGCCCCAGACATGCTCGCCGGTGTTGAAGCCGGCGATGATCGGGTCAACGATGCGCGCCGCGCCGTCGATGATGTCCAGTGGCGGATGGAAGCGTTCCTGCGCCTGCTTGCGCGCGGCGATCTCGGCCGGGTCCTCGTCGGTCACCCAGCCGGTGTCGACGCTGTTCATGTGAATGCCGTCGCCGTGATAGTCGGCGGCAGACGTGCGCGTCATCATGTTGAGCGCGGCTTTCGCCATGTTGGTGTGCGGATGGCGGGTGGTCTTGAAGTTGCGGTAGAACTGGCCCTCGACCGCGGACACGTTGACGATGTGCTTGTCGCGCTCGGGCGTCTTCAGCATCAACGGCTTCAGTCGCGCGTTGATGATGAAGGGCGCCACCGCGTTCACCAGCTGCACCTCGAGCAATTCCACCGAAGACACCTCGGCCATCAGCAGGCGCCAGGAATTGCGACCGCGCAGGTCCACCTGCTGCAGGTCCTGGTCGAGGCGACCCGCGGGGAACATTTCCTTCTGCACCAGCAGGTCCTCGGCGATCAGCGCCACCTGCGACAGCTCGGCTGCGCGGGTGATGCCCGCCGCATCCGCTGCACCCGCCAGCGCGGTCCCGGCGGATTCCCCGGTTGCCGCACCCGGCAGGCGGTTGTTCGCCCGCAGGTCTTCGTAACTGCCGAGCAGCTTTCGCACCTGCCCGGGCATGTCGGCAAGCACTGCGCGCTCGCCTTCCATCATGTGGGCATAGAACTCCGGCGGCCGGCGCACCGTCTGGCAGGCGTTGTTGATGATGAAGTCGAGTCGGCTACGGCGCGCAAGCAGCTCGCGGCAGAAGGCCTCCACGCTCGGCGTATGCCGCAGGTCCAGACCGAACACTTCGAGCCGGTGGCCCCAGTCGGCAAAATCAGGCTCCTGCGCATAACGCGCCGCCGAGTCCCTCGGGAAGCGCGTGGTGACGATCAGTTCGCAACCCGCGCGCAGCAGCTTGAGACCGGTCTGGTAGCCGATCTTCACCCGCCCGCCGGTGAGCAGCGCCACCCGTCCGCGCAGGTCGGCCAGTTCGGTACGCTTGGCGAAATTCAGATCGCCGCAGGACGGACAGAGCTGGTCGTAGAAGTGATGGATCAGCGTGTATTTATGCTTGCAGGTGTAGCAATGCTGCGGCTCGGGCGCCTCGCGCCGCGCCTGCGCTTCCTCGTCGTGAAGCGGATCGATGTCGTTCGGCTCGAAGCCCTGCGGCGGAAAACAGTTGGGCGTGGTGAACACCGGCCTGCGGCGCAGTTCGCGGATGCCTGTGTTCTGCAGCACCGACTCCTCGCGCCGGATGCGCTCGGCGTTGCGCTTGTTCTCGGCCGCCTTGAGCCGAAGACGGCGCTCCTCCGGGTCGGGGTGGTACAGGCGCGCCACCGTGCCGTGCAGGCGGTGCCGGTCGGCCTCGGGCAGCTCATCCAGCAAGCCGCGGTTGGCGACGATCGAGTCCAGCAAGTCCAGTGCGGCGCGCATGCGCTGTTGCAGCGCCCCCCCCCCGCCGGTCTCATTGGCGGCCTCCGTTGCTGCATCGTTCACGGTGCGCGAGTCGGCTTCGTCTGATGAACCGTTCGACGCATTTTTCGCAACGTCGGGCTTGCTCGTATCGTTCATGTCATCCAGGCAAAAGAGGTGGCACAGGCGGGGCACCGCGCGGGCACGGGATCAGGGCGTAGGATCCGGACCCGGCGCAGCCTCGGCGCCCGCACGACGCGGCGCCACCATGCCGAGGCGCTCCTTCAGGCTCGCGGTCTGGCCGCCGAGAACCGCGGAGTAATACATCGTGTTGCTCATCACCTTTTTCACGTAATCGCGCGTCTCGTTGAACGGGATCGATTCGGCGTAGATCGCACCTTCGATTGGCTTGGCATCACGCCAGCGGCGCGCCCGCCCGGGCCCGGCGTTGTAGGCCGCTGCCGCGAGCACGGGGTGGCCGTCGAGTTCGTTGAGCACGGTACGAAGATAAAAGGTGCCAAGCGCGGTGTTCACATCCACGTCGTGCACCCGCGCCCAGGAGAAATCCTTCATGCCCATCTTGCGCGCCACCCACTTCGCCGTCGCGGGCATCAACTGCATCAGGCCGGCCGCACCGACCGAGGATTTCGCGTTGTCGATGAAACGCGACTCCTGCCGCACCAGTCCCAGCACCCAGGATTCCTCGAGTTCGCGCATCTTCGAGTTCTCGGTGAATATCTGCCGGTAGGGCGCGAGATAGCGAAGCGAGAAATCGTGGACCGCAACCGTGCGGTCGGCGGTGTTGATCGCGCGATCCCATATTTCGGCGCGGCGCGCCACTTCGGAGGCCGCGATCAGCTTGCGGTCATCCAGCGTGCGAATGTTCCAGTTCCATTCGCGCACGCCCTCGGTGCGCATGTTGAGCCGGAACAGCGCGAGCGCGCGCTTGACTCCCGGCGCGTCGGCGGCAGCCGTGATTTCCGCCTCGGTGAGTGGCGCGCCCTTGGGCGGCAGCTGGATGACAAGACCGAGTTCTTCCGCCGCGAGCCTTCCGTAGAAGTTGTACTCCGCGGCTATGCTCGAGAACAGCGCCTTCGCCTCGTCGGGCCGGCCGAGCGCCTTCATCGCGCGGCCGCGCCAGTAGATCCAGGTCGGGTCGCTGCGGCCCTGAGCCGACATGCGGTCCACCGCATCGCGCACATCGCCCCAGGCCTGTTCGCGCAGCGCGATACGCGTCCACCAGGCGAGCTGCTCGTCGGTGAGCGGCGCCGCCGAGGGCGCATCCCGCGCCTCGCGGAATCCGCCGAGCGATTCGGGCAGATGGCGGCGCGCGCCGGAGGTGGCGATCTGCCCCCAGACGTAGGCCTGGTCGTCCTGCGGCAGTTGCGCGCGCAGCTTCGTATCGAACAGCGTGAGTGCGACCTGCGGCTCGTTGCGCGCCACGCGCGAAAGCGCGAGCACCACGAGTTCCTTCTGTGTCTTGCCGATTTGTGTCTTCGACAGGGGCGCTTTCGACAGGTGTGCGAGATAACTCGCCGATTCGCCGAGCGCGCGGTCGAACTGCTTCGCATCCGGCGCCTCTGTTCGCGGCAGAAAGCCGAGAGCCCGTTTTGCCCCCGCATTCATGTTGGCCTCGGCGAGCGAGCGCACCCGCGCCCACACCTCGCGCGGGCCGTAGCGGCCGCCGGCGAATGCTGCTTCCGCCAGGGGCACGCAGCCCTCGGGCAGCTCGCGCGGCGCGAGCCAGGTGATCTTCAGCTCCTCGAGCGCGGATTCGTCGCGACTGCGGTATCGAGCGAGAAGACCGTAGCAGGCGACCTCAGGATCGTCGTTCACCAGCTTCGGCCGCTCGCGACGGAACTCGTCCCAGAGTCCGTTCCTGGCAAGTACCTTCAGCCAGTCCGAGCGCAGCCGCTCGGCAAGATAGCTGCCTGCATTGCGATCGAGAAAATCGCGCACGCCCTCGAGCGGCGCATCCTCGAGCTTGGCGCGCAGCCGCCAGTATTCGACGTAAGAGTTCAGCAGATAATCGGGATGCTGCGTCTGCAGCAGGTGGCTGATGCGCTCGAGCTGCGGCCGGTTGCCGACGCGCGCCGCATCACGCGCCATGAGAAAGAAGTCATCGCCGCTGCGCGCAGACTGGGCCTGCGCGGGTGCCGCGCCAAGGTACAGGCCGGTCCAAACCACAGAGGACAAAACCGCGAGTGCTAGAGTACGCAGGCGGTGACGCGGGCGAGGCGCGGGATGGACTGCGCAGGCGGCGGGGAAGTTGGCCGCTACGGATACGGCCTCGGACAATGCGTTCATCGAGCCTGCCATCTTAGCACATTGAGGGCAATTTTCCCTGTCCGATTAAAGGCTTGCGTCAAAACCCACGTTTCGTGATGGCTGAAAAATCCGCGCATGAACAGTGAAGAAATCACCCATTGGCGCAAGACCCGCCGCAGCGAACTGATTGCGGCGCGCCAGGCGATCGCGGCGGATGCGCTCGAACGGATGCGTCTGTCCATTGACAGCCATTTGCGCCGGGCGTTCCCCCGGCTTGCGCAGGGCGTGGTCGCCTTCTGCTGGCCCTACAAGAACGAATACGACGCGCGCCACCTGCTGGCGGAGATGCGCCGCACAGGTGCGGTGACCGCGCTGCCCGCGATCGTCGCGCCAAAAACGCCAATGGTGTTTCGCGAATGGCATCCGGGGATCGCCCTCGAGCACGGCCCGCTCGGCATCCCGTTTCCGCGCGAGTCACGAGAACTCGTGCCCGACTCCGTCCTGCTGCCTATCGTCGGCTTCGACCGACAGGGCTACCGGCTCGGCTACGGCGGCGGCTACTTCGACCGCACGCTTGCGGGACTTCGCACGAACAACACTGCGTCGCCCTGCGTGATCGGCGTCGGCCACGAATTCGCGATGCTCGAGACGATCTACCCGCAGCCCTTCGACATGCCGCTGGACTACATGGTCACCGAGCGCGGCGTGTACCGGCGGGTATTGGAAAACGGCGCGAAAGAAGGCGGCAGGCTGCGGTTTCTCGAGCAGCAGGGCTACAGCTCGCCCGTCTGCTATGCGGGCGAGATCGCCCCGGGCTACTTCGGCGAGACCGAACCGCCACGCTGATGCCCAGTGGCGGTGTAAGCACGCTTCACGATAAGCGCCGCAAGTACAAACAGAACGCAAAGTCCCGCGGCGAGCGCGGTTTCCTGCCAGCGTGGGAACAGCACCAGCAGAAAACCCTTGCCCTGCGCGAACGCGGAAAAGCTGGATACGCAGAACGGGATCAGGAAGAACCGCGCCACCACCCAGAAGGGCAGGCCCACCGGCCCGAAGGGAAAGGGCGTGGTGCTGAACAGGAACGCTATGCCGATCAGCGCGCTGACACCGACGGAGGTCAGCCACAGGCCGGGCGCCGGCTCGGCATACAGCGCGAGCGCCACCAGATACCAGATGAAATAGCACCACAGCACCGCGCGGCCGATCGTGAGCGAAGCGAGGTAGCGGAGCATCGTTAGCCGGACGAAGTGGCCACCGGGCCGAGGAACATCCGGTACACCGGGTTGCGCGTTTCGTCGAAGTGCGGGTAGCCGAGCGTCTTCAGAAAGGTGCGGAACTGCGGCATCTCGCGCGGCGGCACCTGAATGCCGACCAGAATGCTGCCGTAGTCGGCACCGTGGTTGCGGTAATGGAACAGGCTGATGTTCCACTCCGGATTGAGCGTCGAGAGAAACCGCATCAGCGCGCCCGGCCGCTCCGGAAATTCGAAGCGGTAGAGGATTTCGTTTACCGCCGCCGTCGAATGTCCGCCCACGAGATGGCGCACATGGCTCTTGGAGACTTCGTCATCCGAGAGATCCACCGTGCGAAAGCCCTCGCGCTTGAGCGTGCGCACGATCTGTGCGTTTTCCCTGCGCGAGGCGACACCGACACCGACGAAGATGTTCGCCTCTTCGGTGCCCGCCATGCGGTAGTTGAACTCGGTGATGTTGCGCCCGCCCGCTTTTCCTCCATCCAGTGTGGTGCAGAAGCGGCGGAAGCTGCCGCGGCGCTCGGGGATCGTGACCGCGAACAGCGCCTCGCGGTGTTCGCCGACCTCGGCGCGCTCGGCAACGAAGCGCAGGCGGTCGAAGTTGGTGTTGGCACCGCAGGCGATGGCGACGAATTTCTTTCCACGCACGCCCTCGCGCTCGGCCCAGGCCTTGGCGCCGGCGATCGCGAGTGCCCCTGCCGGCTCGAGGATCGAGCGTGTCTCCTCGAACACGTCCTTGATCGCCGCGCAGATCTCGTCGGTGTCCACGAGGATGATCTCGTCCACCAGTTCGCGACAGATGCGAAAGGTTTCCTCGCCCACCAGTTTCACCGCCACGCCGTCGGCGAACAGGCCCACATGATCGAGCTCGATGCGCCTGCCCGCCTTGAGCGAGCGTGACATCGCGTCCGAATCCACCGGCTGCACGCCGATGATCCTCACCCCGGGCTTGAGCCGCTTCACGTACGAAGCGATGCCCGAGATCAGGCCGCCGCCGCCGATCGCGACGAAGATCGCATCGATCGGCCGGGTGGTCTGGCGCAGGATTTCCATGCCTATCGTGCCCTGCCCCGCGATCACGTCCGGATCGTCGTAGGGGTGCACGAAGGTGAGCTTGTGTTTCTTCTCGAGAACCCGCGCATGCGCATACGCGTCCGAGTAGGAGTCGCCAAACAGCACCACTTCCGCTCCGCGCGCCTTCACCGCATCGACCTTGATCTTCGGCGTGGTCACCGGCATCACGATCAGCGCGCGGCAGCCGAGCTTCTGCGCCGAGAGCGCCACGCCCTGCGCGTGGTTGCCCGCCGAAGAACAGATCACGCCGCGCTTCAACACCGCGACGGGCAGGTTCACCATCTTGTTGTAGGCGCCGCGCAGCTTGAAGGAGAACACCGGCTGCATGTCCTCGCGCTTGATCATCAGGCGGTTGCCGATGCGCGCCGACAGCAGCGGCGCGTGTTCGAGCGGGGTCTCCACCGCAACGTCATAGACGCGCGCGGTGAGGATGCGTTCGAGATAGTCGATTTTTCGTGCTGCGGTTTTTTTCATGGGTGCAGGAGATGCCGCGACGGGGCTTTACTGTACCTCAGTGCGATGCCGCACCGCCCGTAGAACCGCCCCGTCACGTACTCCGCCGATCGCCGCAATGCACTATGCTCGCCGCCGCATGAACGCCCTTCTCACGCCCGCGGAAAGCCTGTTGTCGCTCGGGCTTGCCGCCTTTCTTGCCGCCACCGTCGTGCCCTTCAGCTCGGAGGCGGTGCTGTTCGGAGTGCTGCGCATGCACGGCGAGCTGTTCTGGCCGGCGCTCGCGGTGGCGACCGTGGGCAACACCGCGGGCGGCATGAGCTCCTGGCTGATCGGTCGATTTATAGAGTCGAAGAACATCGGATCGAAAAAGCCGCTAACTCAGCTCGAACGCAGTCAGGTCGAAAGCGTTCAGGCCGACCACGTGCGGCGCTGGGGCGCGCCCGCACTGATGTTTGCCTGGCTGCCGGTGGTGGGCGATGCGCTGTGCCTTGCCTCGGGCTGGCTCCGGCTCGGCTGGATGCAGGTGATGCTCTGGCAGGCGGCGGGACGCTTTGCGCGCTACTGGGTGGTGGCTCAGGGTGCGGCACTGTAGAACGCGCCCCGCCGCAATGCTCGTCAGGCGCAAGCAGCAGTAGAATTCCGGTTATGGCGACATCGACACCGATACCGATACCAAAGAAAAAGCGCAGGACCGGCCCGCGCAAGAAGCCGGTCTGGGAACGCGGCTATGAGTCGCACGGCTACTGGCTCGGCAAGGAGTGCGTCGGCCGCGTACGCCTTGGTGCCAAGGGCGAATGGGACGGCGTGTACCGCTGGGAAGCCGGAACCAACACCGGCGAGGCAAGAACCCTCGGCGAAGCCAAGCGACAGGTAGAAGAGAAGGTACTGCTCGGCCTGATCCAGTTGCCGTTGTTCTGAGTACTGTTCTACGTACTGCACCCCACCCGCCGCCTGCGCACTGCTTCGGGACGGGGGCAGCAGCTTTCCGGCGGTTCTGTTTCAATGCGCGCGAGTCAGCGATCTGTCGAATCCCCACAGGAGGTGCCATGCGAATTCGCCCTGCCCGATTTCTTCGTGCCGCTGCAATCGGCATCTGCTCCCTGCTCCTGTCCGCCGGTATTGCAAGCGCACAGGACAGGTTCCCCTCGAAACCGATCCAGCTCGTCGCGCCGCTTGCCCCCGGCACGACCAGCGATGTCGTCGCGCGCATCCTCGCCGAACGGCTGTCGCAGCGGCTCGGCCAGCCGGTGGTGGTGCAGAACCGCACCGGCGCGAGCGGCGCGATCGCCGGCCAGTTCGTCGCCAAGTCCGCGCCCGACGGCTACACCATCCTGATCGTCAATTCGCAGCACTCGGCCAACCCGGCGCTGTTCGACAACCTGCCCTACGACACGTTGCGCGACTTCACCGGCGTGGCGCTGTTCGCCGAGGCGCCCAGCCTGATCGTGGTGCCGCCCCGGCTCAACGTGAAGACGCTGAAGGAATTCATCGCGCTCGCGAAATCGCAGCCGGGCAAGCTCAACTACGGCACCTCGGGCAACGGCACCACCACCCATGTCGGCGGCGCACTGTTTGCCGACCGCACCGGCATCAATATCGTGGCGGTCCCCTACAAGGGCTTTGAAGTCATCACCGACACGGTTGCGGGACGGCTGGATGCGATGTTCGTCCCTGCCGCCTCGGTGCTGCAGTACGTGAAGGACGGCCGGCTGATCGCGCTTGGCGTGACATCGCGCGAGCCGCTGCGCACACCGATCGAACTGCCGTCGGCGGAAACCGCGGCCGACCTGCCCGGCTTCGAGTACAGCACCTATTACGGCATCGTGGCCCCGGCGGGCGTGCCGCGCCCGATCCTCGAGCAGTTGAGCCGCGAGATTCGGCTTGCCGCGCAGGACAAGGAGGCGAGCGACAAGTTGAGCGGCCTCATCATGTTCCCGCGCGATCGCGGGCCCGACGAATTCAACGCCTTTCTGCGCGCGGATGTGGAGCGCATCGGAAAGCTGATCCGCTCGCTAGGAGACAAGGCGAAATAAGCCCGCCTTTCCGATTAGGCATCCGCGCATATGCAGCCCTGCCCCGGGCCGGATCGCCGACCCAAGAAACCGCGTTTCACCCCGCCGCCCGGCGCCTGCGACTGCCATGCGCATGTCTTCGGGCCGGCATCGACCTTTCCGTTTTCAATCGAGCGCAGCTACACGCCCGAGGACTGCAGCGGAGAAGAATATGCATCGCTGCTCGACACGCTCGGCTTTGATCGCGGCGTGATCGTGCACGGCGGTGCGCACGGCACCGACAACCGGGTGACGCTCAACGCCCTGTCCCGATTGGGCGATCGCGCGCGCGGCGTGGCGGTGATCCGCGCGGGACTACCCGACTCCGAAGTACAGGCGATGCACGACGCAGGCATGCGCGGCTGCCGCATCTCGACGGTGGTGCG
Organism: Betaproteobacteria bacterium; assembly: GCA_947466535.1. Taxonomy (GTDB): domain Bacteria; phylum Pseudomonadota; class Gammaproteobacteria; order Burkholderiales; family SG8-39; genus CAMBSA01. The sequence goes on from CANIEV010000044.1 coordinate 15,460, forward strand.
CGGCGGCGCGAACTTCACCGACATGGAGTCGCTCGCCGCGCAGACCGCGCCGCTGCGCTGGCATCTGGTGCTGCACCTGCATCGCTCGGACGAACTCGTCGAACTCGCGCCGAGATTGCGGCGCATCGGCTGCGACTTCGTGCTCGATCATCTCGGCCGCGTCACCGCGCAGGAGGGCGAGCACAGCCCGGGCTTTCAGACCATTCTCGATCTGCTCGACACCGATCGCTGCTGGGTGAAGCTCGCGAGCCTCTACCGACTGTCCGCCGAGCCGTATCCGCATCGCGACATGCTGGGCATGATCCACCGCATGGTCGAGGCGCGCCCCGACCGCATTATCTGGGGCAGCAACTGGCCGCATCCGATCCACGCAGGCCCGATGCCCAATGACGGCGACCTCGTCGACCTGATTCCGCTCTGGGTGCCGGATGCGCGCGGCCGGCAGAGGATGCTGGTGGAGAACCCGGAGAAGCTTTACGGCTTCTCCCCCCTCATGCGTTGAACAGTTGCTATTTTTAGCAACTTAATTCACTTCTTTCAGGCGTATTTGCTTGATCTATAAATGGCAAAGTTAGCGATTTAAGACCGGGGCGTGCTACGCCGGCGAGAGCTTTGCGAATTCCAGCGAGAGCCACTTCACGCCGTGCCGACCAAAATTGATCTGCAGGCGCGCATCCGTTCCCGAGCCTTCCGCGCTCACGATCACGCCCTGGCCGAACTTGGCGTGCGACACGTTCTGGCCGATGCGGTAGCCGTGGCCGGGATCGCGCCCCTTGGGCGGCGTCTGGCCGGAGGCGTTGCTGCCCGAGGAGGGCGACGACAGCCAGCTCGGCTCGTTCGCCATGCCCATGCCGAGTTTCGGCGTGAGCCACTTGGTGAGCTCGTCGGGCACTTCATCCAGAAAACGCGAGGCGATGTTGTAGCGCGTCTGGCCGTGCAGCAGCCGCGTCTTGGCGTACGAGAGGTAGAGGCGCGTACGCGCGCGCGTGATCGCGACGTACATCAGGCGGCGTTCTTCCTCAAGGCCGTCGTCCTCCATCACGCTCTGCTCGTGCGGGAACAGGCCCTCCTCCAGCCCGGTGATGAACACCGCATGGAACTCCAGGCCCTTGGCCGAGTGCACCGTCATCATCTGCAGCGCGTCCATGCCTTCTGCGGCCTGGTTCTCGCCCGATTCGAGCGCGGCGTGCGCAAGGAACAGCGCGAGCGGATCGGTGGGCGGCGGGGCCTCATTAGGAGCGCCGCCGTCCACCAGCGCACTTGCCGCATCGTCGGACAAGGGCGCGGACAAGGGCTGCGCGGGCGGATTCACCGGCGCATCGAACAGGCCACCGTCGCCCTGGGCGACAGCCGGACCCGGCGCGGGCGCAGGCGGTTCGATCTCCACCATCGGCGGCAGCGCGATCGGCCGCTCCTGCTCGAACGAAGCAGCGGCGTTGATGAGTTCGTTCAGGTTGTCCACGCGGTCGGCACCGTCGCGCTCGGCGCGGTAATGCGCAAGCAGGCCGCTTCGATCAAGCATGTGCTCGACCACTTCCGGCAGGGGCAGATCGTTGGTCTCTGAGCGCAGCGTGTCGATGATGCGAAGGAACACGCCCACTTTCGTCGCCGCCGCGCCCTGCAGCTGCTGCGCGGCGCGGTAGAGGCTTACGCCGGCGGCGGCGGCCGTGTCCTGCAACTGCTCGAGCGTGCGCGCACCAATGCCGCGCACCGGGAAGTTCGCCACGCGCAGGAACGCGCCATCGTCGTCGGTGTTGGCGAGAAGTCGCAGATAGGCGAGCGCGTGCTTGATTTCCATGCGTTCGAAAAAGCGCTGGCCGCCATAGACGCGGTACGGAATGCCGGCGGAGAACAGCGCATGCTCCAGCACCCGCGACTGCGCGTTCGAGCGGTAGAGAAACGCGATATCGCGCCGCGCCATACCCTGCTCGCGCACCAGGGTCTGCACTTCCTCCACCAGCCACGCGGCCTCGTAGCCGTCGGACGCCGCTTCGTGCACCCGGATCGGTTCGCCTTCGCCGGCGGAGGTCCAGAGGTTCTTGCCGAGGCGATTGCGGTTGTGCGCGATCAGCTGGTTGGCCGCCGAGAGGATGTTGCCCTGCGAGCGGTAGTTCTGTTCCAGCCGGATCACGTTCTGCACCCGGAAGTCGCGCTCGAAGTCGGCCATGTTGCCGACGTTCGCACCGCGAAAGCGATAAATGGATTGATCGTCGTCGCCCACCGCGAAGATCGAACTGCCAGGCCCGGCGAGCAGCTTCAGCCAGCGGTACTGCAGCACGTTGGTGTCCTGGAACTCGTCCACCAGAATGTGGCGGAAACGGTTGCGGTAGTGCTCGCAGAGCACTTCGTTTCTCGACAGCAATTCGAAGCTGCGCAGCAGCAGTTCGGCGAAATCGACCACACCTTCCTTCTGGCACTGCTCGTCGTAGGCGGCGTAGATCTCGACGTACTTGCGCGAAATGTCATCGACCACCTGGACGTCGCCGGCGCGCTCGCCCTTTTCCTTGGCGTCGGCGATCCAGTACTGCACCTGGCGCGGCGGGAACTTGTCTTCGTCCACCTGCAGCGCCTTCATCACGCGCTTGACCGCGGCGAGCTGGTCGCCGGTGTCGAGAATCTGGAACAGCTGCGGCAGGCGCGCGTCGCGGTGGTGCGCGCGCAGCAACCGGTTGCACAGGCCGTGGAAGGTGCCGAGCCACATGCCGCGGATATTGGCGGTAAGCATCGCCCCCAGGCGCACCGTCATCTCCTTCGCCGCCTTGTTGGTGAAGGTCACGGCGAGAATGCTCGCGGGGCTAGCGTTACCGGCCTGGATCAGCCAGGCGATGCGCGTGGTGAGGACACGGGTCTTGCCGCTGCCGGCGCCGGCGAGGATCAGCGCATGCTGGTTGGGCAGGGTGACGGCGGCGAGCTGATGTTCGTTGAGATTGTGGAGTAGGTTGCTCATTGCGCCGGAGGGGAAGGTGCGGTGAAAGTGCGGAAAATCTGCGGTGAAAAATCCGGCTCCGATTTTACCGCCTCGATGCCCGCGCCATCGTCCCGCACGGCATATTTTCGGGACCGGTTGCCACGCGCTGGAAAGCGGCGCTATCGCCCGGACTTCGCGCCGTCCGCAAGCAGGTAGCGGATCACCATGTCGGCGGCGTGTTCGAGGCGCTGTTTCAGGCGCCTGGGCGTCAGCAGCTTCGCCTCGAAGATCGCCTCGAAGGTGTGCTGGTGGCTCACGTAGTGCGCCGAGAGCGAGGTGATCGAGATGTACAGGTCCACCGCGTCGATGCCTGCGCGGAACACGCCCGAGGCGACGCCGCGATCGAGCAGGCTGCGTATCGTCTCGAGCAGCGGGTTGTACATCTGCCGGATCACGGCCGACTTTCGGATATGCCGGCCGCGGTTGAGGTTCTCGCTTTGCAGCAGGCGCAGGAATTCGGGATGCCGGCCCCAGCTCTCGCCGGTGAAGAAGACCAGCTTTCGCATCGCCTCCACCGGGTCCATGTCGCGCAGGTTCATGTCCTCCTGCGCGGCTCGGATGGCGGCATAGGTGCGCTCGAGCACCGCCGCGAACAGGCCTTCCTTGCTGCCGAAGTAGTAGTACAGGACGTTCTTGCGGATGCCAGTGCGCTCGGCAATCTCGTCCACCCGCGCGCCATCAAAGCCCTTTTCGGCGAACTCGGTGGTCGCGGCCTCGAGCACCGCCTCGCGGGTGCGACGCGAACTGTCGCGCTTGCCCGGCTCGCCCGCAGCAACCACAGACGGAAGCGCAGGCGTCGCACGTGCCGCACGCGACGCCCCCACTACGGCGCGGTTCGCCATCGGTTGCGCGAAAGAATCCGCAGACCGTCGAACCGGCTCAGGCCGCCTTGCCGTCGCCCGGCGCGAGGTGCGCGCCGCGGCGCTTGTACAGATTCTCGTCGGCGTAGCCCATGGTCTCGGGCTTGCCGCGGCCGAGCATCACCTGGAAATACACCGGCTCGAGGCTGTCGTTGGTGTAGCCGTGGATCACGCCCGCAGGCGCGGAGATGCATTCCCACGGGCCAAGGCGCACTTCCAGACGACGGCCGTCCTCGTCCTCGATGAACACGTTGAGATAGCCCTGCAGCACGAAGAACACCTCTTCCACCTCGTGGGTGTGCGCGGCGTTGCCCTGGCCGGGTTCGACATACATGATCGACAGCGTGAACGCGCTCGGTGGAATCGCGTTCGAATCGCCGTGCTTGCCCGAGCCGCCGGCGCCGATGAAGCGGTGCTGCGCGCGCTTGAAGCCCTCGATCTTCGCGTCCTCGAACGCGGCCCAGTCGGCCTTGCGGTCGCGAAAGCGCGCGACATAGCGCCCGGCGATGTCCTCGAGGCTGGCGTTGGCGAGTTCCTTGGAACGGGGGTGGCGTGCGACACTCATGGCTTGGCTCCTGAGAAGGGATTGATGCGGCGTCCGGCCGCGACGGCGGCGCTGGATACTGGATTTCGGGACGTGGGGCCAAGCTTGACATTTCTTGACCAGACGGTCAAGAATCGCCTGCATCTTCTGAATGCGGACGAATCACCGTTACCTGATCGCTACGAGGCAGACATGAATCCGAGGGAAGCCAATTTCTACGTCGATGACCGCGTCTCCGAGGGCGTGTTCCGTGTGCATCGCGACGTGTTCTCCGACCCGGAGATCTTCGAACTCGAGATGAAATACATCTTCGAGCGCACCTGGGTGTATCTCGCGCTCGAGAACCAGATCCCCAAGCCCAACGACTTCGTCACCGCCTGGATCGGCCGCAACCCGATCCTCGTCACCCGCACCCCCGCCGGCAAGATCGCGGCGCATCTCAACATCTGCCCGCACAAGGGCGTGCAGCTCTGCCCGGTCGAACAGGGCAGCACCAAATTCCACGTCTGCCCATACCACGGCTGGGCGTTCGATGCGTCGGGCAAGAACGTCGACATCAAGGATGCGAAGGCGGCGAACTACCCCGCCGCGTTCAACGCAATCAGCCACGACCTGATGCCGATCGCGCGTCTGGCCTCCTACAAGGGCATGATCTTCGGCAGCCTGTCGCCGGATGTGCCGGAGCTGGAGACATTTCTCGGGGACATGAAGACCTTCATCGACCTCGCGATGGACCAGGGTCCGCACGGCATGGAGATCGTGCCCGGCCGCGCCACCTACACCTACCGCGGCAACTGGAAGATGCAGATGGACAACGCGATGGACCAGTACCATCTCACCTCCACCCACGTGTCCTTCATGGACGTGCAGGCCAAGCGGCGCAGCGGCTCGGGCAACACCGAGGCGCGCCAGTTCGACTGGGACAAGCGCCTGTCGCAGGAAGGCGGCATGTTCAGCTTTCCCTACGGCCACACCTGCCTGTGGCTGAACCAGCCCGAGGTCGAGAAGCGCCCGATCTATCCGGTGCTCGACGAGGTCCGATCGCGCGTGGGCGACACCCGCGCTCAGTGGATGCTCAAAGGGCGCAATTCGCTGTTCTTCCCCAACATGCAGATCGCGGACTCGACCACGCTCAACGTGCGCACCTTCCGCCCGATCGCGGCCAACCTCACCGAAATGCGCGTGCACTGCATCGCGCCGATCGGCGAATCGCCCGAGCGCCGCACCTGGCGGCTGCGCCAGTTCGAGGACTTCTTCAACCCCACCGGTCTTGCGACGCCGGACGACACCGCCTGCTTCGAGGCGATGCAGCGCGGCTACGCGGCGCGGCCCTACGAATACCTGCAGGGTTACTACCGTGGCATGGAGATCGTGCAGCAGGGGCCGGACGCCACCGCGCGCGAACTCGGCGTGAATCCCGCCACCAGCCTGCGCGCGCCCTTTGACAGCAATTGCGAGACCAGCATGCACGCCGCCTACCGCGAATGGTCGCGGCTGATGGGCGCGGGCTTCGCCGGAAAGAAAGCCTTCGAATGAAAGCGACCACGAACGCACAGGAACAGAACCTCGTCTTCCAGGGCGCGGAGCTGCTTTATCGGGAAGGCATGCTGCTCGATGAGCGCCGCTGGGACGAGTGGATCGCGCTGTATGCGCCCGACTGCGAATTCTGGATGCCGATGTGGGGCACCGAAGAAACGCTGAACAACGACCCGAACACCGCGCTGTCACACATCTTCTATCGCAGTCGCGCGGGACTGGAAGACCGCATCGTGCGCATCCGCTCGCGCCGCTCGCCCGCCTCCACCCCGCTTGCGCGCACCTCGCACACCATCAGCAACGTGCTCGCGCTCGAGCCGCCGACGGCATCAAACATGCGCCTTCGCGCCGCATGGAGTTGCAACGTGCTGTTCATCCGCGCCAAGGAACAGCATGTGTTCTTCGGTTACTCCGAGTACGAACTTCGTCTCGTCGACGATGGCTGGGTCATCGCGAAAAAGAAGGTGATCCTGCAGAACGACCTGATCCCGACGATGCTGGACATCTACTGCGTCTGAGGCGCAAGACGCGCATCCCTCACTTCGGCGCGCCACGCGCCGACAGACTTCACGGAAGACACCATGACTGACAAGCTCCATTCCTTCATCGACGGCAAGCGCGTCGAACATGCCGGTAACACCACGCCGCTGGTGTCGCCGGTGGATCTCTCGGTGTTTGCCGAGATGGTCGAGGCGCCGGCCGCGATCGTCGCGCAGGCGGTAGAAAGCGCGCATCTCGCCTACACCGCGAACAGGCGCGCGAGCCTCGCCCAGCGGGTGCAGTGGCTCAACAACGCGGCCGCCGCGGTGGAACGCGCGGTGCCCGAGATCACCGCGCTGCTGATCCAGGACATCGGCAAGCCGCGGCGCGCGGCGAGTTTCGAGGCCAACCGCGCGGGCAATTTCCTGCGCGCCACTGCGGCGGAAGCGCAGACCCTGCGCGGCGAGACGCTGCCGGTGGATTCCGCCCCCGCCGGCGCGGGACGCTTCGGCTTCACCCGGCGCGTACCCTACGGCGTGGTGGCGGCGATCACGCCCTTCAATGCGCCCATCAACCTGCTGGTGCAGAAGCTCGCGCCGGCGATCGCCGCGGGCAACGCGGTGGTGTTGAAGCCCCACCCCGCCGGCATGCGCGTCGCACTGCGCGTGGCGGAACTGTTCATCGAAGCGGGCGTGCCCGCGGGCCTGTTCAATGTGCTCACCGGCGACCGCGCCGCGGCGCAGGCGCTGGTGGCACATCCGAAGGTGATGGCGGTGACCTTCACCGGCGGCACCGCTGCGGGCGATGCGCTGGTGCGTGCGTCGGGGGCGAAGAAGTTTCTCGCCGAGCTCGGGTCGAACGCCGCCAACATCGTGCTCGCGGACGCGGACATCACCGATGCGGCCAAGCGCATCGCGGCGGCGGCCTTCGAGGCGAGCGGCCAGCAGTGCATCTCGGCGCAGCGGATCATCGTGGAGAAAGGCGTGCACGACGCCTTTCTCTCAGCCTTCGTCACCGCCGCGAAAGCACTCAAGGTCGGCGATCCACAGGACGAGACCACCGATGTCGGCCCGATGGTGTCGCTCGCCGCCGCGAACCGCGTGATGGGCATGCTCGCGGATGCGAAATCGCGCGGCGCGACACTCGCGCTGGAGGCGACGCAGAAGGATTGTCTTGTGAGCCCGGGCATCGTCGCCGGCTCGCCGCGCGACGCCTCGATCTGGCGTGACGAGGCCTTCGGCCCGATCGCGGTAGTGGAAGTAGCCGCCGACCCGGAAGAGGCGCTCAAGCTTGCCAACGATTCGGAGTTCGGCCTGCAGGGCGCGCTCTTTACCCGCAGCCTGAAATGGGCGATGCGGTTCTCCGAGGAATTCGAAGTCGGCTCGCTCTGGGTGAACGAGGCCAGCCGCTTTCGCCTGGACATGTACCCCTTTGGTGGCGCGAAGCGCTCCGGCTTCGGCCGCGAGGGCGTGCGCTACGCGATCGAGGAGCTCTCGCAGCTTCGCTTCACCGGCATGAGGTTCGACGTATGAGCGCCGCGCCCTCGATATCGGAGTCGCTGCGTGCGCTGATGGCCGAGGTCGGCCCGCGCTGGGGCGAGGCCGTCACGCAGCATGTGAAGCAGATGGTGGATGAATACAGCCGGGTACTCGTCGACCAGCCGACAGACGGCATCCGCGTAACACGCGGCCTTGCCTACGGCACGCATCCGCGGCAGGTGCTGGACGTGTACCAGCCCGCAGCCACCGCAGGTACCGCCGCCACCGGTCCGCTGCCGGTGCTGATCTTCGCCCACGGCGGCGCCTTCATCGACGGCGAGAAGGACCGCACGCCGCAGGTGTATTCCAACGTGCTGTACTACTTCGCGCGCAACGGCGTGCTCGGCATCAACATGGAATACCGCCAGGCACCGGAATTCAAGTACCCGTCGGGCGCGCAGGACGTGGGCGGCGCGGTCGCCTGGGCACGCGCGCATGCGGCGGAGTACGGCGGCGACCCGAAGCGGATTTTCATCATGGGCCATTCCGCAGGCGCGGCGCACACCGGCTGCTACGCCTATGACGCGAGCCTGCATCCCGCGGGCGGCGTAGGCATCGCCGGGCACATCGTGCTGAGCGGGCGGGTGCGCACCGAGATGCGCGCCGACAACCCGAACGCAAAAAAGGTGGAAGCGTATTGCGGTTCAGACCCCGCGATGCTGGTGAAGGCCTCCGCCGTCACGCACGTGAATGCGCAAAGCGTGCCGACCTTCGTCGGTTTTGCCGAGTACGATAACCCGCTGATCGACCTGCATTGCAGCGAACTCGTGTTCCGGCTCGCGGCCGCTAAGGGCCGCGCGCCGCGGCTGATGCGCCTGCCCGGCCACAACCACACCTCGATCATCGCCCACTTCAACACCGCGGAAGAGGCGCTCGGGCGCGAGATCCTCGAGTTCATCCGCACCGGAAAGTAGGATCGTGTCGACCAGCAAGCTCCGCCGCCGCCTGCTGCTTGCCGGTACCTCGATGATGTTTGCCGGCACCACCGTCGCCCAGACGGTTGCCGAACCGGTGTTCGGCACCCCCGGCAAGGATTCCGGCTGGATCCCGACGCCCGAGGGCATGGTGGAGGCGATGCTGCGGCTGGGCAAAACCACGCGCGAGGACTACGTGGTCGATCTCGGCTCGGGCGACGGCCGCATCCCGATTCTCGCGGCGCAGGTGTTCGGCGCGCGCTCGATGGGCGTGGAGTACAACCCGGACCTCGTCGCCTTCTCGCAGCAGCGCGCGCGCAACGCGGGGCTCGCCGAGCGGGTGCGCTTTATCCAGGGTGACGTGTTCGAGGTGGACTTCTCCTCGGCGACGGTGGTGACGCTGTTCATGCCGCCCGCCTTCAACCAGAAACTCCGGCCGCGGCTGCTCGCGATGAAACCCGGCACGCGAATACTGTCCTTCATCTTCGGCATGGGCGACTGGGAACCGGACGAATCGGTGTTCGTCGAGGACCAGCGCGGCATGCTCTGGATCGTGCCGGCGCAGATGGGCGGCGCGTGGACGGTGAACGTCGAAGGACCCGACCCCGCGCGCTACGCGCTGCGACTGGATCAGCAACACCAGAAGCTCGAGGGCCGGATCACGATCGACACCGCGCCGCTGCCACTGTTCGATGCGCGCATCGACGCCAACCGCGTGCGCTTCACCGCGCTTCCCAACGGCCGGCGGCACGACTTCGACGGCCGTCTGGTCGGCGGACGAATCGAGGGCACGCTGCGGGTGACCGGCGTGCCGGCGCTGCGGAGGTTCAGCGCGGCACGCTGAATGCCGTTCTTTAACGGCAGGAAAAGTCCAACATTTATTTCAAAAGTGCCCGGCCCCTGCGTGAAAGCGGGCGATTGGCGTACAGAAGTAGTTCAACCTCGGTTGAAAACCAGGCTCAGTAGTACTGCTTGATATAAGCGTACGCCCGGTCGAACAGGTCCTGATCGGTGTGCAGCTTGTACTTGAGCAGGGCCTTGCGCAGTTCACGCTGCACCAGCCGTTCGCCTTGCGTGGTGTGCTGCCAGTCGGGAAAGCGCACCTTCTTCACGATGCCGTCGATTTCGCCGACGATGCGCTCGACAATGATGTGGGTGTTGCCGCCCTTCGCTTCGTTGAACAGTTCGGTCAAGGCTTCCTTCGCCCGGTCGCGTTCCTCTTCCGGGTCGGTCTGCTTTTCGGCGGCGACCACGTCCTTCGCGAGTTCCAAAATCTGCTTCAGGAAGTCGAGGCTGGTGATCACGCCCTGCTCGTGCCGCTCGCGAATCTTCTCCAGCCGTTCGCCGAGCGCGGTGAACTTCGGGTTGCCGAGGTGCTTGCGCAGCCGGGCGACCAGCTTGATTTCGATTTCGCGTCCGCGCTGCTCGGGATTCCTGTCCGCGAGTATGCCTTCCAGCACCTCCGCATCCAGCACCAGGGTTTCCACATCGTCGCGCACCGATTCGAGGTGCACGTTCCGGTTGATGAGTTCCACCGTCTTTGCGCCGAGCGCGTGCCAGATCAGCTTGCCGTTGCCACTGGGCGGCTTGACCGATTCGTACACCTGGGTGAGCCAGCGGTAGTCCTTTTCCCACGGGCCGAGGCAAGGATCGGGTGACAGCGCCTCCCAGATCGTGCCGAGCACGATGTAGTGGGCGGCAAATGCGTCGCGCACCTCGTTGTTGGGCAGGCACTGCTGCGCCGCCATCAGGCCCTCGTAGCCGCCCACCGAGCGGTCCACGTTGGGGAAGAACGCGAGGCACTTCTGCGCCTGCACCGGCAGGGCCTTGCGCAGTTCCTCGATGTTCGACACCACCTGCTGCACCGCCTTCTCGTCGAAGTCGAGCGCGCGGGCCACGTCGTCGAAGATGCCGATGTAGTCCACGATCAGGCCGTGGGTCTTTTCCTGGCCGAGATTGCTGTAGGTGCGGTTGGTGCGACAGATCGCCTGCAGCAGGTTGTGGTCGCGCATCGGCTTGTCGAGGTACATCACCTGCAGGATCGGCGCATCGAACCCGGTGAGCAGCTTGGATGTGACGATCACGAACTGCAGCGGGTCGGCCGGATCGCGGAAGCGGTCGAGCAGCTTTTCCTCGTCGTCCTTGCTGCGTGCATGCGCACGCCATTCGGGCGGGTCGCCCGCCGAGGTGTGCATCACGATCGCGCTCGCCTCCGGCCCGGCGAGCTCGTCCATCACCTGCTTGTAGAGCACGCAGCATTCGCGGTCGAACACCACCACCTGCGCCTTGAAGCCGTTGGGCTCCACCTTGGCGCGGAAGTGCTCCACCATGTGCTGCACCACCGCGCGTATGCGCTCCGGGTTCTTCACCAGCCGCGCCATCTTGGCGGCGCGTTTGGCAAGGTCGTCGCGGTCCTGCTCGGACAAGTCGTTGGTGATCTCGGCAAACGCCTCGTCGATTGCGGCGCGGTCGATTTTCAGCTTCACTGCCGGCGCCTCGAAGTGCAGCGGCAGGGTGGCCTTGTCGCGGATGGAATCCTGGAACGAGTAGCGGCTCATGTAGCCCTTCTCGTCCTCGTCCGCGCCGAAGGCCCAGAAGGTGTTGCGGTCGGCGCGGTTGATCGGCGTGCCGGTAAGCCCGAAGAGAAAGGCATTGGGCAGGGCTTCGCGCATCTTGCGGCCGAGGTCGCCTTCCTGGGTGCGGTGCGCCTCGTCCACCATGACGATGATGTTCGCGCGGTCGTTCAGCCGCCCCCCCGCCTCGCCGAACTTGTGGATGGTGGTGATCAGCACCTTGCGCACATCCTTGGCAAGCAGGTCCTGCAACTCGCGGCGCGTGGCCACGCCGATCATGTTGGCCACGTCGGCGGCGTTGAAGGTGGCGGTGATCTGGGTATCGAGGTCGATGCGGTCCACCACGATCATCACGGTGGGATTGGCAAGCCGCGGATGCATGCGCAGCTTTTGCGCGGCAAACACCATGAGCAGC
>CANIEV010000045.1 GCA_947466535.1 Betaproteobacteria bacterium
GCGACGCGACGCCCGCTCGCTTCCGCCGCCTCGCGCGCCGCGCGGCCGACGCGTTCCACCGAGGCGTGATCGCCATAGAGATTCAGCGACACACCGGCGATCGACAGTTCGCCCTCGGGGTCGAGCAACCGTGAGGCGACCACCGTGCCGGTGTCCATCGGGAAATGCGGATGATCCACCGCGCGCACCTGAAAGCCGCCCGATCGCAACTGCTGCATCCAGCTGTCGGTGAGCGCGGCGTCGGTGCGCAGTTTGTAATCGAGCGTGCCGAAGTCGTAGGGGTACCAGTTCTCGTCCACCCGCGTGCCTTCGAGCACCGGCCGCGTCTGCACGAGCAGCCCGAGCACGCTGAACCACTGCGAGGAGACCAGCATCAGCGACTCGGCGCCAGCGGCGCGGAGTTCGCGGCCGAGCGCGCGCGTGGCCTCCGCCAGCTGCGTCCAGCCGGCGGCGGGTTTCGACGCGAGCAGATGCGGCAAACCGGGCACAAGGCCCGCGCCGACGATGCCGCCCTTTCTTGAGGCTTCAGACATGGAACACCCCGCCGTCTTCCGGCGCCCATTCGATCAGCCCGTTGCCGGTGCCGATCACCGTGCCATAGGCGTGCACCGTGCCCGCCATCCGCGGCCAGCCGATTGCAGACAGCATCCAGGTGAGGCTGCCTGCCTTGGTCTCCGCCGCGGTTGCCTCGATATGCTCGGGGATGAAGCGGCGAAGTTCGTCGCTGCGACCGCTTCGCACGAGTTCGAGGAACTTCATGTCCCAGCGGTGCTGGTGATCATTAAAAGCGTGCTCGAACGACATGTCCTCGGGAAGATCGGGCTCCACGTTCCAATGCAGATGCGACATCGAGCACGACGCCGCCAGCACCGCGCGTCGTCCGGTGGATTCGATCGCGCGGCGCGTTGCGATGCCCAGCGCCTCCATCTCGTCCAGCGGCGCATCGGCGAAGTAATAGGGATTGTTGTTGGCCGAGATCGACACCACCGGGATGTCCCAGTCGGGGTTCAGCAGGTGCAGCGAGGCGATGGTGGCGTAGTCCACCCGCATGCCGGGGTGCTTCATCGCGCTCATCGTCAAGCCCTGCTGCTTTCCCTCGGCAACGATTGCTTCGGCGAGTTCCACATCGGTTTTGAAATCGTAGTGATAGCGGAAGAGGTGCGGAAAGATCGGGTCCACCGACACGCCCTTCGGGTTTTCCACGCAGTTCACATGGTGGCCGACCGCGGTGATCCAGTGCGGCGCATGCACCAGGATCACGTCGGGCTTGTGAATTTCTTTCACGCGCTTTCGCACCGCCTCGTAGCCCCAGCGGATCTGCTCCCAGCCGCCGCGCGAACGCGGCTCGTTGTTCGGGTGATTCTCGGCGTAGATCAGGTGCGGCGGATGCGGCGCGAGCAGGCCGGCGACGATACCGGGCGAGTGTGTATCGCGCTTTGTCGCGCCGGATAACGCGGGCGACGCCGGCTGGCGCGACGGACGCGTGCCGACATCGAGATGAAAAACGCGGGAGGCCGAATTCATTGGGACCCTGTCATGAAAACACCCTGTGCGGAGAAATCAGCGGACGAACGAGGAACGAATCCCCCGCCGCGATGCCGAGAATCGAAAGCCCGTCGGCTGCGATCGCGATGCAGCCTTCGGCAACATCGCCACTCGCGGGATACAGCCACACCCGCAGCGGCGCGGGGCTCCTGCCGTGCAGTTCAACGAGCGAGCCGAGTTTCAGCTTGTGTTTTTTCGCAGTGTCGGCAGTGATCTCGGCGCGGCGATGCTTGCCGCGCACGCCGGCGAAGGCGCGTTCGTCGGGAATGCGCGCCGAAGGCAGATGCAGACGCTTGCCGCGCAGCAGCGCGCGGCGCTTTTTCGTCGCCGCTTCATCGACGCGTCCGTCTTTGGCGAACACCACGCCGTACACATCCTTCGCGCGCCCGGCCGAGATCAGCCCGGCCTCGAAGTCGTAGGCGACGCGGTCGGTCTCGCGTTCCAGCGGATCGCCCCAGCCGCCGCCGCCGGCGGATTCCATCACCAGGATGTCGCCCGGGTTGACGCGCTGGCCCGAGACCTTGCCCGGGGTGTCGAATTCGAGCACACCCTGCGGCCGCTCGAGACAGGTGTGCGCGTTCGCGCCCGCATGACCGAGACTCAGCCCGTAAGGCGGAATCACCGCGCGGTCGGTCTGCACCGAGTAGGCACCGCCCGCTTCCGCGAGCAGGCGCGTGGCGCGCCGCGCACCCAGCCCGCCGCGACGCAAACCGTCGCCGCAGGAGTCGATGCGGTATTCGCAGGACTCCACCAGCACCGGGCTCACCGCTTCCAGCACTTCCACTGGTTGCACGGTGGAAATGTCGCCGAGGTCCACCGGGTTCATCGAATCCGGTCCGTCGGATTCGGGGAAGCCGCCGTTGCCGCCGGGCGGGTAGTCGTAATAGAGGTACGAACCGCCGGTTCGCTTGTCCAGTCCGCCGAGCAGGTTCTGGAAAGTCGAGCCGCACTGGTCGGCGGTCACCGCCTCGGGCGCGATCTGCGCGAGCGCGCCCATCACCGCCGAGAGCACGCGCTTGCGCACTTCCGAATGCGCGTTCGCAGGCGCCGGCCAGGCGACGTTCACGACCGATGCCGGCGGCGCCTTCACATGGATCGGGCGGAAGGCGCCGTCGTTGATCGCACCGCCCGGGTCGAGCACCGACTTCAATGCGATGAACACGCCGGCGCGGGTCATCGCGATCGAGGCATTCACCACCGCGCCCACCTGCGGGCTGGAGCCGTCGAAATCGGCGGTGAGTTCGTCGCCCGCCACCGTCAGCGTGCAGCGGACCATCGCCGGATCGAACACGCCGGCGGTGAAAAGATCGAGGCTGTCCTCGTAGCAGTAGATGCCGTCGGGCAGATCGGCGATGCGCTTTCGCAGCCGAGCCTCGGTGCGGTCGAGGTTCGCATCGAGATAACGCCCGATCTCGCCCACGCCGTAGCGCGCCGCGAATTCGCGCAACCGGCGCTCGGCGGTGCGGCAGGCGGCGATACAGGCATCGAGGTCGCCGCGGCGCGCATCCGGCCCGCGCACATTGGCGAACAGCAGCGTCGCCACACCGGTGTTCTCCACGCCGGCGTCGATGAACTTCACCGGCGGGATGCGCACGCCTTCCTGCAGGATCTCGGTGGCCGAGCCCGAGATGCTGCCCGGGGTCATGCCGCCGATGTCGGCCCAGTGCATGCGCACGCAGGGAAACACAAACGGAGCGTCTTCCACGAACACCGGCACCACCACCGTCACGTCGTTGAGATGACTGCCGCCACGATAGGGATCGTTGAGGATGATCACGTCACCCGGTTTCAGCGTGTCGCCGAAATCCTTCATCGCTTCGGCGACCGACGCGGGCATCGCGATCACGTGGCCTGGCATGTCGCGCGACTGCGCCACCATCTCGCCGCGCGCGTTGAACAGCGCGCAGCTGAAGTCCTGCGCCTCGCTGATCACCGGCGAGTGCGCGGTGCGCAGCACCGTCTGGCGCATCTCGCGCACGATGGACACCAGCCCCTCGGTGATGACTTCGAGAGAGATTGGATCAATCAAATGTTCCACTCCGCTCATTTCACCTGCCCTTGCATTACCATAGCCTCACACCCACGGAACGAACGATGAGCACCCGCCGCAGCCCCGAACCGGCCTCCGACAAGAGCGCGCTGAAGAAAAACGAAACCTCCGGCACCCAGGCGATCGACCGCGCGCTCGCGCTGCTGTTCTGCTTCACTCACGAGCAACCCGAGCGCCGCATCATGGACATCAGCAGCGAGCTCGGCCTGCACAAATCCACCGTGTACCGCCTGCTGCAGGCGCTCGCCGCGAAGGGCCTGGTGCGGCAGAACGCGGTCACCGGCGCCTACCGGCTCGGCGCCTCGGTGCTCGACCTCGCGGCGCGCTTCGTTGGCTCGCTCGATCTTCGCAACGCCGCGCGTCCGCATATCGAGCAGCTCGCGCGCGAGGAAGGCGAATCGGTCAACCTGTCCATCCTCGATGGCAGCGATGCGGTGCTGATCGACCGCATCGTAGGCACCACCACGCCGCAGCTTGTCTCGCGCTTCGCGCCGCGCATCCCGATCTACTGCAGCGCCGCCGGCAAGAGCCTCCTGCTCGACCTCGACGAGGACGCTGTCCGCGCACTGCTCGCGGACGAAACCTTCCGCAAGCTCACGCCGCACACCATCACCGACATGAAGACCTTCCTGCAGCGCTTTCGCGTCTGGAAGCGCCAGGGCTGGGCCTACAACGACGAGGAATCCGAGGTCGGGCTTCGCACCGTGGGCGTGCCGATCCACGGCCACGACGGCCTCATCGTCGCCTCGATCAGCGTGTCCGCGCCGACCTTCCGCATGGGCGATGCCCGGGTGAAGGCGCTCGCCCGCGCAACCCTGCGCGCCGCGCGCGCCGCCTCCGAGGCGATGGGCGCACCGGGCTGAGGCTTGCTCGGCGAGTATCACTTGCCGTCCTTCTTCGAAAAATCGTAGCCGCCCGCCGGGCGCGTCGCCACGCCGTAGGCGGCAAGGTACGGCTCGTACAGATTGGTGCTGAAGCCGGGCGCCGCGGCCGCCGCGGTGGTTGCGCCCTTGGCCATCATCCGGCCGAGGTGCGGCGATTCGAGCAGGAGCCGCAACACGCGCTCGGTCTCTGTGCCGAGTTCCACCGGCTCGACCACGCTCATCACCAGATCGAGCGACAACATCTCCTTCGCCTCGATCCGCTCGCGCAGCAGCAGCGCGCGCTTGACGCGGTCCGCGCCAAGCATCGCGGTGAGCACCGGTACGCCGCTCCAGGTGAGCGGGATGCCGAAGGCCACTTCGGGCAGCGTGAACCAGGTGGTGTCCGCGGCGATGCGCAGGTCGCTTGCCAGGCCGAGCACCGCGCCCGAGCCGATTGCCGGGCCGTTGAACGCGGTGAGCGTGGTGAGCGGCAGGCGCGTCCAGCGTTCCACCATCTCGCCGGTGCGGCGCTGCCAGTGCAACGTGTCGTCGGCGGTGAGGTGTTCGAGTTGCTTCAGGTCGGTGCCCGCGCAGAAGCTCGGACCCTTGCCGGTGAGCACCGCGATCTCCACGCCGCGCGCGCGGCCAAGCGCCACGATCGTGTCCTCGAATTCTTCAAGCATCGCGGTGTCGAACGAATTGCGCCGCGCCTCGCGCGAGAGCACTACCCGCGCCACCCGGCCCTCGATCGTGAGTTCGACGCTTTTGCCGGTCGTGGCCATCACACCTCCCTGCTCAGAATCGTCTGGTCGACCACCTCGGCCGCAGCGCCGATGTAGTGCTCGGGATCGAGCAGGCCCTGCAGGTCGGCGGCGGAGATGCGGCCGGCGAGCGCGGGATGCTCGCGCAGGCAGTCGGCAAAGGGACGGTGCGATGCGATCGCCTGCCTGGACGCCTCGCTCACCGCATGGTGCGCGTGTTCGCGGCCGATACGCTCGGCGAGCTTGAGCATCACCGCCTCGGAGACGATCAGACCTCCGGTGATATGCAGGTTGTGGCGCATGCGCGCGGTGTCCACGCCCATGGTGCCGACGACTGCCACCAGCCGGTCGAGGATGCCGCCGAGAAGGATGAAGCTCTCGGGCACGAGTTTCCAGAGGATCATGCCCGAGCCCATGTCGCGGTCGTCCTGCGCCACCATCGCGCCCTGCGCGAGCGGCACCTGCGCGCGCAATGTGGCGGCAGCGCCGATGATCGCCTCGCAGCGGATCGGGTTCTGCTTGTGCGGCATGGTGCTGCTGCCGACCTGCCCCTCGCCCTGGCTCTCGAAGGCTTCCGCGATCTCGGTGCGGCCGAGAAAGTACAGCTCTCGCGCGATCTTCTCGCCGGTGGAGGCGATGAGCCCGAACAGCGAAATCGCTTCGCCGAAGCGGTCCTGATTGGAATGCCAGCTGGTGAGCGGCACGTTCAGGCCGAGTTCGCGCATCACCGCCGCGCGCAGCTCGATCGCCTTCGGGCCGTAGCCCGCCATCGTGCCCGCCGCGCCACCGAAGCTGCCGGTGAGCAGACGCGGACGCAGTTCCGCGATCCGGTCGAGATGGCGCAGCATCTCGTCGTACCAGCCCGCCACGCGCAGGCCGAAGGTGGTGGGAAGCGCCTGCTGGCCGTGGGTGCGGCCTGCCATCACGGTGTTGCGATAACGGATCGACAGGCGACGCAGGATGCGCGCGAGTTCGCGGCACTGGCGCTCCACCGCATCCAGCCCCGTGCGCGAACAAAGCACGAAGCCGGTGTCCATCACGTCCTGCGTGGTGGAGCCGAGGTGCACATAGCCGCCCGCGGGTTCGCCGCAGACCTTCACCAGCGCGCGGATCAGCGGCACCAGCGGATGTGAAGTGCGCGCGGCTTCCGCCGCGATTCCGGGGAAGTCGAGCTTTTCGATGCGCGCGTTGGCGGTGATCACCGCGCCCGCGCTCGAGGGAATCAGGCCGAGCGAGCCTTGCGCGCGCGCAAGTGCAGCTTCCACGTCCAGCCAGCTCTGCATCAGGCTGCGGTCGTTGAAGCTCGCGCGCATCTCGTCGCTGCCGAAGTAGCTGGTGACGGTGAGCGAATCGAGGAAGCAGGTGTTGATCCGAACTTCGGCCGGCGCCCCCGCGCCCCGCACTACCCCCGATGTCGAGCAGCCGCAATCGCGCGCGGCATCAGCGTTCATCACCGGTTCTTTCACTGTACCTGCCGTCATTGTGCCCATGGCCAGGCCCCCGCATTGATCGCTTCGCGCACCGCACGCTTGTCGATCTTGTTCGATTCGAGCATCGGCAGCTCGGTGCGCAATACGTACTTGTCCGGCCGCTGGAAGCGCGGCAGCTTCTCGTCGCACCAGGCGCGAAGCGCGGGCACGGTGATGCCCGCGCCCTCGGCCACGCTCAGCACGGCGCAGATTTCCTCGCCCCAGAAGGCCGAGGGTGCGCCCACCACGCAGGCCTCGCGCACGCCGGGCATCGCGCGCAGCGCCTCCTCCACTTCGAAGGGCGAGACGTTCTCACCACCGCGAATGATGATGTCCTTCAGCCGCGCAGTGATCTGCAGGTACTTGCCGTGCATCTTCCCGAGGTCGCCGGTGCGAAGCCAGCCGTCGGGCAGGAGGGTGGCGGCGGTCGCCACCGGGTCATCAAAGTAACCGGACATGATCGTCGGGCCGCGCGTCTGCACCTCCCCCACTTCGCCTTCGGGCAGCGGCGTGTTGGTGACAGGATCGGCGATGCGGATCTCAACGCCGTGCAGGGCATAGCCTGAGCTGATGTAGGCGAGTTCGTCCGGCTCCTTGCCGTCGGTCATCGACACCGTCGGGCCGAATTCGGTCTGGCCGTAGATGATCGCCATGCGCTCGCAGCCCATCTCCTCGATCATGCGGCGGGTGATGTCGGGCGGGCAATGCGCACCGCCGACGAAACCGAGGCGCATCGAGCTGACGTCGATCTTGCGCGGAGAAGACGCGAGCGCATCGAGCGTGGCCTTGAACATCGTGGGCGTGCCCTGCATCACGGTGCAGCGGTGACGCTCGATCTGGCCGAGCACGAGTTCGGCGCGGAAACGGTAGGTGGTGCACCAGAGCGCGCCGGTGGCGATGCTCATCACCAGACCCGAGGACAGGCCGCCGGAATGGCACAGCGGCAACGGCGAGGCGAGCGCGTCTTTTTCGGTGACACCCGAGCGCTCGGCGGTGATCGCGGAATTCACCACCAGGGAGCGGTGAGAAAGGACCACGAGTTTGGGCCGGCCGGTGCTGCCGGAGGTGAACTGCAGGTTGAGCGGCTCGCCGATCTTGCCCAGATGCGCCGGCGCCGCGCCGCGCTCGAGGATGTCCTCGAAGGACACATCCCCATCGCCGCCCTTCATCACCGTGAGGCCGCGCAGACCCGCGGCGCGCAAGGCGGGCGACTCCGCCGCTTCCTGCGCGAGTTCCGCAAGCGAGCGACCGCGCTGGACGGTGTCGCAGATCAGCCAGGACGGTCGCGCATGCGCAAGCGAGCGTGCAAGGTCTTCGCGCGGCAGGCCGGGATGCAGCGCCACCGCGGACGCGCCGCGCCAGGCCGCGCCCGCAAGCCAGATCGCCCAGGCGTAGGAGTTCTGCCCCCAGATCGCGACACGGTCACCGGGACCGATGCCGCGCTCGGCGAGATAGCGCGCGGCATCACCCGCCCGTTTCGCATATTCACCCAGCGTCAGCACATAGTCGCTCTCGGCCATCACGATCGCGCCCCGGTCAGGATTCGCCTGCGCATTGCGATCGAGCAGTTCGTCGAAGGGAATCGGCGATTCGGCGAGATCGAGGATCACTTGGCTTTCCTTATGACGAGATTGCGCAGTTTGTCGACGGTGACGCGCCAGCCCGCACCGACCACGGTGGTGGCGCCGCTTTCGCGCACGATGACCGGGCCATCGACCGCATCGCCCGGTTCGAGCAGCGCGCGCTGACGCACCGCCGCCCTCACCCATCCATCCCGGGTGTATATATTCGTCTCGATCGCGCCGGCTTCGGCAGTGCCGCTACTGCCGGCGAGATCCACCTTCTGCACCGGACCGAGAGCGGTGATACGGCAACTCACGATTTCCAGATCGATCTGCGAGGGAACGTAGGCATAGCGCGCCTCGTACGCCTCGCGAAAGCGCTGCGCGAGTTCGGCGGCGGTCGCGGGCACCGCGGCAAGCGGCACCAGCAATTCGTAGGTCTGGCCGCGTATGCGCATTCCAAGCGAAAGCGAGAGTTCCGCCTCGGACAGATTCTTCAGGCCGCCTGCCGCAAGGCGCTCGCGCGCCTCGCCTGCAAGCACCTCGAAGGCACGGGTCACTTCGGGCAGCGCTGCGTCGTTCGCGCGCAGCATCACGATGCGCACCAGGTCGTGCCGGGCGCGGGCGGTGACAAAACCCAGTGCGGAGAGATTGCCCGGCACCCGGGGCACGAGCACCGCCTCCATGCCGAGTTCGTCGGCAAGCGCGGTGGCATGCATCGGCCCGGCGCCACCGAAGGGCAGCAGGGTGAAATCGCGCGGGTCGTGGCCGCGCGCAATCGAGATTTCCTTGATCGCGCTGGTCATCTTCGCCACCGCGAGCCGGATCACGCCAAGCGCGAGTTCTTCCGCGCTCGCGATGCCGATGCGATCGGCTAGCGCCTGCATCGCGCGCCGCGCCGCCTCCAGGTCGAGCCCGACTTCACCGCCGAGACGCTCGGAGGTGTCGAGGTGACCGACGATCAGGTGCGCATCGGTGGTGGTGGGTTGCGTTCCGCCCCGGCCATAGCAGGCAGGGCCGGGCGTGGAACCGGCGCTTTGCGGGCCGATGCAGAGTTCCCCGCCGACATCGACCCAGGCAAGCGATCCGCCGCCTGCGCCGATGGTCTTGATCTCGATCTGGAAGGTCTTGTTCGGGTAACCCGCGATATCGCTCAGGTTGGTCATCGCAGGCTGCCCGCCCTTGATCAGGCAGACATCCGCGCTGGTGCCGCCCATGTCGCAGGTGATGAGATTGGGGAATCCCGCGAGCCCCCCCACATACGCGCTGGCCGCGACGCCGCCCGCGGGACCGGAGAGCGCGAGCTGCATCGGCACGCGGCGCGCGTCATTGGCCGAAACCACGCCGCCGCCGCTGGTCATGATCGAGAGCTCGCCCGCGAAGCCGCTTTGTTTTAGCGCGCCCTGCAGTTCGGCGAGATAGGCATCCACGATCGGCTTCACCGCCACGTTCTGCACCGTGGTGGCGAAGCGCTCGTACTCGCCGATCTCCGGCACCACTTCCGCCGAGGTGCTGAGCGCAAGCTTCGGCAGGCGCTTGCGGACAAGTTCCGCGACGCGGTTCTCGTGCACCGGATTGCGGTAGCTGTGCAGAAAACAAATGGCTACGCCACCGACGCCTTCGCCAAATGATGCGATCGACTCGATCGCCGCCTCGACCCCGGCCTCGTCGAGCGGTCGCAGAACGCTGCCGTCCGCCTGCAGGCGCTCTTCCACCTCGAAGCGCCGAACACGGGGCACGAGACGCTCGGGCGCCGTCTCTTTCACACTGTAGAGCCGGCGGCGGTGACCTCGTGCCATTTCGGTGACATCCCGGAACCCGCGGGTAGTGATCAGCGCCACCGGGACACCGGAGTTCTCGAGCAGTGCGTTCGTGACACGGGTGGTGCCGTGGACGAAGCGGCCGATCTCGGCATAGTCCGCGCCGAGCTTGGCGATGCCCTCGAGCACCGCGCGCACCGGCGATGCCGGCGTGGACAGGCTCTTGGCCGCGAGCAGGCGACCGCTAGCCGGGTCATAGCCGATCACGTCAGTGAAGGTGCCGCCGATATCAACGCCGACCCAGAGCACGCGCCCCTCCAGTAAGCATTGAAATAACGGCCGTAGTTTTACTATGTAAAACTAATGTTCTCATTGTGAAACCACAATACGCCAGCTTCGGCGCCCCGGTCAAGCCCGGGGGGAGAGTCGCACGCCCCGCGCCGATACCGTTTTTTGACAGCCGGCAGCTGCCGGCCGATGATGCGGAAATCCCCCGCATTCTCCCGCCTTCCAATGGAGCAAGCCTGATGAACAGCCCGATGCTGAAAGTCGTCCGCCCGGACGTGTCCTCCGAAGAATGGAAACTGCGGCTCGAACTCGCCGCCTGCTACCGTCTGTTCGACGCGCTCGGCTGGACCGAGCTGATCTTCAATCACATCACGGTGCGCGCACCCGGCAGCGAGCCCGCCTACCTGATCAATCCCTACGGCCTGCACTACAGCGAGGTCACCGCCTCGAACCTGGTGAAGATCGACACCGAGGGAAAAAAACTCGACAACTCGCCCTACCCGGTGAATCCCGCAGGTTTCGTGATCCACAGCGCGATCCACCGCGCCAGCGACCGTGCGCACTGCGTGATGCACACCCACACCACCGCCGGCATGGCGGTCGCGTGCAAGGAGGAAGGCCTGCGTTTTGACAATTTCTACAGCGTGCGTTTCTGGGGCTGCGTCGGCTACCACGACTTCGAGGGCCTGACCACGCGCATGGACGAGCAACCGCGGCTGGTCAAGAGCCTCGGCGAAAACGATGCGCTGATCCTGCGCAACCACGGACTGCTGGTGACGGGACCGGATGTAGCGCGCACCTTCCTCACCATGTGGACCTTGCAGCGCGCCTGCGAGGTGCAGATGGCCTCCGATGCCGCGCCCGGGCCGAACCGTGCGGTCAGCCGCGAGGTGCTGGACGCGAACCCGATGCGCAACCAGGGCATGGGCGACGGCGAAAAACACACGCTTGCCCATACCGTGTTCGAGACCATGTTGCGTCGCCACGGCATCAGATACGAAGATCTGGAGTAGCCAGGCTACCGTCGCACGACGGTTTCCGATCCGCTCCCGGCGGGCGCACACCGGGAGTGCGACAATGACGGCCCCTCCGTCGTTTGTCTTTGCCCGCAAATCCCCCCATCTTCGATGCGCCCGTCCGACATCGCCTGGCTGGTCTTCCTCGCAGCCCTGTGGGGATCGTCGTTCATCTTTCTGCGTATCGCGGCGCTGGAGATGGACCCGGGCTGGATCGCCTTCCTTCGCACCGGGCTGTCGGCGCTCGCGGTGCTCGTCTACACCACCGCTCTCCGGCTGCCTCTCGAGATCGCACGGCACTGGCGCGCCTACCTGATCGTCGGGTCGCTAAACGCATCTCTGCCCTGGCTGCTTTATTCGTACGCGGGCAAGTCGCTGCCTGCTTCCTACATGGTGATGATGAATTCGCTCACACCGATCTTCGTGGTGCTTTATTCCGCGATGATCGCCGGGGAGCGGATCACGCTGACGCGGGTGGCGGGCATGATCCTCGGCTGCGCGGGCGTCGCGATGATCGTCGGGCTCGGGCCGCTCAAGATCAATCGCGAGGTCGTGATTGCTGTGGCCTTGTGCCTTGTCTCTGTATCGGCCTACGCGCTCGGCGGCATCGCCACCCGCCGCTACGGCCGCGAGCAGGACTCGAGCGTGCTTACCGCGGGAAGCATGCTGCTCGCAACACCGCTCCTGATCCCCACGCTCGGACCCGCGATGTCGCTCGACCCCGCGAGCAGCGGCCCGAGTCTGGCGGCGATCCTCGCACTGCTCGCGCTTGGTGTGGGCTCGAGCGGCATCGGCTATCTCATCTACTACCGACTGGTTGCACGCATTGGGGCAACCCGGTCACTCACCGTGACCTACCTGATGCCGCTCTTCGGGACGTTTTACGGCGTGGCGCTCCTGGGCGAGCCCTTCGGCATCGGCATGGCGGCGGGCGGGATCACGGTGCTGCTCGCCACAGCGCTTGTCACCGGGCTGGTGGGTAACCGGCACGAGCCGGGCACCGCGCGCAAGCCGCTGGCCTGATACGCTCCGCTCCCCGACTCTCTCTGATGCCCATGCGAACTTCCGACGTCGTCAAGATCATTTTTCTCGGCACCATCTGGGGCGGGTCGTTTGCATTCATCCGCGTCTGCGCACCGATCATTGGTGCGGTGTGGTTCACCCTCGGCCGGCTCGTTGTCGCCTCGATCGTGCTGATTGCGTGGGCGCGCTGGGCCGGCGTCGACCTCGCCTTCCGCCGTTACTGGAAGCAGTACTTCGTCGTCGGACTGCTCAACACCGCCGGACCCTGGACCCTTTACGCCTTCGCCGGCAAGACGATCAGCGCGTCCTACATGTCGATCATCAATTCGAGCACGCCCTGGATGAGCGCGATCCTCGGCGCATGTTTTCTCGGAGAAAAGCTGACTGTTCCGAAGGTCATCGGCCTTGCCTGCGGCGTGCTCGGCGTGTCATTGATCGCCGGCTGGGGGCCGATCGCGCCAACGCCCGAGGTGCTGCTCGCGGTGTTCGCCTCGATCCTCGCAGCACTCGGTTACGCGGTCGGCGGTGTCGCCGCGAAGCTCTATGTGAAGGGTGTCGATTCGCGGGCGATCGCCGTGGGCAACACGCTGTTCGCATCACTCATGATGCTGCCCCTGCTGCCCGAGGTCCCCGCCGCCTCCCAATGGACGACCACCGTTGTCGCCTCGATGATCATCGTCGGCATCCTGTCCACCGGAATCGGCTTTCCGATGTACTTCCAGCTGATCAAGGATGTCGGCGCGACCAAGGCTCAGACCACCACCTTCATCGTGCCGGTGTCGGGCGTGCTGCTCGGCGTGCTGTTCCTCGGTGAACCGATGAAGCTCACCCTGGTCTTCGGCGGGCTGCTGATCCTGGTGGCCTGCGCGCTGGTGCTCGAGATTCCGCTACCGGGCATGCGCCGGCGCAAATGAAACCGATCAGCGCGCCAGGTAAGCCGGCAGCCAGAGGCTGATCGCGGGGAACACCGCGAGCAGCGCAAGCAACAGCAGGTCCGCCGCGATGAAGGGTGCGACACCTCGGTAAATCGTGCGCATCGGTATCTCGGGTGCCAACCCGTGCAGCAGGAACACGATCACGCCGATCGGCGGAATGATCATGCCGAGCTCGATCACCACCACGTTGATGATGCCCCACCACACCGGGTCGTAGCCGAGCTTGACGATCACCGGCAGCACGAAGGGGATGGTGATCAGCATCGCCGAGATCTCGTCGAACACCGCCCCCAGGATCAGGTAGGCGACGAGCAGAAGGAAAATGATCGCAAGCGGCGGAATCGCCAGCCCCTGGATCAGCGCCACCAGCGCCTCGGGAATCTTCGCAATCGTGATGAAATAGGTGAAAACGAACGCGCCCATCAGGATCACATAGAGCATGCCGGTCGCGCTCGCCGACTCGCGCAGCCCCTGCCAGAGCGCGGGCCAGCTCATACGTCCGCGCAGCAACGCGAAGGCAAGCGACAACACCGCTGCGACGGATGCCGCCTCGTTTACCGTGAAAATGCCGCTGTACAGGCCGCCGAACACCGCCACCATCAGTATAAGGACGGGTGATGCGATCTTTATCGCCTGCCAGCGCTCGGGCCAGGGGATACGCGGCCCGACCGGCGCGGATGCGGGGTCGATGCGGACCATGATCGCGATCGCAATCAGGTTGAGCGCGATCGCGATCAGCGCCGGAATCACCGCGGCGAGGAACAGATCGAAGATGAAAGTCTTGGCGGCGATGCAGTAGAGCACCATGATCACCGAGGGCGGAATCAGCGACTTGAGCGTGCCGCCCGCGGCGATCGTGCCGGTGGAAAAGCCCTGCGAGTAGCCGCGCTTGAGCATCTCCGGCAGCGCGGCCTTGGCAAAGGTCGCGGCAGTTGCGGTAGACGAACCGCATACCGCGCCGAAGGCAGCGCACCCGCCGATGGTGGCGTAGGCCAGTCCGCCGCGGCGATGCCCGAGCACCGCGGCCACCGCGTTGTAGATATCGCTCGAGAAACCGGCCGCACTCGCGAAGGTGCCCATCAGCAGAAACAGGGGCACTGTCGCGAGATCGACGTTCGAGAGCACGCCCGAGGGCTCGGTCGCAAGCAGCGTGAGCGCGGGTTCCCAGCCGGTCTGCAGCGCGAAGCCCGCAAGACCCACGATCATCATCGCAAAGCCGATCGGCACCTGCGCGAGGATCAGGAGAAAAAGCGCGGCAAGGCCGACCGCGCCTATCGCAAGCGGACTCATCCGGTGATCGCCTCTTGCCCGCCGAACAAGCGCGCCGCATCACGCGCGGCGACGATCAGCTGCACCGCCACCGCGCACCAGAGAATCGCATCCACGCCGTACCAGAAGGGCGCGATCGGAATCTGCAACACCCAGGTGGTTTCCTTCGCCTGCGCCATCTTGCCGGCGAAGACGATGAACTGCCAGGCGGTGAGCGCGAGGATGGCAAATACAAGCAGCGAGGCGATCAGATCCAGCACCCGGCTTGCCAAGCGCCCGAGAACATTTTCCACAACGCGAATGGTGATGTTGGCGCGCTCGATCAGCACCATCGGCAGCGAGCAACTTACCGCCACCGCGATCGTGAGCGCCGCGAGATCGCGCACGCCCTCGATCGGCTTGTTGGCGAGCCAGCGCAGCAGGCCGTCCACAAGCGTCATCGTGGCAAGGCACATCAGCGCGGCAAGGCCGATAACCGACAGCGCACGCGTGGCCGCGAGCGCAGCCCGCTCGAGCGAGGCAAGCATCGTTCCCTGCTTACTTGCCGGCCCGGACCTTGTCGATTTCCGCGCGCACCGTCTTGTACAACTCGGCATTGCGCGGGCTCTTGCCCACCCAGGCGGCGATCACCGGTTCGAAGGCGACACGCGCCGCTTCATGGTCGGCGGAAGTCGGCATCACCACCTTGCGCTTGGGATCGGTCTCCAGGCGCTTGATGAGTTCCGCGTCGTAGGCGACATACACCTCGGTGTAGCGGTTGGCCATCCACTCGCCGCTGTACTTGCGGATCGCGTCCTGCGCCACCTTGGGCAGGCTCTCGAACTTCTTGCGGTTCATCATGATCGTGAGCGGGACGAAACCGAGGCGGATGAAGTAGTGCATGTTCGTCACCCGGTCGAGGCCGAAGTCGAACACCACCGCCGGCTGCGAGGTCGCGCCATCGATCGTGCGGCGGCTGATCGCCTCGGGCACTTCCGTCGGAGGCATCCCCACCGGGATCGCGCCAAGCGCCTTCAGCGCCTCGATCTGGATCACGCCCGAGCCGCGGATCTTGTGCCCCTTGAGGTCCGCGATCGTGTTGATCGGGTAGCGCGCATGGATGCTGAAGGGTGGCGTGCCCCAGAGCGCCACCGGAAAATACTGCTCGTAGTCCTTCACCTGGCCGGCAAGCACCATGCGCGTATAGACGGCGGTGGCTTCCTTCAGGTTCTGGAACAGTCCGGGCAACTCGAACACTTCCGATTCCGGAAAGCGGCCCGGCGTGAAGGGGGGCACGACGAAGGCGAAATCGGCGATGCCGTCGAGCACCAATTGCGCCTGCTGCTGCGGCGCGCGGCCGAGCGCGCCGTTGGGGAACATTTCGATGTCGAGCGTCCCCGCCGCGTCCTTCATCACCGCTGCGACAAACGGCTTGGACACGAGGTTGTGGATCTTCTCGGTATCGGGCGAGAACTCCGCATATTTCAGCTTGATCGCCTGCGAAAAGCCGATCGCGGGCGCTCCCGCAAGTGCCGCGAACATCAGACCGGTGACGATTTTTTTCATGGCCGTTTTCCCCTGTGGATGGTGCATCTGTCGTTTCAGCTGACCTAAGCCTTGCTCTCGTGCTTCATCGCCCATTCCGCGATATCGCGTTTGCGGGCGAACCACACGCCCTCGTGCTGCTTCGCGTACTCGAGGCATTTGCGGATCGTCGGGATCAGCGTCGGACGCCCCGCCATATGGTAGTGCAGCGTGATCTCGGTCCACTTCGGGCTGCCGTTCTTGCCCTCGGAGTACAACTGGTCGAAGGTGTCCTTGAAGCCGTCCCAGATCACGCCGGGCGGGTTCTTCGCCATCGCCCACATCACCAGATCATTATGCGGAATGTTGGTCCTCGGCATGATGACCATCGGTCCGTTCTTCGTGGCTTTCAAAAAGGGCAGGTCGTCGCTCGCGTCATCTCCGTTCCAGATGTAGCCCTCGCCCTTCAGGAACGAAAGCGTGTTGGCCGAACCCGCGCTTCCCGGGCTCGTCCAGCCGACTGGCGCGTGGCCCGCGGTTTCGGTGAGGATCTTCGTGCACTTGCGGATCTCGGCGAGTTCCGCGTCCGGATCATCGTCCTTCATGATCTGGTCGTTCGCCCACGCATGCCCGTTGATCTCGTGGCCTGCATCGGCGAGTGCGCGCACTACCTTCGGATACAGCTCGGCGGCGTAACCGTTGGTGGAGACACT
This sequence comes from Betaproteobacteria bacterium, assembly GCA_947466535.1. GTDB lineage: Bacteria > Pseudomonadota > Gammaproteobacteria > Burkholderiales > SG8-39 > CAMBSA01. The sequence continues at coordinate 16,758 of CANIEV010000045.1, forward strand.
GCCGCGGATGCCGAGGTCATCGAGCAGGTCCATCACGCGCCAGACGCCCGACTTCGCACCGTATTCGGCGTAGCTGAGCGAGAAGTGGTCCACCTTGTTGGAGGTCTTCTCCAGCGTCACCTGGCTCGCGCGAATGAAAGCCTCGAGCGCCATGTTCACCGAGACCGCGATCTTCGCCCCGTTCGGCCATTCCCATTTGCGCGGGTAGCTTGATTTGCCTGCCATGTTCGGTTCTCCGTGAAATCAGTTGCGGGTCGGTTGCATCTACGGCTCTAGACCGCGAACACCGGCTTCTCGCGCACATAGTGCGGCTCCATGAGCGGCCGGAATTTTTCCATCATTTCGTAATTCAGGTCCTTCTGCGGCTGCTGGCCGGACGGCAGCAGCGGCTTGTACTCGGTGTCGCCGATCTCGCGCCGGAACGTATCCTTCGCCTCCGCCACACGGTCCGGGTTCTTGAGAAAGTCGATCACCGACACCGCCATCGCCTTCGCGCCGGCGAGCCCGCCCTTGTGCGCGATCGTGGTGGCGAGCGCGGCGCCCGCGCTCCAGTGGTGGTAGGTGACGTTCGGCACGTTGGCGGGAAACCACACCCGCGCCATCGGCACTTTCCACGAGATATCGCCACAGTCGTTGGAGGCAGCGATCTGCACCGCCGGCCCTTCGATCGGCGTTGGCGCGGCGCGAAGCCCGTCCTCGCGCACCTTGGCATTCTTCTGCAGCGCCTTCGCGAAGGCCTGTTCCTCCGGCGTCCACACCGGCATGCCGATTGCGTCGATGTTCTTCTGGATGACTTCGGCCATCGTCTGGTTGCCGCGCACCGGCCACACCGCGGCACGCACGTCGATCTCGACTTCGCAGTTGCTCATCAGGCAGGCGCCTTGCGCGATCTTCTTCGCCTGCTCGAACAGCTTGCGTGCGCCTTCCGCGCCAGGGTGCCGCATCATCCACCACACCGACGCCTTCGCGGGAATCACATTCGGCTGCTCGCCGCCGTGGGTGATCACCCGGTGCGCGGTCATGCCGCGCTCGAAGTGCTCGCGGTACTGCGCCATGCCCACGTCCATCAGCACCACCGCATCGAGCGCATCGCGCGCCTTCCAGGGCGCCATCGCCGCGTGCGCCGACTCGCCCTTGAAGTTGAAATTGGCCGAGATCAGCGCCGCCTGCATCAATCCGTAGTCGGACTTGAACTCGTCATAGATGTGATCGTGGAAGGCTATATCGACATCGTCGAAATAGCCGTCGCGTACGTAATAAGGCCGGCAGAGCACCTGCTCTTCCGCCGGCGCGCCGAACACCTTGAGCGTGCCGCGGAGCTTGTACTTCTCCATCGCGTAACGCAGCGCGATGGCGGATGACACCAGCACCGCGCCGTTGACGTTGTGTCCTTCGCAGTGCCCCGGCGCGCCCGGCACGATCTCCTCGCGCTCGGTCGCGCCGGATTTCTGCGAATTCGACGGATTCGAGTCGTATTCGGTGTGCAGCGCGATCACCGGCGAACCGCTGCCGTAGGTCGCGAGGAATCCGGTGGGAAAGCCGGAGATGCCGCGCTCCAGCCGGAAGCCGTGCTCCTCGAGCAGACCGGTCATCAGGCCGGCGGTACGGTGCTCCTGCATGCCAAGTTCGGCGAAGTAGAAGATCGAATCGCTCAGTGTCCAGAGCGCCTGTCGGTTGCGCTCGATGAAGTCGAGCGCGAACGTCTTCTCGGGGGTGTCCAGCACGTTGCCGTTTTTCGCATTCATATCCGCACGCTCCTCATTTCGGTTTTCCTTGCGGCCTCTTTACGACTCATCCAGTGATCAAACCGGAAACACCACTTCGGCGAACGCCGACACCATCGAGTGGAACACGCCGGGTTCTTCAAGGAAGGGCAGCGCGCCGGCTCGGTTGATCACGTGAAACTGCGACGCCGTCTGCTTTGCCGCCACGATCTTGTACAGCCAGAGGCCCTGATCGAGGGTGCCGAGCGGATCGTGCGTGCCCCAGATCACCTGCACCGGCACCGAGATCCCCACGGTGCGGGCTATTTCATAGAACCTGCCCTTCGCGCCGAGCAGGCTCGGCACGAACACGTCCGCATGCCGGCCCGAGCCCATCGCCGCCTGTGCCGCGGCATGCGCCTCGCCCTTCGCCGCGGCGACGCAGGCATCGAGCAAAACCCCATCGATCGGGTGGTGCGAATACGACAGCTGTTCGAGCGCCCACTTCTGCGACGCACGGCTCCACAGCGGTGCCGGGGGGTGTTTCAGCGTCAGGTTCTCGAGGCTGTCGCCGGTGGGCGCGGCGGCGAGCGCCGAAACCGCGGTGACACCGCGCACCCGCCCAGGCAGCTCGGCCGCGAGCATCAGCGCGATCAGTCCGGCGAGATCATGGCCGACAATATGGCAGCGCTCGATGCCGAAGGCATCGAGGCTTTCGCGCACATGGCGCGTCATCGTGTCGACGCAGAGGCCATCCTTCGGCACGCCGGTGCCGCCGGTGCCGGGAAGGTCGATCGCGATCACGCTGCGCTCGGCCGCGAACAGACCGAGCGATGAACCCCAGATATGCGAACCGCTGCAGTAAGGAGCCACACCCGACACGCCTCCGTTGAGGAACACCAGCGGGGTCTTCGAGGATTTGTTTTCGAGCGCGGTCGTCTTGACGCCTGCGACCACTACGGTACGTTGGTTCAACTGTACGGTACGTTGGGTAAGCATGTTCTGGCCTCAGGCGGCGTGGGACGCGACGAAACGCGCAAGCAGGGCATTGAAGCGTTCCGGATGCTCGCGGAACGGGAAGTGGCCCGACTGGTTGATCAGGTGCAGCTGGGTGCGCCGGTCGTGGCGGGCGAACATCTGGAACATCTCCACGCCGCGCTCGAGCGTTGCGGTGCGGTCATCCGTTCCCCAGAAAATTTCCACCGGCCGCTGCAGCCGGCCTTCGTTGATCCATTGCAGGGTCTCGCGCTTGTCGCGCGCGAGCTGCGGCAGGAACAGCTTCGCGCCGAGCCGTTCGCCCTCGACCTTGGCGATGCTCTCGCGATACTTGGGCAGGTTCAGCACGTCGAGCACCGCGTTCACCCATTCGTCGGTAACCACGTTCGGGTCGAAGCTGTAGTTCTGGTACACCCAGCGCACGCACTCGGGCGTGAACTTCGGGTGCGGCGGGCGCGAGAGCACGACTTCGTTGGTGCCCACGCCCGGGCTGAGCGTGCCGCTGTTGACGAGCGTCAGCGATCGCACGAGGTCGTGGTTCTCGAGGGTGAGCCGCGCCGCGCAGTAGCCACCGCGAGAATGCCCGACCAGATGCACCGGCGGCAGCTTCATCGCGCGCAGGAATCCGGCGGCATGGTTCACCACCGCCTGCATCGTGTAGTCGTCGTTCTTCGGGTTGTCGGTGAAGCCCTGGCCGATCTTGTCGAAGGCGATCGCGTGAAAGTTCTTCGACAGCGGCTGCAGGTTCAGGTTCCAGGTGTGGCCGCTCGAGGCGGAGTCGCTGGTGCCGAAGTTGCCGCCGTAGATGAACACGATCGGCTCGCCCTTGCCCGCCTCGTAGTAGCGGGTGCGGATGCCGTCCACGTCGATCCACTTTGGTTCGGGCATGGGTACTTTTGCCTGCGAGCCTGATTTCACGTTTTCGATCTGCGTCATGAAGGTTCACCCAGGTTGTTGCGGAATCCGCCTGAACAAGACATCGCCGTCTCCGGATGGAGAGGCACCCGTAATGCCGGCTGTTCGTGCCGAACAGTCGGTTGCGACAAGGGCGGCAAGCCGCCCGCCGGGTAACGCCCCGACACCTCTCGTTCTACTGACGCAGTCGTTCGTGCAAAGCCTGGAAAATGGGCTGCCGAACCGCACCACACCGCAAGCCCGGATCAGGCCGCGGCGCGGATGCAGGTGCGAAGCGCCTCGATCATGCGGCCGATCTCGTCTTCGGTCGCGATGAAGGGCGGTGCCACCGCGATCGTGTCGCCGGTGAAACGGAACAGCATGTTTTCCTCGATGCCGCGGTCGAACACCTTGCGCGCCCGTGCGCCGACCTGCCCGGGAATGGATTCGAGTTCCACCGCAGCCGAGAGGCCCGCGTTGCGAATGTCGATCACGCCGGGCTCGCCCTTGAGCTCGTGCACCATTTTTTCCAGCACCGGCTCGAGGCTACGAGCCCGCTGGAACAGGCCGCCCTTCTCGAATTCGTCCAGCGCAGCATGCGCCGCGGCGGCGGCGAGCGGATGCCCGGAGTAGGTGTAGCCGTGGAAGAACTCCACCGCGGTCGCGGGCCCGGTCATGAAGGTGTCGTGGATCTCCTGCTTGACGATCACCCCGCCCATCGGCACCGAGCCGTTGGTCACGCCCTTGGCGAAGGTGATCATGTCGGGCACCACGCCATAGCGCTGTGCGCCGAAATTGGCGCCGAGCCGGCCGAAGCCGGTGATGACCTCGTCGAATATCAGCAGGATGCCGTGTTTGTCGCATATCTCGCGCAGCTTCTGCAGGTAACCAACCGGCGGCACCAGCACGCCGGCCGAGCCGCACATCGGCTCGACGATCACCGCCGCGATGTTGGAGGCGTCGTGCAGGCCGACGATGCGTTCGAGCTCGTCCGCCAGATGCGCGCCCCAGGTCGGCTGGCCGCGCGAGAACGCCATCTGCGACAGGTTGATCGTGTGCGGCAGATGATCGACGCCGGGAACCATGGCGGTCGAGAACATCTTGCGGTTGGCCATCATGCCGCCCACCGACATGCCGCCGAAACCCACGCCGTGGTAGCCGCGCTCGCGGCCGATGAAACGGGTGCGCGTGCCCTCGCCCCGGACCCGGTGATACGCGAGCGCGATCTTGAGCGCGGTATCTACTGCCTCGGATCCGGAGTTTACGAAGAAGACCTTGGACAAACCCTCGGGCGCCAAGTCGGCGATGCGCTGCGCGAGGCTGAAAATCTTCGGGTGGCCCATGTTGAAGGCGGTGGCGTAGTCCATTTCCTTCGCCTGCCGGCCGATCGCATCCGCCACAGCCGGATTGCAATGGCCGAGCGTGCAACACCACAGTCCGGAGAGGCAGTCGAACAGGCGCTTGCCGTCGTCGGTCTCGTAATACGCGCCCTCGGCGCGCACCAGCATCCGCGGATGGCTCTTGTAATAGCGGTTCGCGGTGAACGGCATCCAGTAGGCGTCGAGCCCGGCCTGATTCACGTCCTCGTGCAATGCGTTTTCACGTTTCATGGATGTTTCCTCGATGAGCGTCTCGAAGCCGTCAACGCCGTGAATTTCGGCGGCGGATGTCGGGTCGCGCGCGCTGCGGCGTCCGGTCCCTCTATCTTCGTCTATCTGCCGGCTGAATGCCATCCTTCGGCGGCAAAATGCGCGGGAAAGCGCCCCCCTGTTCCGGACGCCGGAACTTGATCAGACGATCAACCTTCGCCGAGGAACTGGGTCGGCGATCAACCCTCGCCGATTAGCGCGGCCGCGCCGCCCGCGGCAAGCATCCAGCGCGCGATCGACGCGAGATCCTCGTCGCGATGCTCGAAGCCCATAAGTTGCACGCCAAGCGGCACGCCCTCGGATTCGAGCAGCGGCAGGTTGTACACCGGTGCGCCGATCACCGACGACGCGTCGTTGAACCACGGTGTGCCAAGCGGCGGCAGGCCGATCTGCGCCGGGCCGATGTGCGCAAGCGTGATGAAGCCGTCGATCCGTCCGTCCAGTGCGCGGTGCGCCGCCTGCAGTTCCGCGCGGCGCTCGAGCGCAATGCGGTATTCCGCGAGCGTCATGCTGCCGATGCGCGCGAGCGGCCCGCGCACGTTCGGGCCAAAGGCCTCCGGCCGGCGTTCGCCGTAGTACAACAGCGGCCAGCGGCCTTCCCAGGCCATGAGATCGAACAGCACAGCGTTCGCCGCCACGGTAAGCGCTTCGTAGCGCGCGAGTTCGGGCGCGCTCGCGGGTTCGATGATCTCCACCCCCGTGTCAGCCAGTTGCCGCAGGTATCCCTCAAAGGTTTCCTTCGAGGCCTCATCGGTCATGTTCCAGCCGGTGGTGTACTGCCGAAGCAACCGTGCGGGCTTTCGCGCCGCGGGCAGCGCCGGTCCGCCGTAGAGCCCGGGACACCCCGGATTGCCCCCGACGGTGTTGGCGATGTGATGCGTGATCTCCCAGTTGTCGACGAGCGTTCCGGTGAGAAGCCCAAGCTGTCCGACCGAATCGGTGCCGCTGAAGCCGCCGCCTGAATGCAGCGCGCCGAAGGTGGGCTTGTTGCCAACAATGCCGCAAAGCGAGGCGGGGCGCACGATCGAGCCGCGCACCTGGCTGCCGGTGGCCGCGGGCAACATGCCCGCCGCCACCGCTGCTGCCGAACCGGAGGAGGAGCCGCCGGGCGTGCGCCGCAGGTCCCAGGGATTGAGCGTCGGCCCGGGCGCCGCCATGCCGAGCTCGGTGGTCACCGTCTTGCCGACGATGATCGCGCCGCCGCGGCGCAGCGCGAACACATGCGCCGCGTCGCAATCCGGGCGCCGACCGCGGAAGTACTCGCTGTTGAGCTCGGCGGGGAATTCCTCGGTGTCGAAGAGATCCTTGATGCCCACCGGCAGGCCGTCCACCGGCGAGAGCGGGCGTCCTTCGGCATAGCGCTTCACCGAGGCATCGGCGGCGGCACGCGCGCGTTCGATGTCATGCACCACGAAGGCCTTCACCTGCGGCTCCCGCGCCGCGATCGTCTCGATACAGCGCTCGAGGAATTTCCGCGGATCGTCGCGCCGGGCAAGAAAGCCGCGCCGCGCCATCGCAAAACAGCGATAGCCGGGATCGGCGATGTCGTACTTTTTCACGGGCAGGTTTTCATCGTTCAAGCTTTCGCAAGCAGACTGCGCAGTTCGTCGGCGCGATTCGCATCGATTCGTCCGCTGCCGAGCGCGATGTCCACTGCGCGAATCGCAATCGGACGATAGAGGGATGCCATCGACGGATCGAGCGCGCAAAGCGCTTGGAGATGTTTTTTCACCGTGCCGATGTCGCCGCGCGCGATCGCGCCCTGCATCGCCGCCGCGGGCCCGTCGCGCGCCACCGCATCCAGCGCGCCGCGCGCAAGCGGCAGGAGCGCCCGCGACGCATCGCCCGGCCCGCCGATGCCGGCGCGGCGCCAGATCTCCTCGGCCTCGTTCAGCAAAACGCAGAGAAAGCCCGCCGCGTAGTGCGCCGAGGCGTGATATGCCGCGCGCGCACCCGCGGGCACCGCGATCGGATTCGCGCCAATGTCGCGCGCAATCGATTCGAGCGTCGCCGCGACCCCGGTCGATGAGGTTTCCACCGCCACCGTGCTGCCGGCGAGCGCGCGCGCCGCGACCTGCGGATCGGAGAACATCACCAGAGGATGGAAAGCGCCGACGTCCGCGCCTGCCTGCCTTGCCGCATCCAGTACCGCGAGTTCCGCCGCCCCGCTGGTATGCACCGCAAGCACGCCGCGGCGCCAGGGCAAGGACGCGGCGGCGGTGGCGATCGCATCGTCGGGTACGGTGAGAAACAGCAGATCACAGGCATTGACAAGGCTTTGCGGGGAGTCAGCGACGACACAGCCCGGTACCCGCGCAGCCAGCGCTTCGGCCGAGGAGCGGCTGCGACTGCCCACCGCGACCACCGCATGGCCCGCTTCGCCCAGCGCAATTGCAAGGCCCTGCCCGACCCGGCCGGCGCCGAAAAAACCGATACGAAGCAATTGCCTGGAGCGCATTGAAGTGTTTCTGCCTGACCGAAAAACATCCCGCGCGGGCAAACGGCACAAGGCCGGGCCCGCTTTTGCGCGATACTACCGTCCTTCCGCCGTGCCCACGCTCTATCTCCTCATCCTTCTCAACGTCCTCACACACTCGGTCTACGTCGGTAGCCGGGTGTTGCTGGTCCTGTACGCCATCCAGCTGGGCGCACCCACCTACGCGGTGGGACTGCTTGCAGCGGTGTACGGCATCATCCCGATGCTGTTTTCGGTCTGGGCCGGCCGGCTGACCGACCGGCTGCCTCCGCGCAAGCTGATGTTCTTCGGCGCGCTCGCCACCACGGTGGGAGTGGCCCTGCCCGCGGCGATTCCGGAAGTGTGGGTGCTGTATGTGACCGGCACGCTGATCGGCGCGGGCTTCATGCTCTATCACCTCACGATGCAGAACGTCTCGGGCTACCTCGGCAAGCCGGAGGACCGGACAGCCAATTTCAGCCTCGTGTCGCTCGGATTCTCGCTCTCGGCCCTGATCGGCCCGCTGTTCGCCGGCTTTGCGATCGACGGCCTCGGGCACCGCGTGACCTTCGCCCTGTTCGCGATCCCGCCGCTGGTGCCGGTGCTGATCTTCGCCTTCAACAAGCTGAAGCTGCCCAGCCCGCCGCGCGCCAAGGACGCGGCCAGCGGCGGCCGGGTGCGCGACCTGCTCGGGATCGCGGTACTGCGGCGCCTCCTGATCATCAACGGCCTGATCGCGGTGGCCTGGGATCTCTACGCCTTCGTGATCCCTGTGCACGGCGCATCGATCGGGCTGTCAGCCACTGTGATCGGCCTTGTGATGGGCTGCTTTTCCGCGGCCACCTTTGTGGTGCGCATCGCGCTGCCGGCGATCTCGCGCCGCTTCAATTCCTGGCAAGTGCTCTCCTCGGTGCTGCTGATCGCGGGTGCCCTGTACTGCCTGTTCCCGATCTACCCGAGCGCGCTCTGGCTTGGCTTCCTGTCGGTCCTGCTCGGCCTCGTGCTCGGCATGACCCAGCCGCTGGTGATGGCGCTGGTGCACAACCACACGCCCACCGGCCGCGCCGGCACCGCGGTGGGCCTGCGCGGGGTGATCATCAATTCGAGCCAGACCTTCATGCCGATACTGTTCGGCGCGGTCGGGTCGATCATGGGCATGGCGCCGGTGTTCTTCGTGGTGGCCGCGGTGCTTATGGGATTTGGCTGGAGCGAACGCAGAACGAATGCCCGCGAACACCGGAAAAACTGAACCGTCGTATCATTTTTGAACGAAAATCGACCGCTTTCACGCACCGGCTGGACACTTTAAAAATAAATGTTGAACATTTTCACGAATCCCCCGGGAATATCCCGGTAAAACGAGGATCACGCCGATGAAGCTAGCCGATCTCCGCAGCGAATACATGCTCGCCGGACTGGACGAGTCCGACACCGCCGCCGACCCGTTCGCGCAGTTCGACAAGTGGTTCAGCGCGGTGCTGGACACCACGATCGTGTTGCCCAATTCGGTGATGCTCGCCACCGCCGCCGCCAACGGCCGCCCCTCGGTGCGCGCGGTGCTGTTGAAGGGCGTGGATGCGCGCGGCTTCGTGTTCTTCACCAACTACGCAAGCCGCAAGGGCCGCGAACTCGAGCAGAACCCGCAGGCCTGCCTGCTCTTTTGCTGGGAGGATCTCGAGCGCCAGATCCGCATCGAGGGCCGCGTCGAACGCATCAGCGCCGCCGAGTCCGACGAATACTTTGTCAGCCGGCCGCTTGGCAGCCGCATCGGCGCCTGGGCCTCGCCACAGAGCGAAGTGGTCGCAAGCCGCGAGGTTCTGGAGAAGCGCGTGGAAGACATGGCCGCGCTCCACGGCGACAACCCGCCCCGACCGCCGCACTGGGGAGGCTACCGCGTGCTGCCCGAACTGTTCGAGTTCTGGCAAGGCCGCAAGAGCCGGCTGCACGACCGCATCGTGTATCTGCCGGCCGCAGGCGGCACATGGACCCGATCGCGCATTGCGCCTTGAGTCCGCGGAAAATGACGTGGCCGGCAATTTGACCGCAAGCTCCGGATGGCCCGCTCCCGCGCACGCACGGATACTCGACCCGTCCTGAACGGAACGGGAAAACGAGCCATGAGCAACACACTGCAGGAAACCGATATCAAGCGCTGGGCCGCGGTCGAAGCCCGCGACGCCGACGCCGACGGGCGCTTTGTCTACGCAGTGCGCTCCACCCGCATCTATTGCCGCCCGGGTTGCCCCTCGCGGCGGCCGCACCGCGAGAACGTGAGTTTCTTTTCGACCGGCCTTGATGCGGAGAAAGCAGGCTTTCGCGCCTGCCTGCGCTGCCGGCCCGCGGACGGCGGCGCGCGTCAGCCGTGGATTGCAGCCGTTTGTGATGCGATTGCGAAAAGCGAATCCGCGCTGACGCTCGCCGATCTGTCGGCAATCGCAGGGCTCAGCCCGCAACACCTGCAGCGCAGCTTCAGTAGCGCGATGGGCATGAGCCCGCGCGCGTACCAGTCGCAGGTAAAGCGGGATCGCCTGCAGAAGGCCCTGCCCGGTGAACGCAGGGTGGACGATGCGTTCTACGCCGCGGGTTACGGCTCGCCGAGCCGTGTCTATGAAAAAAGCCGCGAGCTGCTCGGCATGAC
>CANIEV010000046.1 GCA_947466535.1 Betaproteobacteria bacterium
ATCCCGGGAATTCGTGGCACTGAACCCACGCTTCGATGCATGGAACGGGCGGCGCGTCTGGATCGTCGGAGCATCCACCGGAATCGGCGCCGCGACTGCGAGGCTGCTTGCCTCGCGCGGCGCACGGCTTGCGCTCAGCGCGCGCAACGAAGTACGGCTGCGCGAGGTGGTCCCCGGCGCGCTGGTGCTTCCGCTCGATGTGACCGATTCTGCTGCGCTCGATGCCGCGGCAAAGCGCATGGTCGCGGAACTCGGCGGCATCGATCTGGTACTGCTGAATGCGGGCACCTACACCCCGATGCGCGCCTGGGAGTTCGATCTGGCCACGGTGCGCGCGACCTTCGAGGTGAATTTCCTCGGCGTGATGAACGGTATCGCCGCGGTGATGCCGCAACTGCTCGCGCAGAAGCAGGGCGCGATTGCGATCGTGTCCTCGGTGGCCGGATACGGCGGCTTGCCCAAGAGCCTTGCCTACGGGCCGTCCAAGGCCGCGCTCATCAATCTTGCGGAGTCGCTCTACCTTGATCTCGCACCGCGCGGCATCGGCGTGCACCTGATTTGCCCTGGGTTCGTCGCTACGCCGCTTACCGATCAAAACGATTTCAAGATGCCGGCACTGATTTCACCGGAGGAGGCGGCGTGCGAAATCGTGGCGGGTCTGGAGGCGGGGCAGTTCGAGATTCACTTCCCGAAACGGTTCACGCGCTTTCTCAAGTTCCTGCGGTTGCTGCCCTATCGCCTGTACTTCGCCATCGTGCGCAGGACCACCGGGCTGTGAGTGCTCCGGTCACGCTCGATGCGATCGTGCTCTGGTTCGAGACGCTCTCGCCCGCGAGCGTTGGCGACACGCCACGCTACTACGCGCCCGATGCACGGTTCAAGGATCCGTTCAACGAAGTGCGTGGCGCGACGGCGATCGAGCGCATCTACCGGCACATGTTCGAGCAGGTCGATGCTCCGCGTTTCAGGGTGACGCATCGCTGGCGGTCGGACGCGGGTGCGATGCTGCTGTCGGAGCTTTGCTGCCGCGCGAAGCGCGGCGGCATGGAATTCCGCATCCGCTGCGCCACCCATCTCGAGTTTGACGCGCAGGGCCGGATCACGCTGCATCGCGACTACTGGGATCCGGCGGAAGACCTGTACGGGAAAGTGCCGGTGCTCGGCAGCCTGATGCGATTCATCCGCTCGCGGCTCGCGGTGCCTCATGACTAGTTCCGGCGATGCGCGTCCTGCGGCAACTCGCGCTTGGCCTGGCTGCTGGCACGGTGCTGGTCGTCGCCGTGGCGTGGATGATGTACGGTGAGTGGGATGCGCCGGCGGCGCGGGTGCACAACCGGTCCACGGTGGAACTCCGTAACATCGAACTCAGAGGGCGCGGCTTCACCGAGAGGATTCTGGCCCTCGCTTCCGGGGCGTCAGTGGATGTGACTCTGCATCCGCGCGGCGAATCGAGCGTGGATGTCGTGTTCGATGCGGGGGGGCGCACGGTCGAAGCGAAGGGCGATACCTATATCGAAGGCTTCGGCGCCTACCGGCTGCAGGTGGATATCGCGCCGGATTTCACCGTCCGCGCGCGTTACCTGAATGCGTATCCGGCACAGTGACCTATATCAGCCACTTTATAGGATTCACCCGCTTTCACGCGCCAGCCGGTCATTTCTGCCGATGAATTTGATGAAATTCGGAGTGCGACCTGCAAGCGATGGCGCGATGCCCTCGCGGCGCTCCACTTCCATCAGCGCAAGCGCGTGTGCCCAGCGGCTCTTCCTGCCGGCATCGCGCACCCAGCGCAATTCGCTCATTCCGCCGGGTGAATCACCGGAATAGAGCAGGTTCATGCCGATGATCGCTCGCGCCTCGGTCTGCTGGCCGAGCGTCTTCGCCGCTGCAAGCAGCGCCTCGCGGGGGATCTCGCCCTTCAGGTGGCGGACGATGGCGGCGGGCCAGCGGTTCGGGTCGATCCCCGGTGCCCACTGGTCGAGGAAATTGATGGCCTCGCGCGGTTGTCCCGCCTTGCGGTGGCCAAGCCAGCCAAGCAGGACGTTCCAGCCCTCGGGCTTCGCGCTTCGCTTGAGCGAGCGGTCGAGCATAGCCGCCGCGGCGCGTTGCGCGGCTTCGTTCTGGTTGAAGTACAGGCTTACCCAGATATACGGCTCGGGCTCTGCGGCCGCGAATTCCGCGATGCGGCGGTAATCCGCGCTTGCTGCTTCGCGCTTGCCCTGGCGCCACAGTGCGTTGGCACGGGCAAACAGCGACAGCGCGCCCGGACGAAGGCTGAACGCGCGGGTGAAGTCGGCAATTGCCGCGTCGTTGTCGCCGCGGTCGGCGATCGCCAGGCCGCGGTTGTTCCACGCGGCGGCGGACTTCGCGTCGGATTCGGCGGCGCGGGTGAAGTCCGTGATCGCATCCTCGAATTCGCCGCGCTCGGCGCGCGCGAGCCCGCGGTTGTTGAGGGCATTGGCCGACTGCGAGTCGATCGCGAGCGCCCGGTTGAAGTCCTCGAGCGCTGCGTCGAGCTCGTACTTCGCAAGGCGTGCGCTGCCGCGGCTCGAGAGCGCGTTCACATACCGCGGGTCGACTTCCAGCGCGCGGCTCGAGTCCGATATCGCACCGTCGATGTCGCCCAGGTCGATCCGCGCGAGGCTGCGGTTGTTCCAGGCCGAGGCGAGCTTCGGGTCGAGCTGTATCGCGCGCGAATGGTTTTCCATCGCACCGGCGAAGTCGCCGATCGCGCGCAGCGCGATGCCGCGGTTGTTCCAGGGCGGGGCGAAGTTCGGCGCCGTTTCTATTGCCAGGGTGTAGTCGGCGATCGCGCCGTCATAGTCGCCCTTGGCGCTTTTGGCGATGCCGCGGTCGCTCATCGAGAACACGTCGCGCGGGTTGAGAACGAGCGCACGACTGTAGTCCTCGATCGCGCCGTCGTAATTGCCCATCGTTCGGCGCGCGACGCCGCGATAGACCCAGGCGAACAGGAAACGCGGGTTGTTTTCAATCGAACGCGTCTGGTCGGCGATCGCGAGCTGGTAGTCACCCTTGCGGAACCAGGCCACGCCGCGGTTCATCCAGCTCAATTCATTGCCGGGGTTGATCTCGATGGCGCGGTTGAGGTCCTCGATCGCGCCATCGAGGTCGCCGATCTGCGTGCGCGCCGAGCCGCGGTCATTCCATGCGTCTGCAAGTTGCGGGTCGAGTTCGATCGCGCGGGTGTAATCGGCGATTGCATCACGGTAGTTGCGCAGGCCGGCACGCGCTTTTCCGCGGTTATGGAAGCCGGCGGGGTCGCCGCCGGCGATCTCGATATAGCGGGTGAAGATTTCGATCGTGCCCGGCAGGTCTCCGCGCTGGTAGCGCTCTACGCCGCGATCAAACAGCACTTTCCAGTCGGGAACCTGCGCGTGCGCCGCCGTGCCTCCGAGAGAGACAGCGACAAGGACTGCGCAGAGCAGGTTGTGGAGATTCCGCAGGACGGTCGCGCGTGCGAGGCGTTGCAGTGCGTCCGTCCTCAAACGCTTGCCGTCTTACTTGGCTGGCGCCGGGGCCGGGGCGGCGGCCGGTACGGTCACATACTCGAACACGCGAATCACCTTCTGCACGCCCCCGATTGCGCGGGCGATTTCGGTGGCGTCGTCGCCTTCCTTGCGGGTCACAAGTCCCATAAGGAACACGACGCCCGCTTCGGTGACCACCTTGACATGGTTGGTGTTGAACTTGTTCGCGCCGACCATAGCCGCCTTGACTCGTCCGGTAAGGTATGTGTCATTGCCCCGCGCGGTGAACGCGCTTTGTGCTCCAACCTGCAGTTCGTTGACCACCGCCTTCACCCGCTCGACTTCGCTTGCAATGCGCTCGATCTCGGCCTTGGCCTTGGCGTCGGGCACTTCGCCTGAGAGCAGCACGGTGTAGTTGAAGCTGGTGATGTTGACATGTACCTTGTCGCCGAAGCGGGTGCTGATCCGGTTGCTTGCGGTGGCTTCCACGCGCTCGTCGCCGAGGACGATCTCTGCGACACGACGGTCGTTGGCCATCAACGCGCCGCTCGCGGCGCCGCCGACGAGCGCGGCCTCGATGCAGCCACCGAGCGTGAGCGCTGCCGCTGCAAGTGCGGCGGCCCGTAAAAGGCCGCTGGCGCGGTTGAGTCGGGTTACGAGTTTGCTCATGCTTCGGCTCCAAGTAACAGGTTGTCTATGCCGTCGCACAGGCAGTGCAGTGCAAGCAGATGCACTTCCTGGATGCGTGGCGTCTGAGGGTGTGGCACACAGATATGGACATCGGAGGGCAGCAATGCGTTCCCCAGGTCGCCCCCGCCGCGGCCGGTAAGCGCAATCACGCGGATCTCGCGTTCGTGCGCCGCCTCGACCGCGCGGATCACGTTCTTCGAGCCGCCGCTGGTGCTGATTGCAAGCAGGACATCGCCGGGCTGGCCGATCGCCTTGATCTGCTTGGAGAATATCTGTTCGAATTCGTAGTCGTTGCCGATCGAGGTCAGGATCGACGAGTCGGTGGTGAGCGCGAGGCCGGCGATCGGCGGGCGCTCGCGCTCAAAGCGATTGACCAGTTCGGCGGCGAAGTGCTGGGCATCGGCGGCGGAACCGCCGTTGCCGCAGGCCATGATCTTTCCATTGGCCATGAGACTGGCAAACATCAATTCCACGCCTTGAGCGATCGGCCCCGCAAGTTCCTCCAGCGCATCGAGTTTGAGTTGGGCGCTCGCGCGAAAATGGGCCTTTACCCTCGACTCGATCGAAAATTCGGGTTCGGGTGCGGCGGTTGCTTTCTTCATGGGCTTATTTTACTCGACGCAGCGTTCGGGGATTGAGAACTGATGCCAGTTTCGCAGGGCGTGGTTCTATTCGACGAATACTTCGAACTCGATGCGGCGGCGCGGATTCGGATGGCTTGTGAGGCGGGCGACGCGCGCGCTCACCGGTTCGCCCGCATCCATCGCCCAGGCAAGCGTGGAATTACTGGCGCGGGGCACATAGCCGAGCTTCCGGCCGCGCCATTCGACGCGTACTGCACGCGCATCGTGGGGGTTGTCGGGTTCGCGAACAAGATCGAGCGGCTCGCCCACGCTCAACTGTGCGAAGGCCTGCCGTGCTTCGTAGTAGCGAAAGCCCGCCAGCGGCGAATGCTGCACGAGCATGCGCACATCGGCCGCCAGGACGCCCGTTGCCGCACAGCACAGCAGCGCGGCAAGTGTCCGACGGGTCCAGCGGTATATCCGCTCACTCGGTGATCGCATCGCGTATCCATTCTATTTCAGGGGCAAGCTTGCTGCCCGCAACGGCGCCTGTGTCGCCAGTTATGAGTACCACGTCGAAACGGCAGGGCCGGTCCGGTCCCCGTGCGAGGTATTCCCGTGCGGCGGCGAGCAGACGCGACCGCTTCTTTGCATCGATGCTCGCCGCCGCGCCGCCAAAGGCCTTGCTGCGGCGCATCCTCACTTCCACCATAACGATCGTATCGCCCTCCCGGAGGACAAGATCGAGTTCGCCGAAACGCGAACGCCAGTTGCGCTCCACCAGTTTCAGCCCGCGCGCTTCGAGGAAGCGCGCGGCGAGCGTTTCGGCCTGCGCACCGGCTTCGCCCGTTGTCGCGCGTTGCGGGCTTTTCGCATCCGGACTTGCTTTCATTGCGCGGGATGGAGTGCGGCGGCCGCGCCATTGCGAAACACTGCCGCCAACGGTTCGCGATCCACCGCGCCGCCGTCACGCCTGAGCACGATGCGCCCGGTCACGCCATCGAGCGTGAGCGGGCGAAGCGCCGGAACCAGCGCGCCGGCAATACGGCAGGCATCGATGCCCAGCGCATAGAAGCGTTGCGCTTCTGCGCCGCCGGCCGCCGGCCGCGGGTAGACCATGACCGCGGGGTGATCCGCCTGCAGCAACCAGGGCATGTCGAAGAAGCGCACGCCGTTGAGATCCACGTTCCCCGGATCATTGTTTCGCCCGTCGTTGACAAGCGACACCGAATACACCGGAAGGTGCGCGAGCAGGTAGGGCCGGATCCGGCGCGCAGGCCCCGCCTCGGCCGAAAGAAACACCGCATCGGGCGAGACTTTCGTGATGCGTTCGCGCAGGGGGGCGAGATCGGTATCGGGCGCGGCCTCCTGCACATCGGCGATCGCACCGCCCAGGGCGATCCATTCGGCGGCGAAGGCCTGGCTCACCCGCCGCGACAGCGCGCCTGCGGTCTGTACCACCATGGCCCTGCGATGGCCTTCCTGGATCGCAACCCGGGCGGCAAGTCGTGCCTCGATGTCAACCGACATGCCGAAGGTGTACAGACCCGGGGGCAGCGGCGTGCCGGCATCGGGCGTGTTGAGCGCGATCGTCGTGGTTTGCACGCGCCCTGAACCCGCCACTGCCGTGACGCCGTTGCGGGTAAGCGGGCCGACGATCACCGACAGTCCGCGTGCTCTCGCGTCGGCGTAGGCGGCAAGCGTCTGGTCGACGCTTGAGTCGGTGCGCCAGACCTGCAGCGCGCCGGGTTCGCCGGCCACCGCGAATGCCGCACGGCAACCCGCATGCACCGCTTCGGCGGCGAGCGCGAAATCGGCGGACGCGAGCGGGAGTATCAGTGCCACCGTGGGCGGCCGTGCGGAAGCCGGTGGAGGGGCCTGCGTTTTTGCGGCATTCGCGGAATTGGCGCCTTGCGGCGGGGCGTCCTGCGCCACGGGCTTCGCAGCGGAAGGAGCAGCGGGCAAAGCGGGCAGGGGAGCGGGGCGCGACGGGATGACCGGCAGGCCCTGCGCAAGTTGCAGATGCAAAGGCGAACCAAGACGAAGGTTTGTCGTGTCGCTTGCCGGTTCACCGGCAGCCCCGCACAATGCCGGCCAACCATGCACAAGAGCCGCAACAAGAATCAGCCGCGCGCGGGTGCCCGCGATGCCTTGCCCGCCCACCGGCCGGCGCATGTCCGATCCATCAGCGTGCCGCAGGCGCAAG
The DNA here is from genome assembly GCA_947466535.1 of Betaproteobacteria bacterium. Classification (GTDB taxonomy): domain Bacteria; phylum Pseudomonadota; class Gammaproteobacteria; order Burkholderiales; family SG8-39; genus CAMBSA01. The sequence continues at coordinate 6,948 of CANIEV010000046.1, forward strand.
TCGGCTCCCGGAATGAGGGTGAGGCCAGCGAATCCGGGGAAGGCGAACTCGAACCGACCCCGGCACGAACCGGCGAATTATATGTGGTGGCCACGCCCATCGGTAACATGGAGGACGTGACCCTGCGCGCGCTTTCGGTGCTTGCGGGGGCCGATGTGATTCTCGCCGAGGACACGCGGGTCACCTCCAAGCTGCTCGACCGGCATCGAGTCGCGCGCAAGTTGCTCACCCTGAACGAACACAACGAGTCGCAGATGCTCGCCTCGGTGCTGGAGCGGATGGCGCACGGCGAGCGCATCGCGCTCGTCTCGGATGCCGGCACCCCGGCGATTTCCGATCCCGGAGCGCGCCTGGTCTCGGGCGTACGGGCGGCCGGTGGCCGGGTGACGCCGATTCCCGGCCCGAGCGCGCTCGCGGCAGCGCTCTCGGTGGCAGGCGTGGGGGAGGAGCCGGTGATGTTCTGCGGTTTCCTGCCGTCCAAGAAGGAAGCCCGGCGTTCGCGCATTGGCGAACTTCACACGATTCCTGCCGCGCTGGTGTTCTTCGAGGCGCCGCACCGGGTGCAGGAGACGATCGACGATCTTGCGCAGATTGCGGAGGGCACACGACGGCTGGTGATCGCGCGTGAACTCACCAAGATGCACGAGAGCGTGCACGAATGTGCGGTGTCGGATGCGCCCGATTGGCTGGCAGGCGACCCGAACCGCCTGCGCGGCGAATTCGTCCTGGTATTGCATGCGGCAGCAACCGAGGCGCGCAAGCCGGCGGACTGGGAACCGGTGCTCGCCGCCCTGCTCGAAGAACTGCCTCTCGCTCAGGCGGTGAAGCTCGCCTGCAAGGCGACCGGCGCACCGAGGAACGAGGTGTATCCGCGCGCGCTCGAACTCTCCAGGGCGGCGCAGGACCACGACTGAGGCTGCAAGAGAAGCGCGAGATACTTGCGCGCCGACCCGCGATTGAACTATTGGAATTGTCATGACGACCACAAAACGCGAACTCCGGATCACCCGCCCCGACGACTGGCACCTGCATCTGCGCGACGGCGCCGCAATGGCGGCGGTGCTCCCGCATACTGCGCGCCAGTTCGCCCGCGCGATCGTGATGCCCAATCTCAAGCCGCCGGTCACCAACACCGCGCAGGCGCGTGAATACCGTGACCGGATACTCGCCGCATTGCCGGCGGGGGCAAAATTCGAGCCGCTGATGACGCTCTATCTGACCGACCGCACCACGGCGGCGGATATCGAAGCGGCGAAGGCAAGCGGTTTCGTGCACGCGGCCAAGTTGTATCCCGCGGGTGCCACCACCAATTCGGAGGCGGGGCTTACTTCGATCGAGCACGCCTGGCCGGCGCTCGAGGCGATGCAGAAACTCGACGTGCCGCTGCTCATCCATGGCGAGGCTACCGGTTCGGTGGACGTGTTCGATCGCGAACGCGTGTTCCTGGCGGATGTGCTCGCGCCGCTGGTGGCGAAGTTCCCCGCCTTGCGCGTGGTGCTCGAACACATCACCACGAGCGAGGCGGCGGAGTTCGTCGAACGCGCGGGGCCGAACGTGGCCGCGACGATCACCGCGCACCACCTGCTCTACAACCGCAATGCGCTTTTCCTGGGCGGCATGCGGCCGCACTGGTACTGCCTGCCGATACTCAAGCGCGAAGAACATCGCCTGGCGCTCGTGCGCGCAGCGACGAGCGGCAATCCGAAATTTTTCCTTGGCACCGACAGCGCGCCTCACGATCGCGCGACCAAGGAACACGCCTGCGGCTGCGCCGGCTGCTTCACCGCGCATGCGGCAATCGAGTTGTATGCGCAGGCGTTCGAGGTGGCGGGTGCGCTCGACCGGCTTGAAGCCTTCGCGAGTTTTCACGGCCCCGACTTCTATCGCCTGCCGCGCAATACGGACAAGGTGACACTGGTGCGCGAGGAGTGGACGGTGCCCGAGTCCTACGGATTCGGCGAGGGTGCGGTGGTGCCGCTGCGGTCCGGGGAAACGATGTCCTGGAGGCTGGCGGGCGGCTGAGCAGGCGGGCTCCCGGCAGGGTGATGATGAGCTGGAATCCGCGCGCGCTCGCCGCATCGCCGTTCTTTGCTTCCGTCGCATCGCTTCTCGATGCTTTGCCCGCAGACCGGTTTCCCCAGACGCCTGACCTCAATGCGCTTACCGGTCCGGACATCGTGTCGGGCGGAGGTGTGCCGATACGTTTCGTGAAGCCATTGCCTGCGGATCGCTCGTCCGCATCCGGGTTCGAGTCGAACTACGAGGTGCGCGTTCATGGCGAGGGCGCGGTCGAGACCCGCGATGAAAGCCTGCACGACTTGTTCAATGCGCTCGGCTGGCTGCGGTTTCCGCGCGCCAAGGCGGCGCTCAACCGCTGCCATTACCGGCAGATGCGCGCGCGCGCGGACGAGGGCGGCGCACGCGGTGCGACTCGGGATGCGCTCACGCTTTTTGACGAAAGCGGTGTGCTGGTCGTGTCTTCCTCGCCAGAATTTCTCCGCCTGCTGCGAGCCTTCGAATGGAAGGCCTTGTTCGTCCAGCGGCGTGAAGAAATTGCCTCGTCATTGCGGGTGTACGTGTTCGGCCACTCGATCCTCGAGAAGGCGGTGTCACCCTACAAGGGGCTGACCGGGAAGGCGATGCTGTTCCAGGTCGAACGGGAATTTTTCGATATGCCCGCGGATGTGCAACTGAGGGAACTCGACCGGCGTGTTGAGGGCGATGTGGATTCCCTGTCCGAAAGTCCGTCTTTCGCGCCGCTGCCTCTGCTCGGAATTCCGGGGTGGTGTGCGGACAACCAGGACCCGGCGTACTACGACGACACATCGCAATTCCGTCCCGGACGGGCAGTGAGGAAACCGTAACCGTGTGCGGTACACCTGTCGCCCGGACGCTATTTACCGAAGTTTTTTCCGGCGTGGCGACGGACAATACCGAGGTGCGCGAGGAGAGGGAGGAGAGGGCATGAGGAAAATCTTCGGCGTCGCGATGATCGCGGCGCTTGTCCACGGCCCGGCCGCGTTTGCGCAGGCTTACCCGTCAAAGCCGGTGCGTCTGGTGATCGCCGCAGCGCCCGGCGGCGGCACCGATGTGCTCGGTCGTGTATTCGCACAACGCCTGTCGGAGCGGTTCGGCCAGCCCTTCGTCGCGGACAACCGCGGTGGCGGAGGGGGCAGCATTGCGGCGGATGCGGTGGTCAAGGCGCCGGCCGACGGCTATACGCTGCTCATGACCAACGACCAACTGGTGGCGAATGCGAGCTTCTCGGGCAAGCAGCCCTATGATGTGGTGCGCGATCTCGCACCCGTGGGCTTGATGGGCCGCACGCCGATCGTGCTCGGGGTGAATCCGAATGTCCCTGCGAACAGCGTGGGGGAATTGATTGCCCTGATCCGCGCCAATCCGGGGAAGTACGCGTTCTCGTCCTGCGGCAACGGCACGCCCCTGCACCTGGCGGGGGAACTGCTCAATCTCAGCGCGAAGCTTGATCTCGCGCACATCGCCTATCGCGGATGTGCACCCGCGCTGGTGGACGCAGTCTCCGGACAGGTGCCGCTGTTCTTCAACATGCTCGGCAACGCGCTGCCCTTCGAAAAGGGTGGCAAGGTGAAGCTGCTCGGCGTGGCCTCGCCGCAACGCCTGCAGGGGTTCCCGCAGCTCGCCACCATCGCCGAAGCCGGCTATCCCGCCTTCGAGGCCTTTCCCTGGTACGGCATACTCGCGCCTGCGGGCACGCCGCGTGAGGTGGTCTCGAGGTTGAACACGGAGATCACCGCTGGCGTCGGCACCAGCGAAATCGCCGAGAAGCTGCGTTCCATGCAATTCGTCCCATTTACGTCGACACCCGAACAGTTCGCCGATATCGTGCGCAACGATCTGACGCGCTGGACAAATCTTGTACGAGAAGCGAAATTGAAGGCCGAATAGATCCGGCAGGCAGAACTTTTTTTCAGGAGACGGGCACGTGAGTTTCAGTCAGGAAGTCTGCGAAATCGACGGCTGCCGAATCACCTTGAGACGCGGTGGTTCAGGCGGCAAGCTGCTGTATCTGCACGGCATCAACGGGGTGACCGGCATCGATCCGTTCCTGGAGGAGCTCTCGCGCGAGTACGAGGTCTGGGTGCCCGAGCACCCTGGCTTCGGCGCCTCCGACGAGCCGGAATGGCTCGACAACATCCAGGACATGGCGTTCTTCTATCTCGACTTCCTCGAGAAATTTGATCTTCGCGACGTCACACTCATCGGAGGTTCCCTTGGCGGCTGGATCGCGCTTGAACTTGCGGTTCGCGACGTGTCGCGTCTGCGCTCGCTCACCGCGATCGGCCCGGCGGGCATCTACGCTCCGGGCCTGCGCAAGGGCGATCTCTTCCTGTGGAATCCGGAAGAGCGGGTGCGCAACCTGTATCTCGATCAGACGATTCCCGACCGGCTACTCGCGCAGCCGGTGACGCCTGCCGATGTGGACGCGGGCGTGAAGAACCTGCACACCACCTCGCGCCTTGCCTGGGAGCCGCGGATGTTCGACCCGAACCTGCACAAGTGGCTGCATCGCGTGCGCGTGCCGACGCAGATCGTCTGGGGCGAAAACGACAAGCTGCTTCCGGCAGGTTATGCGGCGGAGTGGGCGAAGCTGATCCCCGGTTCGCGGGCCGACATCGTGCCACGGTGCGGCCATATGCCGCAGAGCGAGAAGCCGCAGGAGTTCCTGCGCCTGTTCCGCGATTTCGCGAAATCCACCCGCAAGGCCTGAACCTGAGAGCCTGAATTACGGAGCACCGCAATGAACATCATGATGTTTCACCTGATGCCGTACGCCGACCTGGATTTGGAGGAGTCGGAGAAGTACCCCTCGACATGGGCGACGCTGCCCAACCGGCTCTACGATCCGAAGAAGGGCCACCTGCTCTACAACCGCTATCTCGACGAACTCGAGTATGCGGAGAAGCTCGGCTTTGACGGTGTCTGTGTCAACGAGCACCACCAGACCGCCTACGGGATCATGCCGTCGCCTATCGTCACCGCTGCGGCGCTTTCGCGGCGCACGACCAAGGCGAAGATCGCGATTCTCGGTTCGGCGCTGCCGCTTCGCACGCACCCGCTGATGGTGGCCGAAGAACATTCGATGATCGACAACATCACCGGCGGCCGGCTGATCTCGGGTTTCGTGCGCGGCATCGGTGCTGAGTACCACGTGTTCGGCACCAACCCGACGATCTCGCTCGAGCGCTTCCAGCAGGCGCACGACCTGATCATCCGTGCGTGGACCGAGCCCGGCCCGTTCGAGTACCACAGCAAGCACTATCACGTGGAGTACGTGAACGTGTGGCCGCGGCCGTACCAGCAGCCGCATCCGCCGATCTGGATTCCTTCACAGGGCAGCCGCGAGACGGTGGAGTTCGCCTCGCACCCTTCGCACAAGTACACCTACCTGCAGACCTTCAGCCCGATCAAGGCAGTGGAGAAGAATCTCAAGCTGTACCAGGACATGGCCAGGGGATTTGGCTATACCGCCAGCCCGCGCCAGCTCGGCTGGGCGACGCCGGTGTATGTCGGCGATAGCGATGAATCCGCATTCGCCGAATGCTCGTTGCACTACGAGAATTTCCGCAACAAGTTTCTCGGCCGCATGCCGCTGGAGATGCTGATGCCGCCGGGCTACACCTCGCGCGAATCGGCGAAGGCGATCGTCGCGGCGAAGGTCACCGCGCACGACAAGTTCGATACGCGCCGTGCGCACGAGATGGGCATGATGACCTGCGGCAGCGTCGACACCGTGGCAGAAACGCTGATCGGGTACATGAAGGCGATCGGCTTCGGCAACCTGCTCACCATGCTTCAGTTCGGCACCCTGCCGGCGGACCTCACCCGCCGCAACATGGAACGCTTCGCCGAAGGCGTCATGCCGCGGCTGCGGGCGGCAGCGAAAGAGTTGCACGGCGACGCGGTGTTCGCCTGATCCGGTTTCGCGGGGCGCATTCGGCCATAGCACTCGACTACAATGGTCGGGAAGCTGGCCGGACGGTCGCTGCGGCGCGGAAGGAATGTGTCGTGGAGGAAAGTCCGGGCTCCACAGAGCGGGGTGCCGGGTAACGCCCGGACGTTATAAGTCGCGGCGAAAGCCGCGACGAAGGCGAGGAATAGGGCCACAGAGACGAGTCCTTGCGCAGCGCAAGCTGTTCAAGGGGTGAAACGCGGTAACCTCCACCCGGAGCAACACCAAATAGGCGAACGCAGGACGGCGCAAGCCGTGCGAAAGGGCTGCTCGCCCGAGTTCGCGGGTAGGTGGCTTGAGCCGCGGAGTAATTCGCGGCCCAGAGGAATGATCGTCACGGAGGGCAACCTCCGACAGAACCCGGCTTACAGGCCAGCTTCGCTTTACCCCCTCCCCGGACATGCGCTGCAGGGGCCGGTTTTGCTCCCTCGTTGTTCGCGCGCGTGCTATCACGCACCGTCCGGAGGCATCCGGTTCGGAACCGCACCAAAATCTGTCGGCAATACGTTCCTCATCCCGGTCTAAAGCAAAATTTCACGCGCCTTTGGCGCGCATCCCGCTGTGGCACGGCGGTTGCTAACTTATCCCGGCAACGCAGGCGCAGTCGCGAAAGGATCGTGGCGGTTCCTGACACCGGGGGCACGGGTATGTTTCATCCGCGCTTTCAAGTAATCAAAAGCGTTGCCAGGAGGATGAATCATGGACGGACCGCGATTGCTTCGTCACGCGAGTGAATGTCGGCAGCAGGCGGAAGGACTGGCCGAGTCCGACGCGCACAAACTGTTTGCCGCGATGCTCGACGGTGGATTGCCCGACCTCGAACTCGGTGCCGCGCTCGCCACGCTCGGCACGCTTCCCGGGGATTCGCTCGAACTGCTTGGCTTCAACCGTGCGCTGCACGAGAGGGTGAGGCCGCTCGCGGTACCCGTATCCGATATCCATCCCGTGGTGATTCCGAGCTACGGCAATGTGCGTGACCAGTTCAATCTGGTGCCATTGGTGGCGATGCTGCTTGCCCGCGTCGGAATTCCGGTGGTGGTGCACGGGACGCTCGAGGGGGCCGAGCGGATTTCAAGTGCCACCGTATTTCGTGAACTCGGTGTGATGCCCTGTACCACGATGGCGCAGATCGACGCCGTACTCGAATCGCAATGCCTCGCCTTCGTGCCGACCGGACTGCTCTCGCCGGGCCTGGCCAAATTGATCGCGCTTCGCGGACGGCTGGGCGTGCGTAATGTCGCGCACATTGTCGCCCGGCTGCTGGATCCGTTCGGGGGAGAGGGTTTGCGCATGACCGGCGCAACGCATCCAGGTCTGCACGAATGCATGCGTGACTTCTTTCTCGCCTCGGGCGACCGGGCCCTGCTGATGCGCGCGACATCGGCCGAGCCCTTCGCCGATCCACGTCACCGGCCGTCGATCGAACTGATCGAATCCGGTGGATCGCGCCAGCTGTTTGCCGAAGAGCACAGCCAGGCGATCGAGACCGCCGCGCCCGCGAAGCGCCCTGAGGCGCGTGCAACCGCGGAATACACGCGAGCGGTGCTCGAGGGACATCAGACGGTGCCGATGCCGATCGTCAATCAGATCGCGTGCTGCCTCTACGGGGCCGGCTACGCGAGCGATTTCAATCAGGCAAAGGCAATCGTGGCGGTGGAGACAAGAGCGATAGCGGCGGTGTAGCAGAACGCCCCGAACCGGTTTCAACCGAGTTCGTTGATCTCCGCCAGCACCCGCCTGGGTGTCAGTTCGCGCATGCAACGAAAATGGCCGAGCGGGCATTGGCGTTTGTAGCAGGGACTGCATTCGAGGCCATCGAGTTTCAGCAGTCGCGCGGTGTCCGACAAGGGCGGCGTGTGCTCGGAACTTGAAGAACCGTACAGCGCCACAATTGGACGTCCGAGTGCCGCTGCAACGTGCATCAGGCCCGAGTCATTGGTCACCACGACTTCCGCCGCGGACATCAGATCGATCGCCGATGCGATGTCGGTGCGACCGCAGCAATTGACCGCGGCGCCCCCGGATTGCGCGGCGATTGCATCACCCACCGCGCGATCACCGGGCCCGCCGAGCAACCAAACCGAATATCCCTGTACTCCAAGGCTCCTTGCGAGAGCCGCGAAATGTTCTTCCGGCCAGCGCTTCGCCGGCCCGTACTCCGCGCCCGGGCAGAGCACCGCGACCGGCCGGCTTCTATCGAGTCCGAGCCGGCCGACGGTGATCAGGAGATTGGCCTGGTCGACGGTGAGAGTCGGCCTCGGCAGCGGGCGATGGATCGGCTCGCGCGGTTTGTCCGCAAGTTGCGCATAGCGCTCGCTCATCAGCGGCAGGCGCCTCGCATCGAGCTTGTGCAGCACGTTGAGCAGGCCGTAGCGCGACTCCCCGACGTAACCCGCGCGCAGCGGTATGTCGGCGAAGAAGGGGACGAGCGCCGACTTGAAGCTGTTGGGCAGCACGATCGCCGTGTCATAGCTGCGAGCACGAAGCGCGCGTCCGAGCCTCCAGCGTTCGCGCCACTGCAGCGGGCCGTGGACAAAAGGCGTTTCGATGACCTCGCTCACCTCGGGCATGCGGGCGAGCACCGGGGCCGTCCATGCCGGAGCGAGCACGTCGAGGGTCAGACTCTGAAACCGTTGGTGCAGACGCGCAAACAGCGGCTGGGCAAGCAGGGTGTCGCCGATCCAGTTCGGCGCGACGATCAGGATGCGCGGCATCGGCATCGGCATCGGTAACGCACGCGCAACGGAGCGAAACGGGCGGGCAGAGGGGAGCGCCCGGCGTTCAGGGCAGCATCCGTGGCCGGGCCCGTCTCAGTGTCCCTTGGGCGCGTCGCCCTTCAGCACATAGTGCGCGCCGCAATACGGGCAGAGCACGTCGCCGGTCGCGGCGATATCGAGAAAGACGCGAGGATGCATTTTCCACACCGGGGTCCCCGGCATGGGGCAGTGCAAGGGGAGGTCGGAGGCGGTGACTTCCACCGTACGGCCGGCGTCGGCCGCACCCGGCTTGCCCGCCTCGTTCATTTGCCTGCCTTCTTTGCTGCCTTTTTCTTCGCCACCTTTTTCAGGCCGACCGGGGAGAGCCAGCTGTTGTACTTGGCGATCTTTCCGTTGACGCAGTCGAAGAACCGTTTTTGCAGTTTCGCGGTAATGGGGCCGCGCTTGCCCGCGCCGATGGTGCGGTTGTCGAGTTCGCGGATCGGCGTGACTTCGGCCGCCGTCCCGGTGAAGAAGGCTTCGTCGGCGATATAGATGTCGTCCCGCGTCAGGCGCTTGGAGCTCACCGTGTAGCCGAGGTCACGCGCGAGCGCGATCACCGATCCGCGGGTGATGCCGGTCAGCGCCGAGGCGATCTCGGGTTCGTAGATCACGCCGTCCTTGACGATGAACAGGTTCTCGCCTGCGCCTTCGGCGACGAAGCCCTCGGTGTCGAGCAGCAGTGCCTCGTCGTAGCCGTTTTCGGTGGCCTCGAGGTTGGCGAGTATCGAGTTGGCGTAGGTGGTGGCCACCTTCGCACGCGCCATGGTCACGTTGACATGATGACGGGCAAAGGACGAGGTCTTCACGCGGATGCCTTTTTCCAGGCCGTCGTCGCCGAGATAGGCGCCCCAGGGCCAGGCGGCGATCGCTACATGCACTTTTGCGCCCTTGGGCGAGACACCCATCTTCTCCGAGCCGTAAAACGCGATCGGCCGCAGGTAGCACGACTCGAGCTTGTTCTCGCGGACCACTTCCTTGTGCGCGTTCATGATGGTTTCCCGGTCGTAGGGAATTTTCATCATGTAGATATGCGCCGAGTTGAACAGCCGGTCGGTGTGCTCCTTGAGGCGGAATATCGCGGTGCCCTTGACCGTCTTGTACGCGCGGACCCCCTCGAAGACCGACAGGCCGTAGTGGAGGGAATGGGTCAGCACATGGGTGGTTGCGTTGCGCCAGGGCACGAGCTTGCCGTCGTACCAGATGACGCCGTCGCGATCAGACATCGACATGGAATGCCTCGAAAGTAGGAAATGCGAACCGGAAAGCCGCATTTTAGCGAAATCGGAAAGCTCCCGGAGCTATGATTCGGACCGGGAGATCACCATCATGTTTGCCGTCTGCCCGAAATGCGATCACGCGCTGCCGCCCGCCCAGCGCGCCAGTGCCGAAGCCTGCCCTGCCTGCGGCCTGATTTTCCGCAAGTACGTCGAGGCGCAGAGTGCCCCCGCGCCCCTGCCGTTGCGGCGAGCGGCGTTCACCATCGAGGAGGACGACGCGCCCCGGTACGACAGCCGCACCGAGGCTTTTTTCGCCCGCATTCTCGAGCTTCCGCCGGAGGGGCGAAGCCCCCGCCTTGTCGCGGGCGCGGTGTTCTGGCTGCTGCTTGCGATCCTGGTGGTGCGATATGCGCGCTGGGACATCGCGCTATACGACGAGATGCCGGCCGGCTTCCTGCATACCCCGATGGTGCCGTTTCATGAGTTCGGGCATTTGCTGTTCATGCCTTTGAGCGAGTTCATGGGCGTGGCCGGAGGCAGCCTCGCGCAGTTCCTGATGCCGCTTGGTTTCGGGATCTATTTCGTGATCTGGAAGAGGGACAATCTCGCCGGGTGGCTCATGCTCTGGTGGGAGGGTCTGGAGTGGGTTGATCTCGCCCCCTACTGCTACGACGCCAAAATACCGACGATGACCCTGCTCTCGGGGCGCACCGGAGATACCGGCGGACACGACTACATCGAAATCCTGGGCACGTTCGGATTGCTCAACCAGGCACGCGGGATTGGCTACCTCATGCAGGCGTTCGGCGTGCTGCTCATGGTCCTGGCACTCGCCTGGGGCGCGGCTTACGTGTGGAAGCTCTGGGAGTCGAGGGGCGAGAAGGGTTTTCACTGAGCGCGCATTCCTGACGCCGACCTGCCAATGGTCGGGGGCCGCGTGTGAGCGGAATCAGGAGTCGAACACCTTCTTCCAAAGCGCGAGCGTCGCATCGGCGTGCGGCTTCACGTCTGCGACCGGCACACGCGCGTACTTCGCGCCGTTGAGCCGCAGGGAATGCTGGCGGCGGCGAAATTCGCGGTAGGCGTCCTGCACCGTTTGTGACAGGTCTTCGGGGATGAGCCCGAGTTGTGCGGCGAGCGCGAGCAGTGCGATGTTGCCATCATTGGCGGTGAGCGCGGGATGACGGTGGGCATGCGCGAGCACGAGGTACTGCACCATGAACTCGATGTCGATCATGCCGCCGCGGTCGTGCTTCACATCGAATTCGCCGCTCACGTTCGGGTGCGCATCGAGCAGGGTCTTGCGCATCTCAAGCACGTCGGCGGCGAGTTTTTTTGCGTCCCGCGGCAGCGTGAGGATGTGTTGCCGTTCCTGCTCGAACGCCGCGCCCACGGCGGCTTCGCCGGCGCAGTAGCGTGCGCGCGTGAGCGCCTGGTGTTCCCACGGCCACGCGGACTCGCGCTGGTAGCGGCGGAATGCCTCGAGCGATGACACGAGCAATCCGGACGCCCCGTCGGGTCGCAGCCGCAGGTCGGTCTCGAACAGGATGCCCGCCCCGGTGCGGCTGTTGAGCCAGAGGTTGATGCGCTGGCCGAGCCGCGAATAGATTTCGGCCGCCGAATCGCGATCGTCGTCGTATAGAAAGATGATGTCGAGATCCGATGCGTAGCCGAGTTCCTTGCCGCCGAGCTTTCCGTAGCCGATCACCGCGAACTGCGGCTCGGGCCGCATCTCCGCGCCGAAGCGCTCGCGCAATTGCGTCCAGCAAAGCTCGATCACGATCTGCAGCATCAGGTCGGCGAGGTCGGATAGATGATCGGCAAGGCGCTCCACCGACAGCGCGCCCGCAATGTCCTGTGCGATGAACCTGAATACCTGGGCGTGGTGGGTTTCGCGGACCAGGTCCATCTGGCGTTCGGGATCGTTCGCCAGGTCCTTCAGTCCATTGCGAATCTCGCGGCCAAGCTCGTTCCAGTCGGGCGGCGCGAGCAGCACGCGCGCATCGAGCAGTTCGTCGAGCACGATCGGGTGGCGCTGCAGGTAATCCGCCGCCCAGCTCGATTCGCTGGCGATATCGGCGACGCGCGCGAGCGCCTGCGGATGCTCATCCAGAAGCGCGAGGTAGGCAGCGCGGCGGCTCACCGATTCGATCAATCCAAGGCAGCGCTCTAGCGTCTCGTCGGGGCTGGTTCGCGCCGCGGCGAGTTCGAGCAGTCGCGGCATCAACGCATCGAAGCGTGCGCGGCTTGCATCGGGCAGCGACAGGTACCGCGAGCCGCCGCGGATCGCGGCAAGGCGCGCCGTCGTGTCCGCCGGCGCCTTGAAACCGAGCGCGTCAAGACGCGCTGCCTGCTCCTCCGGTGCGGCGGAGGCACCCGACCAGAGATCGGCGAGCGCATGGCGGCTTTCGTCAGGCGCCGAGAAGATGTGTTCGAAACGCGCCGACACTTTCGCCCGGTGCGTATCCAGCGCCTTCATGAAACTCGCCCAGCCGCGAAATCCCATCGACTGTGCGACGCGCTTGCGGTCGTCCTCGTTCTCGGGGAGTTCATGCGTCTGCGCGTCATCGAGGTACTGCAGGCGGTGCTCCACCCTTCGCAGGAAGTCGTACGCGGCGTGAAGCTCGGCGACCGTTTCCGGCTCCAGAAGCCGGCCGCCGTGGCGGGTCTGGGCCAGGCGCTCGAGCACCGGCAAGGTCGGGCGTTCACGCAGCGCTGCATCGCGCCCGCCGCGAATCAGCTGCAGTGCCTGGGCGATGAATTCGATCTCGCGTATCCCGCCGGGACCGAGCTTGACGTGGCCGGCGAGTTCGCGGCGCGCCACTTCCGCACGCACTTCGGCGTGCAGTTCGCGCATCGCCGAGATCGAACCGAAATCGAGGTACTTGCGAAACACGAAGGGGCGCACGATCGCATCCAGCCCCGCGTGGTCGTCGCCCGAAAGCGGGCGGCCCTTGATCCATGCGTAGCGTTCCCACTCACGTCCCTGGCTGACGAGGTAATTCTCCAGAGCGTCGAAGCTCATCGCGAGCGGTCCGGGGGCGCCCCAAGGGCGAAGGCGCATATCGACGCGGAACACCCAGCCCTCCGCATCCGGCGCGGAGATGAGGCCGATAAGTTTCCGCCCAAGGCGCACGAAGAATTCGTGATTGGAGAGCGGTCGCTCGCCACCGCGCGTCTCGCCGTCCTCGGGGTACACGAACACCAGATCGATATCGGAGGACACGTTGAGTTCGCCGCCCCCGAGCTTGCCCATCCCGACGACGATCAGCTTCTGCGGGGTCCCCGTACTCTCGCCAACAGGCTCGCCGTGCGTGGACGCGAGCTTCGGATGCAGCAGCGCGAGCCCCTCCCGAATGGCCACTTCCGCGAGCGTGGTCATCACGGTGCAGATCTCCGCCAGCGGCGCGCCGTCTAGGTCGCGCGCGATCGTGCGCAGCATCACCCGCTTGCGTAACCGCCGTAGCGCGCAGCCGAGTTGTTCGTCGTTGCGGTTCGCCGCAGGCGCCTGTTCCTCCAGAAAAGCGAGCATGGATTTGCGTGTCCACGGACCGCGTGCCGGATCGAGTTCGTCCGCGAGCGCGGGGGCGGCGCCGATCAGGTGCTGCGCGTAGCGGGACAGTCGCAGCGCGGCGGAGGTACTTGCTTTTGTCATGAAGTCATGGACTTGCGGGTACAATCGAGAGAGACAAACGATGTTTCGGGAGCCGTTTTTTGTACTTTATTTTGCGCGACTTTCATCAGACGCCTGATTCGTGTGTTTGTGCACGCGGACTTGTGATTATTGGGCTCACCGGGTGTGGCGGATGATCGGGCCGGGGCTATTCTACGGATTGATCTGGCGCAACACCGGGCGTTCCGGTTCCGTCAGTACGATCTGATTGTCTCCAACGAGCCCTGCCCCCCTTGAATTCTGCTGACCTTCCGCTTGCGACCCAGCCCGGCGTGCTGCGCCGGGCGCTGCGGTTTCTCGGCTGGACGGTGGTGGGGGTGTATTTCGGATTCGCAGCCATCGTCCTTGGCGTTCGCTACTGGGTTCTGCCTGACATTGGATCCTATTCGTGGGCGATCGAGCAGGCGGTCTCGAACGCGCTCGGCGAGAAAGTAAGCATCGGTCGCATCAACGCCCGCTGGCACGGCCTGCACCCGGAGCTCGATCTGGTCGATGTCGTCGTGTTCGACCGGGATGGCCGTGAAGCGCTGCGCCTGCCGGCGGTGGAAACGGTGATCGGGTGGCGCTCGCTTTTGTACGGTTCGGTGCGCCTGCATTCGCTCGCGATAGAGCAACCCGACCTTGAGATTCGCCGCGACTCTGCAGGCAGGATATCAATCGCGGGAATCGAATTGAAGAGTGACGCCTCCAGTCCGGACTTTTCCGACTGGCTGTTCGCGCAGAGCGAGGTGTCGGTTCGCAATGCACGCATCACCTGGGTGGACGAAAAGCGCTCGGCGCCGCCCCTCACCCTCTCGGGCCTGAGCCTGTTGCTTCGTAACAACGGCGATTCGCACCGTTTTGCAATCAAGGCACAGGCGGCGCGCGAACTCGCCTCGACACTGGATATTCGCGGCGAGCTGACCGGCGCGAGCATCGATCGCCCTCTCGACTGGCGCGGTCGCCTGTTCGCGGAGCTCGACTACGTGGATCTGGCGGCCTGGCAGCGCTGGGTCGACTATCCGCTGGAAGTCGGCGCGGGACAGGGCGGTCTTCGCATGTGGCTCGGCTTCGATCGGGGGCGGGTGAACGAAATCACCGCCGACCTCGCACTGGCCGGTGTGCGCGGTCGCGTGCAGAAGGCGCTTCCCGAACTCGATCTGGAAAGTCTTCACGGACGACTGGGCTATCGGGACGGCGAACGAGCGATCGATATATTCGGACGCAAGCTTGCGCTCAAGACCATGGGCGGGGTGGCGCTTGCGGAAGCGGACGTTTCGCTGCATCTCGAACGAGCCGCGGCAAAGCCCGGCGTGTCGGCAGAACCGGGCGCGCTGCCGGAAATAGCGCGTGGCGAGTTTCAGGCCGATGCACTGGAACTCGCGCCGCTCGCCCAACTTGCGGAATTTCTGCCCTTCGAGGCGCAATTACGCAAGGCACTGGCGGACAGGCAGCCGGTCGGAAAGGTGAATGACCTTAAGTTCAGCTGGGTGGCCGCAACGGACGGGACGGGTGGTATCGAACGCTACAACGTGCGGGGAAAACTCAGCCGGTTCGCGGTGAGGGCGCATGAGGGGGCGCCCGGATTCGGCGGCCTCTCGGGGACGGTCGACGCGAAGGAGAGTGGAGGAACCGTCGCGCTCGCGGGGGAAAAGGCGACAATCGATCTGGCGGGCCGCCTGCCCGAGAATCCGCTTCGCCTTGACACATTCGCCGCGCAGGTGGCCTGGACCCTTGCGAAGGATCATACGGTTATTCGGGTGTCCGGCGGACAGATCGCGAACCGTGACCTGGCGGGCAGTTTCAGCGGCAGCTGGACCAACAAGGGCGCGCATGCGGAAGGTTCGGGTGTTGTCGATATCAACGCGAGTTTCAATCGCGCCGATGCGCGTGCGATCGGGCGCTACATCCCGCGCATGGGCAAGGCCGCGCAGGATTTTCTTCGTTCGGCGGTGCAGTCGGGAACGGCGAACGATGTGAAGTTGCGCCTCAAGGGCGATCTTCACGACTTTCCGTATGTCAATCCGAAGCTTGGCACGTTTCATGTGCATGGCCGCCTCTCGAATGTCGACTTCCTGTTTGCTGAAGCGTGGCCGAAACTCGCCGGCGCCAACGGAGAACTCGTCCTCGACGGACCGCGCCTGACTGTCACCACCAGTCGCGCGAGCATTTTCGGTGTGCGCATCGCCTCCGCAAAGGCAACGATTCCCGACCTCTATCACGGCGATGAGCAGCTCTCCATCGACGGCCAGATCGAGGGTTCGATCACCGAACTGCTGCGCTTCGTGGAGGCAAGCCCTGTCACGCACTATATCGACGGCGCGACGCGCAACTTCGTGGCCAGCGGTCCGGCGCGCCTTGGCTTGCGACTCGACCTGCCGCTTGCGCGGCTGGACAGGACGCGGGTGGGCGGCAATCTGCAGCTGATCAACAATCAGGTGACGGTGGACGCGGAAGTGCCGCCGCTGTCGCAGGTGAACGGCCGGCTCGAGTTCACCGAGACAGGCCTCGTCGCGCGCAACATGAGCGCGCAGTTCCTTGGCGGCCCGGCGAGTTTCTCGGTCAGCACCCGAAGCGAGGGTGCGGTCACGCCTGCGGCGCCGATGGCGGCCACGGTGAGCGCGCAGGGAACAGCGAGTGCTCAGTCGGTGGGTAAGTTCCTCGACCTGCCACTGCTCGATCGTGCGAGCGGCGCCGGCGCGTGGCGCGCCACCGCAGTGTTGCGCAAGCAAAGCATGGATCTGACGGTGGACTCGACGCTGCAGGGGATTACGTTTGCGTTGCCGGCACCGCTTGCAAAGGTGGCGGCGGATGCGATGCCCCTGCGGCTCGAGCGCAGCACGGCGCCCGACGGCGAGCTCGCGCGTCGACTGCAAGTGCGTCTGCCCGCGCGCGGCGAGGTCATGGCAGTCTCGATCGGCAAGGCGGTGAATGCGGTGGTGGTGCGCAAGCGCGAGGGCGATCGCATGCTGATAGATCGCGCCGCGGTCGGGCTCAACGAGCCGGCACCTGCGGCAGACCGTGCCGGCCTCGTCGCAAGCGGTACGCTCGCTTCGCTGGACGTCGATCGCTGGCGGTCCCTGCTGCCGGCCTCGGGCGACAGTGTTCCGGTGGCGAGTCTTAACCTGAGCGCGGGCATGCTCGATGTACTGGGCAAGCGCTTTCACGATGTAAAGCTGCGTGCGAGCAATGCGAACGGCGGCTGGGTCGCAACCGTCGGCGCGCGCGAACTCGCGGGCACGGTGAACTGGCGTCCTGAGGGCAAGGGCCGCGTCACTGCGCGATTGAAGCATTTCATCGTGCCGGAGGAAGCGCCCGATCGCGCGCAGGTCGATTCGAACACCTCGAGCGAGATGCCGGCACTGGACGTGGTCGCGGAGAGTTTCGCCACACGCGAGCGCAAGTACGGAAAGATGGAACTCGCCGCCACCAACGACGGCCGCGACTGGCGCATCGAGCGTCTTTCCCTCGGGCTCGGTGAAGGCACGCTGACCGCCGACGGCGTCTGGCAAAGCTGGGCGTCGCGACCGAGCATCTCCCTCAACATCGGTCTTGACGTGAGCGACGCGGGAGGCTTCCTTACCCAGTTCGGCTATCCCGGCACACTCAAGGGGGGCACCGCCAAGCTCGAGGGCAAGCTCGGCTGGGTGGGAAGCCCGCAGACGATCGATTACCCGACGCTCACAGGCACCCTCGCCCTGTCGGCTCAGAAGGGGCAGTTCCTCAAGGCGGAGCCGGGCATTGCCAAGCTGCTGGGCGTGCTCAGCCTGCAGTCATGGATCACGCTTGATTTTCGCGAGATGTTCGGCGAGGGCTTTGCCTTCGATGCGCTCTCGGGTCACGCCTCGATCACCAAGGGCGTGATGAACACGGAGGACTTCACCATGAAGGGCAAGGCGGCGCAGGTGTCGATGTCGGGACAGATCGATCTCGCGCACGAGACGCAGAAACTGAAAGTCCGGGTGGTGCCCTCGATCGGTGACAGCTTCTCCTCGGTGGCGGGGCTGGTGCTGGCCAACCCGATCGCGGGCCTCGGCGCGATGCTCGCGCAGCGCCTGTTCAAGGACCCGCTTGGCCAGGCGTTCGCCTACGAATACACCGTCACCGGGACCTGGGCCGACCCGCGGGCGGACCCGGTGGTGCGCGAAGTGCCCGCGGGCTCCGCCCCTGCCACCTTCCCGCCGCCGCCCCCCGCTGCTGCGCCGGCGAAATAGGTCCGTTTCACTATGTCATCGTTCCTCGCCGCCGCGATTCAGATGGTGTCCGTTCCCTCTGTGGAGGAGAACCTCAGTGTCGCGGGTGAGCTGATCGCGGATGCCGCGGCGCGCGGGGCGAAGCTCGCGGTGCTTCCGGAAATCTTCGCCTACATGGGGCTGAAGGACACCGACAAGATTGCGATCCGCGAGCCCGATGGCCACGGTCCGATACAGCAGTTCCTCGCCGACACCGCGAAACGCCACCGGATGTGGGTGGTGGGCGGATCGGTGCCGCTCGAAGCCTCGGTGCCGGACAAGGTGCGCAATGCGCTGCTTGTTTATGACGACGAGGGCAGGCGCGCCGCGCGCTACGACAAGATCCATCTGTTCGGATTCGAGAACGGCGCCGAGCACTATCTTGAATCGGCCACGATCGAGGCGGGCGACAGTCCGCTTGCGATCGATACGCCGCTCGGGCGCATCGGCCTGTCGGTGTGCTACGACGTGCGCTTTCCCGAGCTGTATCGCGCGCTCGGTCCTGTGGACATGATTCTCGTGCCCTCCGCTTTCACGGCCACCACCGGTCGCGCGCATTGGGAGACGCTGTTGCGCGCGCGTGCGATCGAGAACCTCGCCTATGTCATCGCACCGGCGCAGGGCGGGCGGCATTCCAGCGGCCGCGAGACGCACGGCGACTCGATCATCATCGATCCCTGGGGCGAGGTGCTGGCTCGCCTGGACCGGGGCGCGGGCGTGGTGTTCGCGGAGATCGATCCGGCGCGAATCATCAGGGTTCGGGCGAACCTGCCGGCCTTGCAGCATCGCAGGATGTAGGCTCGCGCTGTCTGTCTGCTGATTGTTGAGCCCTTCTGGCACCTGCTGTGCCGCTTGAGTGGTTTGTGCGGGTGTCCTGCTCCGCAGATCAATCACCTCAGGTCGAATGTCAGTCAGCCCGGCCAGCACCCGGGATTGCCGCAATAGGTCAGCGATTGTTGTTCGGGGCACCGGTGAGGCCCGTCTTCCCGATCCTCCCGGCATGTGCTACCTCGGCAGACTGACCCGGGTTGGCGGCGTGCCCGCTCGCCAGTTCTACACGCTGCCAGCTCGCTGCATCGCCAGCGTGTCGTGGTCGCCGCCGATCGCCGCCACGATATCGTTCAACACGCGCTTCGGTTCGAGGCCGTTCGCCGACCCCCAGGTCCACAAGCTACGGTCGGCGCGTATGGCCATGCTGTGCCGGTTGCCGGTGCCGAGCTGGCTCGCGCGCTCGAGTATCAAGCCCCAATGCACCGCTTTATCGCCATAGCCGTGTTTGCCGAGCGGACCGGTGCGGTTGCCGCCGGTGCCGAGCACCGCGCCGTCGCGGCTGAGGTACACCGGCATGGCCGGTATGCGAATAGACCGCCACGGCCTCGTCGGCGATGCGTTTGAATGCGGTGGCATCGGATCTGCGTTGCCACAGGCTGCCGTCGCAGCGGATCGCGAGCAATCCTGTTTCGCCGGCGGCCCAGCGAAACACCCGGTCGGAGCTGTCTATCGCGTACCCGTGGGCTGAACTTGTCGCGACGTGCATCGCGCCGGACATCACGCGCCGCGGCCTTGCGTGGGCGCGCCACTCGAATACCTGGCCGGATACGAGCGCGAGTTTCAGATCGTAGTAAAGGGACACCGGGGAGCGTCGCTTCATCGCTTCGGTTCCCGCCGCACTGCGTTGCGAACACCCGGCCGGCGCGGCAGGTTATGCGGAAGCGGCTCCCGGCGCATGCGCGAGCAACAGGCCAGCCGCCAGCGCGATCCAGCCGAGCCAATTCATTCGGGGTCTGGCATCTGCGCGCGGCGACGGTCTTATTCGAGCTTGATCCCTGCCTCGCTTATCAGCTTGCCGAACTTGTCATAGTCCTCGCGCAGGGCCTGGGCAAGCGCTGCGGGCGTGCCCCCGGTGGGTTCGAGCCCCTGGCTGCGAAAGCGTTCGCGCACATCGGCCGCGGCAAGCGCGGCGTTGATTTCCTGGTTGAGCCGCGCCACGATGGCCGCGGGTGTCTTCGCCGGCGCGACAAAGCAGATCCAGGAACTCGCCTCGACGCCGCCAACGCCGGCTTCGGTGACCGTGGGCACTTCCGGCAACTGCGGGCTGCGCCTTGGATCGGTGACCGCGATCGGCACCACCTTGCCCGAGCGGATCAGCGCCATCACCGGCCCGAGCGGGGCGAACATGACCTTTACCTGTCCCGCCATGAGATCGGTCACTGCGGGCCCTGCGCCCTTGTAGGGAACATGAGTC
>CANIEV010000047.1 GCA_947466535.1 Betaproteobacteria bacterium
CTCGCACTCACCTCCCCGAACGAGGACGAAGCGCACAAGGTGCCAATCGATCGCGCGCTCTGGACGGCGAGCTTTCCGCATCTTGCGCAATTGTTCGAGCGGATGGGAAGCGAGGGACATTGGGGCCGCTTCGAGGTGGTGCGTCTCAAGCGCTGGACGAAGGGTCGCGTCGTCATCCTGGGAGACGCCGCCTACGCGCAGGCACCCAACCTCGGACAGGGCGGCGGTTGCGCGATGATGGGTGCGCTCAGCCTTGCGCATTTCGTGACCAAGGAAGCCTCGCTCGATGATGCGTTTGCGCGTTGGGAGGCGAGCGAACGCCCGCTGTACGAACAGACGCAGAGCTTTTCCTCCTTCATCAGCGCCTCAACCTACTGGCCGGATGTTGTGCGCAGTGCCTTCTTCTCGATCGCCTCGCGTTCCGAATGGTTTACCGCGAAGCGCTGGCGCGCCGCGCGCCACACGCCTGTCGGACTCTGATCGGTCGAACATGGAGTTGCAGCGTGAGGATGAGCGCCGGGTCGTTTGCTAGACTGCGGCCAATGCGATCCCTTTACCTGCTGCTGATTTCCTTACTTTATTGCGCAGGTTGCGCGACCACGTCGTCCGGCCCCGACTATGCGCGCGAAAAGCGCTGGGCCGAGGAGGTCACGCCCGGTCTGGTGGTGGGCGAGGCGGTCACGCTTCGTTCGGGCGAGATGCCCGGCTTCCTCGGCCTCTATACGCCGGCGGCGCGTACCAACAAGGGCGCGGTGATCCTCGTGCACGGCATGGGTGTGCATCCGGACTTCGGCGTAATCGGCGAATTGCGCGCACTGCTTGCCGACCGCGGTTACGCGACGCTCTCGATCCAGATGCCGGTGCTTGCATCGGATGCGCAGGCGGAAGGCTACCCCGAACTCTTTCCCGAAGCGGGCGAGCGCATCGATGCGGCGCTCGCCTGGATTCGCGCAAAGGAGAAGGGGCGGATCGCGATCGCATCCCACAGCATGGGCGCGCGCATGACGCTCGCCTGGATACAACGCCGCCCGAACGCGCCGATCGGCGCATGGGTGGCGTTGTCGATTTCCACCGGCGAGATTGATGACCTGCCGCGAATCCGCTTCCCGGTGTTCGATGTGTACGCGGAGAAGGATTTTCCGCAGGTGATCGCCAGGGCGCACGACCGATCGCTCGTGTTGCGTGGCATCCCGGGTTCGAGCCAGGCGATGATCTACGGCACGGACCATTACTTCGGCGGCCGGGAGAAGGAACTCGCGGCGCTGCTCGATCAACAGCTGGCGCGCGAACTGCGCTGAAAGGGAGTCCGGATGGGCATGCTCTTCGAAGGCAGGTGGATCGATGAAGACCGTCGTTCCGGTCTTGAACAAGGGGGCGACGCCCCCTTGTATATCCCCCAAAGCTGAAGGCGAGAGTAACGATGGGAATGCTTTTTGAAGGCAAATGGATCGATGAAGACCGTCGTCAGATAGACGCGAAGGGCAACTTCATCCGCGCCGAGTCGGCGTTCCGCGACCGGATCAGCAGTGACGCGTCGTCACGCTTTCCGGCGGAGAAGGGCCGCTACCACCTGTTTGTCGCGCATTCCTGCCCGTGGGCGCATCGCACGATCGTCGTGCGCCGGATGAAAGGCCTAGAGGGCGCAATCTCGATGACGACATCGGACCTGCCGCGGGTTCGCTCCTGGGCCTACACCGTAGGGCTGGACGAGATGCAGCCGGAGAACGGCGTGTTCGAAATCCAGGCCGCCTACGTTGCCGCGAAGCCCGACTACACCGGGCGCGTCACCGTACCGGTGCTTTGGGACCGCAAGCAGAAGACGATCGTCAACAACGAATCGCCCGAGATCATCCGCATGCTCAACACCGGGATGAACGCGCTCTCGGACGACCCTGCTGCTGCGGCGATCGATCTCTATCCGCAGGCGCTTCGCGCCGAGATCGACAGCGTGAACACCCGGGTGTACGAGACGGTGAACAACGGCGTCTACCGCTGCGGGTTCGCGAAATCACAGGAAGCCTACGAGGAGGCCTTCCACAACCTCTTCGCTTCGATCGACTGGCTGGAAGAGCGCTTGTCGCGGCAGCGCTTCATCGCGGGCAAGCGTTTGACGGAGGCGGACGTGCGGCTCTATACCACGCTGATCCGCTTCGACTCGGTCTACTACTCGCACTTCAAGTGCAACCTGCGCCGCATCGAGGACTATCCGAACCTGTCGAACTACCTGCGCGACCTCTACCAGACGCGCGGGTTTGGCGACACCACCGACCTGCCCGCGATCAAGCGCAATTACTACGGTGGCATGCTGCACATCAATCCGACCGGCATCGTGCCAGTAGGGCCGGCGATCGATTACCGCCGGCCGCACGACCGCGGGCGTTTCCCGGCCGGCTAACCGCCCCGGATTTTTGAGGGTGATGCACCAGAAATGGACGCCAATCGCCCGACTTCACGCACGGGTAAAGGACTTTCTATGAAAATGTTCAACATTTTCCGAAATACATACCCGGATCAGGCCGCTTCCAGCCAGGCTTTTCCGTCGGCGTAGAGCTTCTCGTGCGCGGGCGTGCGAAAGCTGATCAGGTCCTCCAGCACTTTCGCGCCGCCCTTGCTCTGCACGTAGGCGACATGCCGGTAGCCCTCGGGAAAGCGCGCGAGAATTTCCGGATCGAGCGTCACGACGGCGCCCGGACGCACCGGGTCGATGCGGTCCTTCTCGTACACCAGGCGCCGCTCGAGGATGCACCAGCGGCCCTCGAAGCGGACCACGCGGTCGTAGAAACGTGCCCAGGAGGTCACGTCCACTTCTTCGCCGTCGAGCTTGGCGCGGATCATCAGTGACATGCGCGATTCGCAGGTCGCCTTGTCTCCGCGCACCGTGATGCGCGAGCCACCGACGAAATGCGAGCTGCGTCCGCCGCGCTCCCACGCGGCCCTGGAGCCCGCGATGAATTCCTTCGCCGGTCCGGCGAACCAGGTGGCAACCATCCGGCCTTCCGGATGGAACGCATTCAGCAGGTTGTCGAATTCGCCGGTGTCGCGCCAGAACGCCCAGTTCTGGATGAGTTCGGCAATGTCCTGCTTGTCTTCACGCTCGCTCAATGAAATCTCCGTGTTTGATGATTGATCAAGGCTTGACTGCCTGTTAGGGAGCCACTGAACAAGGGGGCTACGCCCCCTCGTAACTTCCCCATCTTAGAGGGAACGCTGAACCTTCAAGCCTCGACATTGGACTTGATCAGCGATTCCTTAGGGAATATCTGAACAAGGGGGCATCGCCCCCTTGTATATCCCCCACTCCAGAGGGCTGCTCTGTTCGATTCGTTGCGCAATTGGGACTTGATCAGAGCGTCCTTAGTTGTCTATCTTCACGCCGGCGTCCTTGGCGACCTTCGCCCACTTCACGATCTCGGCGCGCAGGAACTGCGCGAACTGCTCCGGCGGCTGGCCGCCCGCCTCCGCGCTCTGCGACGCCCAGATCTCGCGGATATCCGGCTGCTGCAGCACTTTAACCGTCTCCCGATAGAGGCGGTTGACGATTTCCTGAGGAGTTCCCTTCAACGCCCAGAGCGCATACCAGGTAGTGACTTCATAGCCCGCGAGGCCGGCTTCCTGCATCGTCGGTATCTCGGGAATCAGCGCCGAACGCGCCTGCGTGGTCACCGCGATCGGGCGCAGCTTGCCCGCCTTGATCTGGTTGGCGGAGGTACCCATGCCGTCGAAGGCCATGTCGATCTGGCCGGCGATCAGGTCCTGCATCATCGGGCCGGCGCCCTTGTAGGGGATATGGGTGAGCTGCGTTCCCGTCATGGTCTTGAACAGTTCGCCCGCGAGCTGGTGCGAGGTTCCGCTGCCCGCCGAGCCGAAGTTGAGCTTGCCCGGATTGGCCCGGGCGTAGTCGATCAGGTCCTTGAGATTTCTGATCGAGTTTGCGTACTTTGGATGCATCACCACCACGTTCGGCACATACGCCAGCACCGTCACCGGCACGAATTCGCGCTCGATGCCGTAGGGAAGCTTGGTGTACACGCTTTCGGCGATCGCGTGGTGGATCGCACCGGCGAAGATCGTGTAACCGTCGGGCGCTGCGCGACTGGCGTTGGCCGCGCCCACCGTTCCTCCCGCGCCGCCCTGATTTTCGACCACGAACTGCTGGCCAAGTGCGAGCGACAACTTGACGGCGAGCGGTCGCGCGAAGGTGTCCACGCCGCCGCCGGCGGGGAACGGGTTGATCATGCGTACCGGCCGGTTGGGCCAGCTCTGCGCGTGCGAAATGCTTGACGAAGCAAGCGCGGCAAGCGCGAGCCCCACGGATGCCAGACGGGTGACCAGGTTCATAAAGCCTCCTTTGGTGTTCGACCCGAGCGCTTCTGGAACTGGCCGGCGCACTGGGTCTTGTTGCTGATTTCTTTCATGAGTGCGACCGAAAGTGTGCCATAAGGCGTACGTATTGTTACGTTTTTAATAAGTAGTTTCACCGATGCCAGCCGCTTGCCGATACGCCTGAGGGGGCGCAACATCCGGCGCGTCGGATCTACCCGGAAAAGGAGAGGATGTGAATCGCAAGGTTTTCCTGATTGTCGGATTGATTGCGCTCGCGCTCGCGCCGGTTCGCGCGGCCCTTGCTCAGGCCGATGCCTTCCCGGTGCGGCCGGTGCGCGTCGTGGTGCCCTTTCCGCCGGGCGGCAGCGTGGACACGGTCGCCCGCCTTGTTGCGCCGCGCCTGTCCGAATCCTTCGGCCAGCAGTTCGTGATCGAGAACCGCAGCGGCGCCTCGGGCAACATCGGAGCTGAACAGGTGGCGCGCGCCGCCCCTGACGGCTACACCCTGATGGTGCACACCCTGCCGCTGGTGGCCAATCCCTATCTGTACGCCAAGGTGCCTTTCGATCCGCTCACCGACTTCACGCCGGTGTCACTTCTGTCGTCGGCGGCCACCATGCTCGCGATCCATCCCTCGGTCCAGGCCCGCTCGGTGCGCGAACTGATCGAGCTTGCACGCGCAAAGCCGGGTGCGCTGAATTTTTCCACCGCGGGTGCCGGCACCAATCCGCATATCGCCGCCGAACTCTTCAACCAGCTCGCGGGTATCAACACGGTTGCGATCCACTTCAAGGGCGGGGGTCCGGGCCTTCTCGCCGCGCTTGCGGGTGACACGCAGATCATCTTCGCCGGCGTGTCGGAAGCCGCGCCCCACGTTGCCGCGGGCAAGCTGCGTTCGCTCGGCATCACCAGCCCCAAACGTTCAGGCGCCTTCCCCGATATGCCGACCATCGCCGAGTCCGGTCTGCCCGGCTATGAATTCGTCACCTGGCACGGCCTGCTTGCGCCCAGGTCTCTGCCTGCCGCGCTGGTGTCCCGCGTCGGCGAGCGGGTGCGTCGTGTAATGGCGGCACCCGACTTCGTTAAGCTGTTCCAGCAGAGCGGCCTGGACATCATCGCGAGTTCGCCCGACGAGTTCGGGTCCTATCTGAAGGCCGAGTCGGCGAAGTGGGGCAAGGTGATCCGGGAACGCGGCATGCGGGCGGAATAGCGTTGTTGAAGTCCGTGTCCCCGGGAGCAGTTTCGGGTTCGTTTCCTGCCTTGGCAAGCCTCGATTCCCGCGATTGATTCGCGGCACCGTTGCAACACCAAACGATCGGCATGGGAAAACGAAACGTCCACCTGGCCTTGGCGTGCCTGCGAGCGGGTGCCCTTGCACTCGCGTTCGCGCAGTCGCCCGCGGCTGCCGCCGACTATCCACTCCGGCCGGTCAGTCTGCTCGTGGCGTCGACACCCGGAGGTTCCACCGACACCGCCGCGCGTCTGCTCGCCGAGCGGATGTCGCAGGTGTTCGGAAAACGCTTCGTGGTCGAGAACCGCCCCGGCGCGAACGGAACCATCAGCGCCGCCGCACTTGCCCGTGCGCCGGCGGATGGCCATACGCTGCTGTTCAGCAGCAACCAGGCGTTCACGCTCGCGCCGCACGTGATGAAGACACTGCCCTACGATCCGCTTGCCGATTTCGCGCCGGTCACGCAGGGCTGCGTCATTCAACTGGTCCTGGTGGCGCATCCGTCGCTCGGCGCGGCGACGCTCGCGGAGTTCATCGCGGCCGCAAGAAAAGCGCCGGGGCGCATCCAGTACGCCTCCGGTGGCGAAGGCTCGGATCATCATCTGGCGATGGAACTGCTGCAGATAGGCACCGGCATCCGTCTCGATCACGTGCCATACAAGGCTGGACCCCTCGGCTATGCGGATGTTCTCGGCGGCCACGTTATGGCGATGTTCATCGTGCCGGGTACGGCGGCGCGCCATGTAAAGGAAGGTCGCGTCGTTGCGCTCGGCGTGGCGAGCGCGCGTCCGATCGACACCTATCCCGGCGTGCCGCCGATCTCGAGCGTGCTCCCCGGTTATGAATTCGAAGCCTGGCTCGGCCTTAATGCCCCGCGCGGGACGCCGCCCGAGGTGATTGCACGGCTCAATGCGGAGGCGCGTGCCGCACTCGCGTCACCCGAGATCGCCGCCAAAATGACTTCGATGGGGCTTGTGCCGCGAACCGGAACACCCGAAGAACTCGCCGCGCTTGTGCAGTCCGACCACCGGAAGTATGGCAAGCTGATCCGGGAGATCGGGCTCGCAACGCGCTAGAAGCCGATGCGCCGGATGCCTGTATAAAAAGGGGGGAGTCATGAGTCAACGCCTGCATCGCACGGTATTCGCCGCTGGATTGGCCGTCGCGTCGTTCGTCGCAAGTGCGGAGGTCACACGGATCGAGATCACCAAACGCCAGCCCTTTGCGGGCGGAACGAATTACGGCAATACCGGCGCTTACGAACGGCTCACCGGCAAGTTCCACGGCGAGCTCGATCCCGCGCACGCCTCGAACGCGGGTATTACCGACATCGAGCGCGCGCCGCGCAACGCGCGCGGGCGGGTCGAATACTCGGGCGACCTCGACATCCTGAAGCCGGTGGACCTGTCGCGCGGCAATGGCACGCTGCTCTATGACGTCAACAACCGCGGCAACAAGACGGTGCTCGCGGTGTTCAACAGCAGCGCCACGCGCGAGAACGACCCCACCACCGAAGCCCACGGCGGCAACGGTTTCCTGATGCGCAACGGATTCACGGTCGTATGGAGCGGCTGGATCTCGGGCATCGCCCCGGCGCCGAACGTGTTGCGCCTTGAGGTTCCGTCCGCGCCAGGGCTGGAGCAGACCACCTGGGACGAGATCCTTTTCAACGTGCGCGGCCAGCAGAGCGCGCGCCTGTCCTTCAAGCCGGCAAGCACCGACAAGTCGCGTGCGACGCTGTACGTGCTCGATAATCACCGCAGCACGCCGCGTGCGCTGCCTGCCGAGGCCTGGGAGTTCACAGGAGATCAGAACATCCGGCTGCTACCCGCGGGCAAGCCGTTCCCGATCGGCGTGCTGCATCAGCTCACCTATCCGGTGGCGAATCCGCCGGTGACCGGGATCGGCTTTGCGGCGACGCGTGATCTGGTCGCCTTCCTGCGCAACGAAGGCGGTGAACAGAATCCGCTTGCCGCCGGAGGCAAGCCGGCGTCGCGTTTTACGCTTGCAAGCGGCCAGTCGCAGAGCGGTCGTTACCTGCGGGACTTCCTGCATCGCGGTTTCAACGACGACGAATCCGGCCGGCGCGTGTTCGATGGCATCAACCCGCACATTGCTGCGGCGATGAGCTATCTCAACCAGCGCTATGCGCAGACCTATCGCGCCTCGACCACCGGCTACGGCTTCCGCGGTTTCCCGGACACCGGCTTTCCGTTCGCGTACGGCAAGCAGAGGGACCCGTTCACCGGACGCGAGGACGGCCTGCTCGCCGCCTGCCAAGTGCGTAACAACTGCCCGAAGATCGCCCACACGATAAGTTCGGTGGAGTACTGGCAGGCAGGCAACTCGCTTGTCACCACCGACCCGCTCGGCAAGCGCGACATGCCCCTGCCCGAGAACGTGCGCGTGTATCACTTCTCCGGCACCCAGCACATCGAGTTCGCCACCATGCCGCGCGGCGTCTGCGCGCTGCCGCCGAATCTCGAGGTCGATCCGCGCCCGGTGATGCGCAGCATCCTGCTCGGGCTCGATCGCTGGGTGAAGGACGGCACCGCGCCGCCGCCGAGCGCTTATCCGCGTATCGACCGCGGCACGCTCACCGACATGAAGTCATGGCGTTTCCCGAAGGTGCCCGGCATCGCGCTGCCGATCGGCCCCAACCCGCGCGAGCGCTTCGACTACGGCCCCGACTTCGCCAAGGGTGTGCTCGGCTCCGGATTGCCCAAGACCGACAAAGGCGTCTACGGCGTGAAGATCCCGCAGGTAGATGGCGACGGCAATGAACTCGGCGGCGTGCGTGTTCCGGAACTCGCGGTGTCCTTTGGTACGTCCACTGGTTGGGGCGTGCGCGCGGCGGATGCGGGCGGCATGGGCGAGCTCTGCTACCTCGACGGCTTTCATGTGCCTTTCCACGCCGGCCGCGCAGAACGCCTCGCCAAGCGCGACCCACGCCCGTCGATCGAGGAGCGCTATCGCGACCGCGCCGACTACGTTGCAAAGGTCCGCGCTGCCGCCGAAGCCCTCAAAGCCCAGGGTTACTTTCTGGACGAGGACGTGGAACGCGCGGCCCTACGCGCTGAGGCGCGTTGGTAAGACCCCTACGCGCTTGAGGTGCGTTGGCTACCCTCCCCCGCGCTGAGGTGCGTTGGTAGATTCCCTCGCGCTGAAGCTCGCTGTAAGTTACTCCGCGAAGCTGCGTTGCCGCGCAACGAGCGCTCATCGCGTCTTACCGCAGCCCGAAAGCAAGCGACACCGCGTGCTCAAACGCGGATTTCATCCTGCATTGCACAAATCGCCGATGCAGTTTTCTTTGACTATACCGAGGCGAAACAAGTAGAGTTACCCGTGTTAAGCGTATAAACACCCTAAAAACAGCAAGCTCGCGCTTTGAGTGACGGGCTTCCGTTCCGAGGAGGAGCACGTGCATATCCGGCAATTCCGCAGCGGGTTCGTTGTCGCGTCCCGACATTTCCTTCTGTTGCTCGGCTGGTTCGCATCGACGGCCGCCTTCGCATGGGAGCCGACCAAGACGGTCGAGTTCATCGTGCCCGCGGGTACCGGTGGTGGCGCGGACCAGATGGCCCGACTGATCGACGGCATCATCAAGAAACACGGCCTGATGAAGCAGTCGATGGTGGTGATCAACAAGGGCGGCGGCGCCGGCGCCGAGGGTTTTCTAGAGGTCAAGGGCGCGAAGGGCGATCCGCACAAGCTGGTCATCACTCTGTCGAACCTGTTCACCACGCCGATGGCCACCGGGGTGCCCTTCAACTGGAAGGACCTGACGCCGGTGTCGATGATGGCGCTCGACCAGTTCGTGCTCTGGGTGAACGCCGAGACGCCGTACAAGACCGCCGCCGAATTCATCGACGCGGCGAAAAAGGCTGGCCCGGGCAAGTTCAGGATGGGCGGCACCGGCTCCAAGCAGGAAGATCAGATCATCACCGTCGCGCTCGAGAAGCAGTCCGGCGCCAAGCTCACCTATATCTCGTTCCGTGGCGGTGGCGACGTGGCGGTGCAGCTCGTGGGCAAGCACATCGACGCATCGGTGAACAACCCGATCGAGGCGGTGGCGCAGTGGCGCGCCGGAAAACTGCGCCCGCTGTGCGTGTTCGACGAAAAGCGCATGCCCTACAAGACCAAGGTCACCGACACCCAGTCCTGGGCCGACATCCCGGTGTGCAAGCAATCGGGCCTCGATGTCGAGTATGTGATGCTGCGCGGCATCTTCATGGCGGGCGGCGTCACGCCGGACCAGCGCAATTTCTACGTTGACGTGCTGACGAAGGTTCGCGCCTCGCCGGAGTGGAAGGACTTCATGGAAAAGGGCGCATTCAACCAGACGGCCCTGATCGGGGACGACTACAAGACCTGGGTCGAGCAGGAAGAAAAGCGGCATCTGCAGCTCATGCAGGAGGCGGGCTTCCTCGCCAAAAAATAAGTAATCCGGATACACGAACAAAAACGGGGGAGAGCCCGTTCCGGATGCGCAGTCCGGACCGGGCGAACTACGCGTATGAGTGAAAAAGCGAGCAGGTCGGCCGCATCGGTGCGCGCCGTCGAAATCGGCGTGGCCGCGGTGCTACTCGTCGCCGGCATCGTGGTGGCGGTCGACAGCCACCGCCTTGGAGCAAAGTGGGGGGAGGACGGGCCGGAGGCGGGCTACTTCCCCTTCTACGTCGGCCTGATGATCTGCATATCGAGCGTCGTCATTCTGGTGCGTGCGAGCCGCGCGATCGACTCCGGCAGGAAGTCCTTCGTCGAGCGCGGTCAGCTCAGGACGATTCTCTCCGTGCTTGTCCCGACCGTGGTCTATGTCGCGACGATCGCATGGCTCGGCATCTACCTTGCCTCTACCGTGTACATCGCCTATTTCATGCGCCGCCTTGGCCACTACAGCTACCTGAAATCCGGGGCGGTTGCGGTCGGGGTCAGCGTGTTCTTCTTCCTCGTGTTCGAGGTCTGGTTCAAGGTGTCCCTGCCCAAGGGACCGCTCGAAGCCGCGCTCGGCATCAACTGAGGGAATCGACAAATGGAAGAGATCCAGTCCCTCCTGCACGGCTTCGCGGTTGCGCTCACGCCCTTCAATACGCTCCTGATGGTGGTGGGCGTGGTGCTCGGCGTAATCATCGGCGTGCTGCCCGGCCTCGGCGGCGCCAACGGCGTGGCGATCCTGCTGCCGCTCACATTCACCATGGCGCAGCAATCCGGCGGCGCCACCTCGGCGATCATCCTGCTGTCCTGCATCTACTGGGGCGCGCTGTTCGGCGGCGCGATCACCTCGATCCTGTTCAACATTCCGGGCGAGCCCTGGTCGGTCGCCACCACCTTCGACGGCTACCCGATGGCGCAGCAGGGCCGCGCCGGCAACGCGCTTACCGCGGCGTTCACTTCGTCGTTCTTCGGCGCGCTGGTGGCGGTGATCCTGATCACCTTCCTCTCGCCGCTTGTGGCGCGCTTCGCGCTCGAGTTCGGGCCACCGGAATTCTTCGCGGTGTACCTGCTCACCTTCTGCGCCTTCGTCGGCATGAGCGGCGGCCAGGCCTTCAAGACCATCGCCTCGATGATGCTCGGCTTCGCGCTCGCCTCGGTGGGACTGGACAGCGTCACCGGCCAGCTGCGGCTCACCTTCGGGTTCACCGATCTGCTCAAGGGCTTCGATTTCCTGATCGCGGTGATCGGGCTGTTCGGCATAGGCGAGATCCTGATCACGCTCGAGGAAGGCCTGGCGTTCAAGGGGGCGAGCGGGCGCATGAACATGAAGGTGGTGATACAGACCTGGAAGGAACTGCCGCGCTACTGGGCGACCTCGCTTCGCAGCGCCGCGGTCGGCTGTTTCATGGGCATCGTGCCCGGCGGTGCGACGCCGGCATCCTTCATGAGCTACGGCGTGGCGCGAAAGTTTTCCAAGGACGGCAAGGATTTCGGCACCGGCAAGATCGAGGGCGTGGTGGCGCCCGAGACCGCCGCGCACGCCGCCGGCACCAGCGCGCTGCTGCCGATGCTCACCCTGGGCGTTCCGGGTTCGCCCACCGCAGCGGTGCTGCTCGGCGGCCTGCTGATCTGGGGCCTGCAGCCTGGCCCGCTGCTTTTCACCGAGCAGAAAGACTTCGTCTGGGGCCTGATCGCGAGCATGTACCTCGGCAACATCGTGGGCCTGATAGTCGTGCTCACCTGCGTGCCGATGTTCGCCGCGATCCTGCGCATCCCGTTCTCGATCATCGCGCCGGTGATCATGGTGATCTGCGCAATCGGTGCCTACACCGTGCACAACTCGATGTTCGACGTCTGGCTGATGCTGTTCTTCGGCGTGCTCGGTTATATGTTCAAGAAGCTCGACTATCCGCTTGCGCCGTTGGTGCTCGCGCTGGTGCTCGGCGACCGGGCGGAGGAGAACTTTCGCAACTCGATGAAGATGTCCCAGGGCGAGATGGCAATCTTCTTCTCCGGCACGCTCGTGAGTTGCCTCACCGGGCTTGCGCTGGTGCTGCTGTTCTGGCCGCTCGCGTCGGGGCTCTGGCGTTACCTGACGAAACGTCTTGCCTGATAACGGGACAGTCCCCTGGGACTGTCCCGTTTTTCAAACGATCCCGTCCGACTTCAGTTTCGCGATCTCGGCCTCGCTCTTGCCGAGGACTCGGCCGAGCACTTCGTCGGTGTGCTGACCGAGCACCGGCGGCGCGTTGCGGTATTCGATCGGCGTGCCGGAGAAGCGCATCGGGCTTGCCACCAGCGGCATCTTTCCCGCCACCGGGTGATCGAGTTCGATCTTCACGCCGCGCGCCTTCACCTGCGGTTCCTCGAACACCTGCGCGAGGTTGTTGATCGGGCCGTTGGCCACGCCCGCGGCCTCCAGTGCCGCCACCCATTCCTGCGTCGGCTTCGTACTGAAGATTTCCTGCAGCACGCGCGTCATCTCGACGCGGTTCTCCACCCGCTTGCCGTTGCTGGCAAAGCGCGGGTCGGTCGCAAGGTCGGGCCGCCCGAGCATGTCGCAGAGCTTCTTGTACAGGTTGTCGTTGCCGCAGGCGACGATCACGTCGCCGTCCGATGTCTTGAACGGCTGGTAGGGCACGATGTTCGGATGCAGGTTCCCGATGCGCTTGGGCGGCGTGCCGGTCGAGAAGTAATTGGTGTTCTGATAGGCGAGCAGCGCGATCTGCGAATCCAGCAGTGCGAGGTCCAGGTGCTGGCCAAGCCCGGTTTCCGCGCGTCCCGCAATCGCCGCGCAGATCGCGATCGAGGCGTACATGCCGGTGATGATGTCCGCCACCGGCACGCCTGCGCGCTGCGGACCGCCACCCGGCGCACCGTCGGGTTCGCCGGTCACGCTCATCATGCCGCCCATGCCCTGGATCATGAAGTCGTAGCCCGGCCGCTCGGCATAGGGGCCGGTCTGGCCAAAGCCGGTCACCGAGCAATAGATCAGGCGTGGATTGAGCGCCGACAGATCCTTGAAGCCAAGACCGTAACGGTCAAGGTCGCCGTGCTTGTAGTTCTCGATCAGCACATCCGATGTCCTTGCCAGTTCACGCACGATGGCCTGGCCCTCGGGCCTGGAGATGTTGAGCGTGATCGACTTCTTGCCGCGGTTGGCGGACGTAAAGTAGGCCGAATCGCGCGTGTCGCGGCCCTCCTTGTCCTTCACCCAGGGCGGGCCGTAGGCGCGCGAGTCGTCCCCGGTCTTCGGACGCTCCACCTTGATCACTTCGGCGCCGAGGTCGGCGAGGTTCTGACCGGCCCAGGGACCGGCAAGAACGCGGGACAGGTCGAGTACACGGATATGCGATAGCGGGCCTGGCATGGTTTTCTCGGGAACAATCGCCGCGAAAGACGGCGTGGTTGGACATTACCGCGGGAGGCGGAGTGGTTGTTGCATCGAAGGATGTCGCGGCAGGAGTCGAGCGCGCCGGTTCATCGAACTGAAACAGTCCTTATTTTACAATGGGCGGCTCAATGTCCGACGCCCCTTCCCTGCCACAGCCTTAGCGGCGCCCCTGCCTGACGTGCAGCATCTCCGGCGGCGTCATCGCTTGCGCACGAGATCGACGCAGACTCGCGGTACGAGCGATGGAGCATCTCAAGGTCGCTCGTTGACTGTTCACCACAAGGCCTCGGTCCCGCCGGCATATTGACTGCGGAATCCATCTTGACGCCATCGGTGCGAATGGCGAAAGTGGCGGCCTTGCCTGTGTTCCACCCCGCCGTGCCAGCGCCCGGCCACTGAAAGAAAACCACCATGACACTGCCCAAACTCCGCTTCGGCTGCGGCCTGTACGACCGCGTGATCCCGCTGTATTCCGGCGAAGTAAAGCCCGAAGGCATTGACTTCGAATTCATCGGCAATGACAACCCGCGCGAGATCTTCGACAAGATGGGCGCGCGCCAGGAATACGACGCCGCCGAGATGTCTAGCTCGGAATTTATCTCCGGTCTTTCGGCCGGCACCAGCCCCTTCGTTGCGATCCCCGCCTTCATGTCGCGGGTGTTCCGCCACAGCTTCATCACCATCAACACGAAAAAAGGCATCAAGTCGCCCAAGGACCTCGAAGGCAAGCGCGTGGGCGTGGCGCTCTACACCATGACCGCGGCGGTGTTCATCCGCGGCCTGTTGCAGAACGAATACGGCGTGGACCTGGACAGCATCACCTGGGTGCAGGGCGCAATCGAAAAGGCTGGCGCTCACGGCAGCCCGACGGTGCCACCGCTTTTGAAAAAGGTGAGCATCGTCAACAACACCGGCGGCAAGTCGCTCTCCGAGATGCTGTCCTCGGGCGAGATCGACGCGCTCGCCGGTGCGACCATGCCCGAAGGGTTCGGCGACGACCCGAACATCGCGCGGCTGTTTCCGAACTTCGTTGAGGTGGAGAAGGACTACTTCAAGCGCACGAAGATTTTTCCGATCATGCACCTCGTTGCCATCCGCAAGGCGATCTACGAAAAGAACCCGGAAGTGGCGGGCAGTCTCTACCGCGCGCTTTGCGAGTCCAAGCATCTCGCGCTCAAAAAAATGGACTACACCGGCGCGCTGCGCAGCATGCTGCCCTGGCTGCCCGCGCACCTCGAGGAACG
This sequence comes from Betaproteobacteria bacterium, assembly GCA_947466535.1. Classification (GTDB taxonomy): domain Bacteria; phylum Pseudomonadota; class Gammaproteobacteria; order Burkholderiales; family SG8-39; genus CAMBSA01. Next base: position 14,627 of record CANIEV010000047.1, read on the forward strand.
CAAGGCCGCGATGGGTGCCGATCCGTGGCCCTATGGCGTCGAGGCCAACCGCGCGACGCTCGAGGCATTGACCCTGTACCTGTACCAGCAGGGCCTTGCCGACAAGATCATGCCGCTGGACAAAGTATTCGTGCCGGTGCCCGAGGGAAGCTGAGCGTCACCGAGTCGGAGACGCTGCACGAATCACGAAACGCCCGCGCAATGCGGGCGTTCTTTTTTACGACGTGTCCCCAAGGCGGGAATCGACACGAGTTGGCACGGCCGTCTATGATGCGGACCTGACCCGTCTTGGAGGAGGGGTAATGATTCGTTCTGGAACGCTGTTCTGGTGGGTGGCGCTTGCGCGGCGTGCAACACGCGCGTCGATGGCAATTGCCTGCGTGCTGGCGCCCCCGCTGATGCTTGCGACCACTGCGCACGCGCAGTCCTGGCCGGCACGTCCGGTCCGGCTGATCGTCCCGATCACCGCAGGCACCCTCACCGACATCACCGCGCGCCTGATCGCCGACAGGCTTCGCGTAACCCTCGGTCAGCAGATCGTCGTCGACAATCGTGCGGGCGCGGGCGGCATCGTCGGCATGAATGCGCTGGTGCGCTCGGCACCGGACGGCTACACGATGGGCTTCGTGCCGGCCTCTGTACTGACGCTTACACCGGTTCTGTTCCGCAATCCCCAGTTCGACGCGGATCGGGATCTGGTTCCCGTCGTGGCGGTGGTGACGACGCCCTTCATGGTTGCCGTTCATCCCGGGTCCGGAATCGAGAGCTTCCCCGATCTGGTCAAGCGCGCCCGTGCGCAGCCGGACAAGATCAACATCGCGGTGCTAGCGCGCAACACCGCGGTGCATCTTGCGGGCGAGCTGCTTGCCTCCGCCTCCGGCATTCGCCTGTACGTCGTGCCCTACAAAGGCGCCACCGATGCAGTCGCCTCGGTGGTCAGCGGCGAGAACGCGGTGACCATCGGCGGGGTTGCCACCATGGCGACTCTCGCCCGGGCAGGGAAGCTGCGTGCGATCGCGACCACATCGCGCGAGCGCCTGCCCGGCCATGAAAACATTCCCACCGTCGCTGAAACCGTTCCCGGATTCGAGGTCGGCGGCTGGTTCGGCATCGTCGCGCCCATGGGGACGCCTGCGGAGGCGATCGAGCGTATCAATCGCGACGTGAACGCGATCATCCGGGTGCCGGAGGTGGCCGCCCGGCTGGTCGAGTTCGGCGCCTTTCCCTCCGGCGGCTCGCCCGCCGCGCTGGGTGAATTCATCCGCGCCGAGCGCCCGGTCTGGGCGAAGCTCGCCCGCGATCTCGGCATCCAGCCCGAATAGACGCATCACCCATCCATCCAGAGTCAGGAGAATCGCTTGGTCCCCGCAATCGACGTCCACACCCACATGCTGTCCCACGAATGGCTTGAAAGCATCGAAAAATTCGGAGGTCCGGACTACGCGGTAAAACGACTGCCGGGTGACACGGGCACGATCTCGTTCCGCGGCGCGCCGTTTTTCACCCTGTTGCCGGGAATGTTCGACTGGGAAGCGCGCATCCGGAACATGGACCTTGCGCGCGTTGACGTCGCCATCGTGTCACTCACCACGCCGAGCGTGTACTGGGGCGGCGAGAAGGTGAGCGCCGCCGCCGCGCGCGCGATCAACGACGATTTTGCCAGCGCGCAGCGCAGCCATCGCGGCCGTATCCGCTGGTTCGCCTCGCTGCCGTGGCAATACCCGAAGGCGGCGGTCACGGAGTTGCGCCGCGCGGTGAAGAACGGCGCGGTGGGCGTGATGGTGATGGCCAACATTCATGGCGAGCACTTGACCGATCCGCAATTCGAGCCGATCTGGGCGGCGATCGACAAACTCGAACTTCCGGTGCTGGTGCATCCCTGCAGCCCCCCCGGTGCTGATGCGCTTGGTCTGAAGAAATACCGTCTCACTCCCGCGATCGGGTTTCCCTTCGACACCACGCTCGCGGTCGCGCGCATGGTGTTCGACGGCTTTCTCGATCGGCATACGAGGCTGAAGATCATTGCCTCGCACGGCGGCGGTGCACTTCCGTTCCTCGCCGGCCGCATGGACATGTGCTGGGACAAGATGCCGGATTCGCGCGAGAACACGCCCGAGCCGCCGCGCGACGTGTTGCGCCGTGTCTACGCCGACGCGGTGGTCTACCGGCAGGATGCGCTGGAGATGGCGGTGTCGGTCTTTGGCACCGACAACATCATGTACGGCTCCGACTACCCGCACAACGGCGGCGACCCGGTCGGCTGCCTCGCGCGGGTGGATGCGCTGCGTAACGGCGTGCGCGACAAGGTGCGCGGACTGAACGCGCAAAGGTTGTTCAAGATCTGACTTCGTTGTCAGCCGGGGACAGGCCCCGGCTGACGGTCTCCGGTTTGCACCCATGGCAGGCCTTACAATCCAGCCGCCATGAACGACATTACAAACAACACCGCGAGCGAGGCTTCTTCCCCGCTTCTCACAGTCTCCGGCCCCCGCGCCACCCTTCGCCTCAACCGGCCGCGCGAGCACAACCGTCTCGACCCGACGGATCTCAACATCCTTCGCGATCATGTCGCGACGGTGGAGTCCGACCCTTCGCTTCGCGTCTTCGTCCTCACCGGCACCGGCGAGAAATCCTTCTGCTCGGGTTACACGCTCGGCGCGCTCACCGAGATGAAGACCGAATCCTCGAAGGACGATTCGACGCTCGAGCAGGTGATCGACCGTATCGAGGCGCTGCGCATCCCGACGATCTGCGCGCTGAACGGCAGCGTCTACGGTGGCGGCACCGACCTCGCGCTTGCCTGCGATTTCCGAATCGGCGTCACCGGTTCGCGCATGGTGGTGCCGGCAGCGAAGATCGGCCTGCACTACTACCCCACCGGAATGCGGCGCTTTGTCGAGCGGATCGGGGTGGCTGCGGCCAAGCGGGTGTTTCTGATCGGCGAGGCTATTCCGTGCGAGGAAATGCTGCGCGTCGGCTACCTCGATGAGCTTGTGGCGCCCGCGGAGCTTGTTGCGCGCACCGACGCGCTCGCTGCCACGCTCTGCGGCAACGCGCCGGTGATCAACGCGATGAAGGGCCATCTCAACCGGCTGGCGAGCGGGGAGTTCGACTACGAGGCGATCCTGCGCGACTACGAGGCAAGCGTCGCGTCGCCCGACCTGAAGGAAGGGCTTGCTGCGCTGAAGGAAAAGCGCGCGCCGAAATTCAAGGATTTCTAGAAGTAAAGTTCAACTTTATATTTTATAGACGTCCTATCGACGCGGCAAAGTAGCAAAATTGGTTGCCAAATTTAGCAAACGATCTGTCGGCTAGTCTTTCCAGATCGTCTGCACCACCGCCCCGACCAGCGTGATGCCTGCGGCGGTGAAGCACACCGCTTCCCACCCGCCGGCGAGCCACGCGGCGCTCGCGGCGAACGATCCCACCGACTGACCCGCGAACAGCGTGGTGATGTAGAAGGTGTTGATGCGGCTGTGCGCGCCGGGTTCGAGCGAGAAGATGATTGCCTGCACCGGGGCAAGGCAGAAGCGAAGCCCGATGTCCATCACCATCACCGCGACGATCACGCCCGCGAGCGACACGCCGAACAGCCCCATCGCGAGGAAGGGCAGCATGGTGAGCACGATGCCCACCGCCATCAGCGGCCGCTTGCCGTAGCGCGGTACCATTTTCGCGATATGCGGGAGCACGAAGGCGCCGATCGAGGCGGGGATACCGAGCAGGCCGGTGGCGCTAGCCGCGAGGCCGAGATCGCTCTCGAACATCCGCGCGACGGTTGCCCAGAGCGCGCCGTAGGCGGCGAACAGCGACATCTGCGTCACCGAGGCACGCACCAGCGCGGGGTATCGGCGCGCAAGACCGAGGATGGACGCGACGAGCGCGAAGTAGCCAAGCTTCGACGTGGGCGGGCGCTCCGGCAGTTTCGCGCGCAGCACCGGCCACAGGATGAGGATGCCGAGCGCGGCGCAGGCAAAGGTCGCGCGCCAGGAGACGAAGTCCGCCACCACGCCACCCGCGAGCCGGCCAAGCAGGTTGCCAAGCAGGATGCCGCTGCTGATGGTGGCGATCACATGCGTTCGTTCCTCGGGTGCGGCGAGGTGCGCGCCGTAGGGGACGATGTCCTGCACGACCGACGTGAACAGGCCGATGAACACGCTCGCCGCGATCAGAACGTAGTAGTTCGGCGCGGTCGCGGCGGCGAGCAGCGCGCAGGCGAGGCAGGCGAGTTTCGCAAGCGTGATGCGGCGAAGTTCCAGCCGGTCGCCGAGCGGCACGAAGAGCAGGATGCCAAGCGCGTAACCCGACCAGGTGGCAGTCGGTATCCAGCCGACGCGCTCGGGCGGGATCGAGAGTTCGTTGGCGAGCACCGCCAGCATCGCCTGGTGGTAGTACATGCTGCTCACCGCCACCAGCCCGGTGATCGAAAACAGGCGCAGCAGAGCCGGCCGCATTGCAGCCACGCTTGCCGCCGTAGTGTTCATCGCGCCAACCGAAAGGGATTCAATACTTCTCCGCCAGCAGGCCGAAGCCGGGCAGTGCGTCGTTCACGCCGGCCGCGCGCAGCGCCGCCCAGTAGGTGGCGACGTTCACTCCGATCAGCGGCTTGCCGTGCGTCCGTTCGATCTCGGCGGTGAGGCCGGAGACGCAAAGCGCGGTGCCTACGTGAACAAAGGCTTCCACCTCGGGCGCATCGAGCTGGTCGAAGGCGGCGCGGATCGTGTCAAACGTTATCTTCGCCACGTTGGTCGGGCCCCTGGCTTCCATGTTCACCACGCGCGTGGCCTCATAACCTGCCGAGCGGAAGAAGTTCGCCACCATCTCGCCCGCGGGGCCGAAGTAGGGCGTGAGAATGCCAAGGCGTTTCGGTTTGCCGATTGCTTCGAGTCCTTTCAGCACGCCGATCGATGGCGTGATGAACGGCCGCTCGCAGTACGCCTCGAGTTTTCGCACCTCCTCGTGCGCGCGTTCCACGCCGCCGCGGAAGGAATGGATCGAATGCCCGTGCGCCACCACGTGCGGCTCGCACACCAGCACCAGGTCCAGCGCCGCGTCGAGCAGGCCTTCCTCGGTCTCGAGCGCCTTCTTGTAGACGTTCATGTCCTCGTAGGGCCGGGGCGGCAGGATCATGCGCGTGATGTGGTTGGTCACGCCGGCCGGGCGCATCGCGTCGTACTCCGGCTGCACCACGGTGTTGGTGGAAGGCACCACCACCGCGATCTTGGCGCGGGTGGCGAGTGCGTCGGTGGTGCCGGCAGGCCAGCGTCGTACGGGAGCGTTCATCGCATTTCCTTGTTGAATCTATTCCGCCAAAGCTTATTCCGGCTTTATGCCCGCGGCCTGGACCGCGGACCGCCAGAGAGCGCCGTCGTTGCGGATGAGTTCTGCGAATTCGGCGGGCGTGTTGCCCACCGGGTCCACGCCGATCGACACCAGCCGCGCGGCGGTGGCGGGTTCGCGCACCGCTTTCGCGATCTCGGTGGCCAGGCGATCGACGATCTCGCGCGGCGTGGCCGCGGGTGCGAGATAACCGTTCCAGGTGATGGTGCGAAAGCCGGGGTAGAGCTCGGCGATCGGCTGCAGATCGGGCAGCTGCGGAAACCTGCGTTCGCTCGACACGCCAAGCAGGGTGATCTTGCCGCTTTTCGAATGCTGGATGAGTTCCGCCGCGTTGCCAAAGTACATCTGCACCTGGCCTGCGACCAGATCCGCCACCGCCGGGCCGCCGCCCTTGTAGGGGATGTGGGTCATTGCAAGGCCGGCGCGCTGCGCGAACAGCGCGCCCGACAGGTGGCCGATGCTGCCGGTGCCGCCGGAGGAGTAGTTGATCTGGTTCGGCCGTGCCTTCACGTAGTCGACGAATTCCTTCACCGTCTTCGCGGGGATCGACGCGGTGATGCCGAGCACAAACGGATTGGTGCCGACGATCGACACCGGCGCGAAATCCTTCAGCGCGTCGTAACCTACTTTCTGCACCAGCGGAACCACCGAGATCGGCGGCGTCGCACCGAAGAACAGCGTGTAGCCGTCGGCGGTAGAGCGCGCAACGAACTCCGCCGCGATCGCGCCACCCGCGCCGAGCCGGTTCTCGACCAGGAACTGCTGGCCGAGTGCGGCGCTGAGCCGTTCGGATGCGATGCGCGCCTGCTGGTCGGTGTTGCCGCCGGCGGCGAAAGGCACGACCACTCGCACCGGCCGCTGCGGCCAGGCTTGAGCGAGCGCGCTGCCCGCGCTGACGGATACGAGTGCTAGCACGACGGCGATGCGATGAGTGGTCGACATGATGGCTCCTGAAACGAATGCGGCTGCGACGCCTTAGCGGAGCGTCACTTTCCCGGTCACGGCGGCGGCGCCCTTGTTCTCTATCCAGAGCGACACCGACTTGCCTTCGCGCTTGCCATTGACGGTGATGGACGTCGGCAGCGTCACCGCCTGACGCGCGGTGAATTCGAAGGCCTCGACTTTCTCCGAAGGCAACTCGCGTGCCACGAGATCCACCATCAGCGTCGCGAGCAGCGGCCCGTGCACCACGAGACCGGGGTAGCCCTCCACCTCCTTCGCGTACGGCGAGTCGTAGTGAATGCGATGCCCGTTGAAGGTGAGAGCGGAGTAACGGAACAGCATCAGCTCGTTCGGCGTCACGCCGCGCGAGAAGTCGGCAGCGGGCATCGGCGCGGGCGCGCGAGCCGAATTAGAGGGAGCGCCCGCAGAGGCGGGCTTTGGCGCTTCGCCCGCTGCCGCCGGCTTCGGATCATCGCGGTACACCACCGTCTGTTCTTCCATCACCTCGCCGCCCGACTGGCTGGTGGTGGTGTGGCGCAATACGAGGAACACCAGCTGGCCGGTGGAGCCGGTCTTCGCCTGCACCGACACCACTTCGGAACGCTTCGCGAGCTTGTCGCCCACGCGCAGCGGCGCGCGGAATTCGAACTTGCTTCCCGCCCACATGCGTCGCGGCAGGGCTACCGGCGGCAAAAAATCCCCGCGCTTGGGATGTCCGTCGCGGCCGACTTCCGACACCTGCACGATTGCCTTGTTGAAGATCAGGTGCGCAAGCGGCGGCATCGGCACGCCGTCCTTCACCGTGAGGTCCTTGTAGTCGAGGGTCGACAGCCACGCGCGGTAGTGTTCGGGCGCGGCAATGTCGGTGCAGACTTCGGAGCGGCCCACCCAGGGCTGGTATTGGCTGACGTCCATGATTTCGTGTTTGCCCTTATCTGGGATCATCCGCGTTCATCTGCGGTTTCAATGAATATGTCTTTTCATTCAGTACGACCGCGGCAATCCGAGCACGTGTTCCGCGATGTAAGACAGAACGAGGTTGGTCGATATCGGCGCGATCTGGTAGAGCCGCGTCTCGCGCCACTTGCGTTCCACGTCGTATTCCTCGGCAAAACCGAAACCGCCGTGGGTCTGCAGACAGGTGTCTCCCGCCTGGAAGGACGCTTCGGCGGCGAGCTGCTTGGCCATGTTCGCCTCCTTGCCGCAGGGCTGGCCGGATTCGTACAGCGCGGCGGCGTGTTCCACCATCAGGGATGCGGCCTCGGTGGCCATGTAGGCGCGGGCGATCGGGAACTGCACGCCCTGGTTCTGGCCGATCGCGCGGCCGAAGACGCGGCGTTCGTTGGCGTAGCCGGTAGCCTTCTCGATGAACCAGCGCGCATCGCCGATGCACTCGGCGGCGATCAGGATGCGCTCGGCGTTCATGCCATCGAGGATATAGCGAAAGCCGCGGCCTTCCTCGCCCACCAGGTTCTCCGCCGGGACTTCCATGTTGTCGAAGAAGACTTCGGTGGTGGCGTGGTTGATCATGGTGCGGATCGGGCGAATCGTAAGTCCGCGATCGAGCGCCTTTTTCATGTCGACGATGAAAACAGACATGCCTTCGCTCTTCTTGGTCGTCTCGTCCTTCGGTGTGGTGCGCGCAAGCAGCAGCATCAGGTCGGAATGCTCGGCGCGCGAGGTCCACACCTTCTGGCCGTTGACGATGTACTTGTCGCCCTTCTTCACAGCGGTGGTGCGGATCGAGGTGGTGTCGGTGCCGGCAGTGGGCTCGGTCACGCCGAAGGCCTGCAGCCGCAGCTCGCCGCGGGCGATCTTCGGCAGGTACATCGCCTTCTGCGCGGGCGAGCCGTGGCGAAGCAGCGTGCCCATGATGTACATCTGCGCGTGGCAGGCCGCTCCGTTTGCGCCGCTGCGCTGCACTTCCTGCAGGATCGCCGCGGCGGTGGACAGGCCCAGCCCCGAGCCGCCGTACTCCTCCGGAATCAGGCAGGAGAGGTAGCCCGCTTCGGTGAGCGCGCGCACGAAGTCGGTGGGGTAGCGGCGCTCACGGTCGAGCTCGCGCCAGTACTCCATCGGGAAGGTGGCGCAGAGTTTTGCAACCGCGTCGCGGATGTCCTGCAATTCCTGGGGTGACATGGAAATCCAGTCGGAATAAGGATGAAGCCCTGCGATTTTAAGGAATATCTGAACAAGGGGGCATCGCCCCCTTGTATATCCCCGACTCCAGAGGGTTGCTCTGTTCGATTCGTTTCACCATTGGGACTTGATCAGAGCTTCCTTAAGCGACGCGGCGCCTGAAACCTTCAGTGCTCGGGCTGTCCCGCGATGTCGTGGCGGATCTGGTGCATCACCTCGCGCTTGAGCGCGGTGAAACGCGCATCGGTGAGCGTGTCGAGGCTGCGCGGGCGTTCCATGTCCACCTTGTAGCGCGAGTGGATGCGCCCCGGGCGCGGCGACATCACGTAGATCGTGTCGGCGAGCAGGATCGCCTCGTCGATGTCGTGGGTGACGAAGAGCACCGTCTTTTTCAGTTTCTGCCAGACATCGAGCAGCAGCTGTTGCATCGACAGCCGCGTCTGCGCATCGAGCGCGCCGAAAGGCTCGTCCATCAGCAAGAGCTTGGGCCCCATCACCAGGACCCGCGCGATGCCCACCCGCTGGCGCATGCCGCCGGAGAGCTGCACCGGCAGATGGTCACGGAAGGTATCCAGCCCGACCAGACGCAGCGTCTCGCGTGCACGCGGCTCGTAGTCGTCAGGGGACAGCCCCTGCACCTGCGGGCCGAAGATCACGTTCTGCCAGACGCTCAGCCACGGAAACAGCGCCGCTTCCTGAAACACCACGCCGCGCTCCGGTCCCGGCTTGGTCACCGGATCACCGTAGACGGTGAGCATGCCGCCGGTGTGCGCCTCGAACCCTGCGAGCAGGTTGAGCAGCGTGGACTTGCCGCAGCCCGAGGGTCCGAGCAGGGCGGCGAATTCGCCGTCGGCGATCTCCAGGTCGATGCCGCGCAGCGCCTCCACCGGGTTGCGTCCGTGATAGACCTTGTCGACGCCCTTGAGAGAGATCGCGGACATCAGTGGCTCTGCATCCGGCGCCAGGCGAGCATGCGGTGCTCGATGAACACGATCAGCCGGTCACTGATGTAGCCGAGCAGCCCGATCGACACCATGTCGGCGATCACAACGTCCATGCGGCCGACGTAGTACGCATCCCAGAGCACATAGCCAAGGCCGGATTTCACCGCGACCATTTCGGAGACGATCACCGCGGTCCAGGCGATGCCGAGGCCCACCCGAAGCCCGGTGAACACCGAGGGCAGGGCGGCGGGCAGCGCCACGCGAAACAGCAGGTGGCGCGGGCTTGCGCCCATCATCAGCGCGGCACGCACCCAGTTGCGGTCCACGTCGCGCGCGCCCTGTGTGGTGTTGACGACGATCGGGTAAAAGGCGCCGAGCGCGATCAGGAACACCGCGCCGAAATCCTTGATGCCGAAGAGCGCGATCGAGAACGGCAGCCAGGCGGTGATAGGGATCGGCCGCAGCCACTGGATCGACGGATCGAACAGCCGCGCGGTGAGCCGGCTCCAGCCGATAAGTATGCCCAGCGGCACGCCAATCGCGATCGCGAGGCCAAAGCCCTGCGCCACGCGCTGGGTGGAGAACACGGTGTTGGACCACCAGGTGCCGGAGTAGGGGTTCAGGCCCATGCCCGCCGGACCGAAGGCCCAGAGGTTCCAGGCGCTGATCACCCGCCCGGGCGTGGGAACGATGCCCTGGAACAGCGAGCCGTCCTCGCCCCCTGCGATCTGCCAGAGGCCGAGCGCGAGCGCGGGCAGGATCCAGCCGAGCGAAAAGCGATGCCAGATCGAGGCGGCCGGCGGTGCGGTGCGAAGTGCAGCGCCGGCCGCAGGAGGCGTATCGCTCACTTGCCCCGTGCAGTAGTGAGGAAGGAGTTGTCCCAGAACGCGGCGATCTCGCCCGACACGTCCTTCTGGATCACGCCAAGCTTGTGGAACGCGGCGGCCTGGCGCTTCACCTGCTCCAGATCCACCACGCCGCCGAGCTTGATCGGCTTGGCGGCTTCACGCGAGGTCTCAAGCGGCAGGCCGGTGAACTGCGCATAGGCTTCGGCGAATTTCTGCGGCGAAGCGGCAAGGCTTTCCATCGAGCTGACATACGCCCAGACGAAACGCTGCACCACATCGCGCCGTGCGGTGGCAGTGACGCGGTTGGCCGCCAGCAGGCCGAGTTCCGCGCCCACCGACTTCGACTGGCCGTATTCAAGGTTCTTAGCGAAGTAGCCGTAGCCTTCGATCACCGGAATCGACTCGAACGGCTCCCAGGTGACGATCGCATCCACGTCGCCGCGCTTGAGCGCCTGGTCGAAGTTGGCGCCGCCGCCCTGCACGTTCACCGCGGTGAAGCTGTTGTAGGGGACGTTCTTCTCCGACAGCGTGGCGGCGAACTGGAACCAGACCGCGGAGCCTGGCGCGATCGCGATCTTCTTGCCGCGGATGTCGTTCCAGTTCTCGAGCGACACACCCTTGCGGCCGATCACGTATTTCGGTGAACTGCCCACGCCCATCAGGCCGACCATGCTGCGCGAGCCTTGCGCGAGCGCGATCGCGAGGTCGGCGGGGCCGACGGTGGCCATGTCGAGCGAATTGGCGAGCAGTGCGGTGCGGGCATCGGCGTAGCGCACGAACTCCACCAGCTTGAGCTCGATGTTCATCTTCTTCAGGTCGTCGGCGATCAGGGTCATGGGCGCGAGGTGGCCGACCTTCTGGTAGCCGACGGTGAGCGTCACCGGCGCGGCAAGCGGGGCGGGGCGGGGACTGAGCGCGAGCGCGGGCAGGGAGAACAGCGCACCCGACAGGGTGGCAAGGGCGGCGGCAGCAACGGCGAATAGGGCTCGTTTCATGTCGGAATCCTGTTCAGTGGGTGGGAGACAAAAACGACGGTGTGCCGAAGGATTCTATACCGCTCCAAGTACATCAATAGCGTAACTTTCCCGCGGTGAAACGGGGCATTCTGCGACGTAGCCGAACACGGACCCTGGCCTCGGTATCATTGCGATCCGAGAGCTTTCTTTCCTGCGAATCACGACTGCCCATGAACCCGTCTCCGCTCTTAACGCCACTTTCGCCCGAAGCGGTCGATTCCATGCTCGCAAGCGCGGCGGTGAATGCCGCGCCCGGGCGCGGCGCAAAGCTCGCGCCGGGCCTGAACGCACAGCTCGCCACTGTCACGGCGCAGGCACGGACGCTGCCGCTGGATTGCGAATCGCCCGGCTTTCTTGTCGCGATCAACACGCTCGGGAGCACCCGGTGATCGAGCAATACACGCTCGCAAGCCTGCTCGCGGCCCTGCGCGGGGAAAAGCTCTCGCCGCGCGAGGCGACGGAAGCCTGCCTTGCACGCATCCGCGACTGGCAGCCGGCGATCAACGCCTTCATCGCGATCGAAACGGACGACGCGCTCGCGGCGGCAGACAAGGTCAATACAGCGGGGGCGCTTGCCGGTGCGCCGCTTGCGCACAAGGACATGTTCTACCGTGCCGGGCGGATCGCCACTTGCGGTTCTGCGCTGCGACGCGAATGGCGCGCCGACACCACGTCCAGCGCGCTTGCGAAACTGGACTTGGCGGGTGCGCTCACGCTCGGCACGCTCAACATGGCGGAGTTCGCCTACGGGCCGACAGGGCACAACGACAGCTTCGGTCATTGCCGCAACCCGTGGAACACGGATCACTTGCCCGGCGGATCGTCCAGCGGCTCGGGTGCGGCGGTGGCGGCGCGCCTTGTGTTCGGTGCGCTCGGCTCGGACACCGGCGGCTCGGTGCGCGCGCCCGCCGGCGCTTGCGGCGTCACCGGGCTCAAGGTGACCTGGGGCCGTGTCAGTCGTGCGGGCGTGATGCCGCTCTCGCACACGCTCGACACCGTCGGCCCGATCGCGCAGACCGCTGAGGACTGCGCGATCCTGCTCGCGCAGATCGCCGGCCACGATCCCGCGGACCCGATTTCGTCGCGCGAACCGGTGGACGATTACGTCGGCAGAATTCACGACGGCGCGAA
>CANIEV010000048.1 GCA_947466535.1 Betaproteobacteria bacterium
AACTATCAGGCATCGACGCCCCGGAACGGAGCATCGCGAGGTTCTTGCGGTGCAGCGGTTCACGGCGTGAAATTCTGTTATAGGCTTCCATTACTCTTTCGCGCTCATGCGTCCCGGATCGGATTCCGACCGGAGGAATCAGCAGGCGTGCGGATTCGACAATCAGGGGATCCATGGCTTCAACGGTCAATTCAGGAGCGCAACCGTCGTCCGGCTCGGGCGGTGTGATTCGTTTTGTGCTCGACGGCCAGGTGCATGAAGTCGCGGGTGTGCCGGCGGACCGCACCGTTCTGCAGCATCTTCGCGAAGACCTTAACCGCACCGGAACCAAGGAAGGGTGCGCCGAGGGCGATTGCGGTGCCTGCACGGTCGTCATCGCCGAGGAGCGCGACGGCCGTCTGCGCTGCCGGTCTGTCAACGCCTGCATCCAGTTTCTGCCGACACTCGACGGCAAGGCCTTGTTCACGGTGGAGAGCCTGAAATCCGGATCAGGCGAGTTGCACCCGGCGCAGGCGGCCCTGGCCGAGGGTCACGGCTCGCAATGCGGATTCTGTACCCCGGGCTTCGTCATGTCGCTGTTTGCGCTCTACAAGAACCAGGCATCGCCTTCGCGCGCGCAGATCGAGGATGCACTTTCCGGCAACCTGTGCCGCTGCACCGGTTATCGGCCGATTGTCGATGCCGCGTCGGACATGTACGTGCGCGGCGCGGCGCTCGCGGAGGCCGAAGCCGACTGGGTGCAGGCCCCCTGTGGCAGAAGTTCGGTCGTCGCGCGACTGTCGGAGTCCGATCTGCTGAGCCGGATCCGTTCGATACGCCGCGATAGCGGCCTCGAATACGAGCACCGTGGCAGGCGTTTCTGGGCGCCGAGAAGCGTAGAGGAACTCGCACAACTCAGGGTCGATCACCCCGAGGCGCGGATGCTTGCCGGGGGTACGGACGTCGGCCTCTGGGTGACCAAGCAGTATCGCGATCTGGGGGATGTTCTCTATCTGGGCGAGATCGAAGCGCTGAAGATCATTCGCACCTCAGAGACGCATCTTGAGATCGGGGCCGCGGTTGCCCTGAGCGACGCATTTCCGGCGATTCTTGCCCACCATCCCGATCTTGGCGACGTGGCGCGGCGGTTCGCCTCGCCGCCGATTCGCAACTCAGGGACGCTCGCCGGCAATATTGCCAACGGATCGCCGATCGGCGATTCGATGCCCTGCCTCATGGTGCTCGGGACGAGCATCGTGCTGAGGTGGGGCGCGGCGACGCGCGAAATCGCGCTCGAGGACTTTTACATCGATTACCAGAAGACCGCGCTCTTGCCGGGCGAGTTCGTCGAGCGCGTGCGCGTGCCGATCGCGGTACCGGGTCAGCGTTTCCGTGCGTACAAGATTTCCAAGCGCTTCGACCAGGACATTTCCGCGGTGCTTGCCGCGTTCTCTGTCGTTCTCGACAGAAATCGGATCAGGCAGGCGCGAGTTGCGTTCGGCGGCATGGCGGCGACGCCCAAACGCGCCGTGGCCTGCGAGCGTGCGCTCGAAGGCCGGGATTGGACGCGCACCACGCTGGATGCGGCGGTCGCATTGCTGTCTTCAGACTTTGCGCCCATCGCCGACATGCGTGCGAGCGCCGAGTACCGCCGCGTCGTCGCGGAGAATCTGCTGCGACGCTTTTTTCTCGAGACCAGCGGCGAGGCTGTGGCGAACCCAATGCCGACGCAGGTTGGGCACATCGGAGAGCTTTCATGAACTCTCCGGACCGGATCGAGGGCGGCGCAGGCGCTTCGATACAAGGCGGCGCCGGCGCTCCGATAAGTGGCGGCGCGGGCGCCTCCGTCCGCCACGACAGCGCGTATCTGCATGTCGCAGGCGAGGCCACCTATATCGACGATATTCTGGAGGCGCATGGCACGCTGCACGCCGCCTTCGGCCTGTCCGCGAGCGCGCACGCACGCGTGCTGACCATGGATCTCGATGCGGTGCGACGCTCACCCGGCGTGGTCGCGGTTCTCACGGCATCCGACATTCCCGGCGAGAACAACTGTTCGCCGGTGCTGCACGACGATCCGATTCTTGCCGACGGGCTTGTCCAGTATGTCGGCCAGCCGATGTTCCTGGTGTTGGCACGCACCGTGGATGAGGCCAGGCGCGCCGCGCGGCTTGGCGTCGTGGATTACGAGGAACTTCCGGCGTTGCTCACCGTGGACGAGGCGCTCGCTGCGCAGTCCTGGGTGCTTCCGCCGCTCATCATGGAACGCGGCGATCCCGCGGGGGCACTGGCCACGGCACCGCGCAAGCTGGAAGGCAAGCTTCGCACCGGTGCGCAGGAACAGTTCTATCTCGAAGGACAGGTCGCCTACGCGATACCGCTCGAGGACGGCACCTTGCGTCTCTACAGTTCGACCCAGCACCCGGGAGAAGTTCAGCTCAAGGCGGCCGAGGCAATCGGTCGTGGTGCGAAGGACGTGACCGTGGAGTGCCGGCGCATGGGGGGCGGCTTTGGCGGCAAGGAGACGCAGGCCGCGATCTTCGCCTGTGCCGCGGCGGTTGCGGCACACCGGCTCGGCCGGCCGGTCAAGCTGCGTGCCGACCGCGACGACGACTTCATGATCACCGGCAAGCGCCACGACTTTCTCATCGAGTACGAGGTCGGCTTCGACGGCACCGGCCGGATCCTCGGCATTGACCTGATGCTCGCGTCGCGCTGCGGCTATTCCGCAGACCTGTCCGGTCCGGTCAACGATCGCGCAGTCGCGCACGCGGACAATGCGTACTTCCTCGAGAACGTGCGCATCCGGTCCTATCGCTGCAAGACGAATACCCAGTCGATGACTGCGTTCCGCGGCTTTGGCGGACCGCAGGGGATGATGGCGATAGAGACGGTGGTGGATGAAATCGCGCGTGCGCTCGGCCGCGATCCGCTCGAAGTGCGCAAGCGCAATTTCTACGGCATCGGTGAGCGCGATGTCGCGCACTACGACATGAAGATCGAGGACAACGTTCTGCATCAGATCGTCCCCGAACTCGAGGCAAGTTCCGATTACGCGGCGCGGCGTGCCGCGATCGTGCGCTGGAACGCGGACAGTCCGGTGATCAAGCGAGGCATCGCGCTCACACCGATCAAGTTCGGTATTTCCTTCACCAATACCATGCTCAACCAGGGCGGGGCGCTGGTGCAGGTCTATACCGACGGCACGGTGCTGGTGAACCACGGCGGCACCGAGATGGGACAGGGCCTGTACACCAAGGTGGCGCAGGTGGTGGCGGAGGAGTTCCAGATCGACATCGGCCGCGTGCGCGTGTCGGCCACCGACACCAGCAAGGTGCCCAATGCCTCGGCTACTGCTGCTTCGAGCGGCACCGACCTGAACGGCAAGGCGGCGCAGATCGCGGCGCGCCAGATCAAGCAACGGCTGGTGGAGTTCGCCGCGCAGCACCTTGGTGTTCCTGCGGACACGATTTCGTTTTCGGGCAATCGCGTGCACGGCGGCGAAAAGTCCCTCGGTTTCGCGGAGATCGCCAAGCTCGCCTGGAAGGGCAGGATCTCGCTCTCCGCATCAGGTTTCTACCGCACGCCAAAAATCACCATCGACATGGCGACCAAAAAGGGCAGGTCGTTTTTCTATTTCGCCTACGGTGCGTCGGTCACCGAGGTCGCGATCGACACCCTCACCGGCGAATCGCGCGTATTGCGAGTCGATGTGCTGCAGGATGCCGGCCGCTCGCTCAATCCGGCGATCGATCTCGGGCAGGTCGAAGGCGGCTATGTGCAGGGACTTGGATGGCTCACCAGCGAGGAACTCGTCTGGGACGGGAAGGGCCGTCTGCGGACCCATGCCCCTTCTACGTACAAGATTCCGGTTGCGAGCGACGTGCCGGCGGACTTTCGCGTGAAACTCTGGGAACGCGGTGAGAACATCGAGGACAGCGTGTTCCGTTCCAAGGCGGTGGGCGAGCCGCCGTTCATGCTTGCCATGTCGGCATTTTTTGCGATCAAGGATGCCATCGCGTCGAGCGTGATCGTAGAAACTGCGGCGTCGAGTGCGATCAGGAAATCAGGCGCCGCGAGCGAACAGGGCAGCGCTACCCCGCGAATCGACGCCCCCGCCACGCCCGAAGCAATCCTGTTCTCCGTACGGGAACTGGCCGAACGTATTCACGGAGTGGGCGTTACATGAACTGGGTCGAGCGACTCCGCGCGCTTTCCGAACCGGCGGCACTGGTCACGGTGGTGAACGCCGAAGGCTCCACGCCGCGGCCCGCGGGAACGCGGATGATCGTCACCGCCGGCGCGGTGTACGAGACCATCGGCGGCGGCAATCTCGAATTCAAGGCGATCGAACTTGCGCGCCGGCATCTCAACGAGGCTCGTGCCGGCGAAATCGCGTTTTATCGATTTCCCCTCGGCCCCGCGCTCGGCCAATGCTGCGGCGGGGCGGCGAGTGTCGTGATCGAACATCTCGCACCGGATACGACCGGCTGGGTCGCGACGCTGGCGGGCCGGCTCGCAAACGGCATCCAGGTGGTACTGGCAACGCCGCTATCCGCCGCCTGGCGCCACGGCAGGGTCATCGAGCGCCGTGATGCCGGCTGCGTGGCCGACAGCGGCATTCCCCTGCCTGCGCGCCTGCGCGATGTGGCGCGTGAACTGCTGGAGCGCTCCGATGCCGATGCGGCATCCGCGTTCGTCTCCGGGCGCGACGCCGAGCCGGAAGGCGGCGTGCTGTTCGAGCGGATCGGGCCCGAACCGTTTCGCATCGAGGTGTTCGGCGCAGGGCACGTCGGTCAGGCGTTGTTACGCGTGCTCGCAGGATTGCCCTGCCGCGTGCGCTGGATCGATGAGCGCGAAGCGCAGTTTCCTTCTGCTGTGCCTGACAACGTGGCGGTGCTGTCGGTCGATGTCCCCGCTGCCGAAGTCGACGCAGCCCCCGCGGGCGCCTGGTTCCTTGTGATGACTCACAGCCATGCGCTCGACCAGGACATCTGCGAGCGGGTGATGCGTCGCGGGGATTTTTCCTACCTGGGTCTCATCGGCTCGAAGACCAAGCGCGCGCAGTTCGAGCGCCGGCTTGCCGAGCGCGGTATCCCGCGCGAGCAGCTGGCTAGGCTCGCCTGCCCGATCGGCATTCCGTCGATACGCGGCAAGGAGCCCGGCGTAATCGCGATTGCGGTCGCCGCGCAACTGCTTGAATTGAGGCAGCAACAGCGTGAGTCAACTCCGGCGGCGGCAATCGCGCAGCAGTCCTGATACCCTCGCGCCCTGACCATGCCATCACTCAACGACTATCTCGATTCGCTTCCCGCGGAAGACGTTCTGCGGATCTCCGAGCCCACCGACCTCGACTACCTGCCGACAGCGCTCGTGCTCGAGCTGGAAAAGCGCAAGCGCTTCCCGGTGGTGATCATCGAAAACCCGAAAGGCTTCGATGCGCCCTGGGTGGCGAACATCTTCGCCGACAGGGCGCGGATCGCGCGCATCGCCGGCGCGAATCCCGGCCCCGGGCCGGGCGGTTTCAACGATGTCTGGCAGCGTTGCGAGTCGCAGTCGCTGCCCTCGGTTGTCGTATCCGCGGGGCCGGTACAGGATGTCGTGATCGAGGGTGCGGACGTCGATGCGGGCAAGCTCCCGATCAGCCGGCATTTCGAGCACGACGCCGGTCGCTATATCAGCTCCGGGATTCTCATCTGCAAGGACCCCGACACCGGGGTTCGCAACCTGTCCTACCAGCGCCTGCAGCTCAAGGGCCCGAACCGCTTCGGCGCCAGCCTCCATTCGCGCGGCCATATCTGGGAGCACCTCGCCCGTTGCGAGGCACGCGGAAAGAACCTCGAAGTCGCGGTGGTGATCGGGGCGCATCCGGCGATCTATCTCGCCGCCGCCGCCAAGGTCGCCATGGAAGTCGATGAGCTCGACATCGCCGGCGCGATGCTCGGCCGCCCGATCGAACTGGTGAAATGCAGGACGATCGACGTCGAGGTGCCGGCCGACGCGGAGTACGTGCTCGAGGGCGAGATCCTCGCCGGCGTATATGAGGACGAGGGGCCGTTCGGTGAGTACACCGGCTATTCCACCTCGCGTTCCACGCGCAACGTGTTCGTGGTGAAGGCCATTACGCACAAGGCGAAGCCCGTCTATCTCGACATCATTCCGGGCTATTCGATGGAACACCTGCTGCTCGGTCGTTCCGCCAAGGAAGCGCACGTATTCAACCGGCTCAAGGAGATGGTGCCCAACCTCAAGGCGCTCAACTATCCGCGCTCGGGCACGCATTTCCACGCCTACATATCGCTGAAAAAATCCGCCGAGGGGCAGGCGCGCCATGCGCTGATGCTGCTGATGGGCCTGGACAACTACATCAAGTTGGCAGTCGCCGTGGACGACGATGTCGATGTGTTCAATGAAGAGGAAGTGCTCTGGGCGATCGCCACGCGCTTCCAGGCCGACACCGACATGTTCTCGGTGCCCAACGTGCTCTGCAACCGGCTCGACCCGTCCTCGGTGGACGGAATGTCTGCCAAACTCGCGATCGACGCGACCGCGCCTCTCGACTGGGACGTGCAGCGCGCTTTTTCACCGGCCGGCGCGGTGGACTGGGCGCGAGACCTGATTCGTAACCGCAAGCTCTAGAAGGACGACACCCATGAAGATTTCCCGCCGCCTGCTTTCCCTCGTTGCCGTGTTCGGCGCCACGACCCTCGGGTTCACGGTCGATGCCTCCGCACAGCAAAAGCCCGCCACCAAGGTGAATTTCCGCCTCGACTGGAAGCCGGGCGCCCAGCACGCGCCCTTCTACTACGGCCGCGAAAAGGGCTACTTCGCCGCCGAGGGCATCGACCTGCAGATCATCCCCGGTTCGGGGTCGTCCGACTCGGTGAAGCAGGCGGGCTCGAAGGCGGTGGAATTCGCGCTCGTCGATGCACTGGTGCTGGTGCAGGCGGCCGAGCAGCGCGTGCCGGTGAAATCGGTCGGCGCTTACTACCAGCGCACGCCGATCGTGCTCATGAGCCCCAAGGCGAAGCCGGTCAACGACGTGAAGCAGCTGCTCGGCGACGTGAAGCTCGGCTCCAAGAAGGGCAGCTCCACCTACCAGGGCCTGGTCGCGCTGCTCGGTGCCAACAACATCAAGATGGAAAGCGTGAAGCTGGTGGACATCGGCTTTGGCGTGCAGCCGCTGCTGGTCAAGCAGGTGGACGCGATGATGGGCTTCACCATGAACGAGCCGATCGAGGCGGAATCCGCCGGCATGCCGATCCATGAACTGATGATCGCCGATGCGGGCGTGAACGCGTATGGACTTACGATCGTGTCGAACGACGAATTCATCCGCACCCGGCCGGAACTCGTCACCGGTTTCCTGCGCGCAAGCCGCAAGGCGGCGTCGGAAGCCGCCGGCGCGAAGCAGGCGACGGTGCAGGCAGTGGTGAAGGCGGTGTCGGAGATCGACGCCGCGCGCGAAGCCAAGGTGTTGGATCGCACGATTCCCTTCTTCACCGGAAAGAACGCCGCGTTCGGCGTGCAGACCGAGGAAGGCTGGAAGCAGACCATCGAAACCGCGCACAAGCTCGGCCTGGTCGAAAAGGCGCCGGCGACGCGTGACCTCTATAACGCGAGCCTGCTGAAATGAGTCCGGAAGTGGCGGCGCCCGCGCGCGCCGCCTCGCCCTACGATGGGCCGCCGCATTTCGGTCCACTCATCCGGTTGGCCGGCGTGGAGGTGGTGTACCAGACCGCGCAGCGGCCGGTGCAGGCGCTCACCGGCGTCAACCTCGAGGTGGCCGATGGCGAGTTCGTTGCTTTGCTCGGTCCGACCGGTTGCGGCAAGAGCACGCTGCTGCGGCTGGTGAGCGACCTGCTGCGCCCGACATCGGGAACGGTGGAAGTGCGTGGCAACCCGGCGGCGGTGGCGCGCCGCGCCAACGAGTTTGGCTTCGTGTTCCAGGAGGCTGCGCTCCTGCCCTGGCGAACCGCGCTGGACAACGTCCGCCTGCCGCTCGAAGTGGTGAAGTATCCGGAAGAACAGCGCATCGCGCGCTGCGAACACCTGCTCGAGATGGTCGGGCTGTCGAAATTCCGCGGGAACTACCCGCACGAACTCTCGGGCGGCATGAAGCAGCGCGTGGCGATCGTGCGCGCGCTCGCCTGGAATCCGTCGATCCTGCTCATGGACGAGCCGTTCTCGGCGCTCGACGAACTCACCAAGGCGCAACTGCAGGACGACCTGCTCGATCTCTGGTCGCGGGAGAAGAAAACGGTGCTGTTCGTGACCCACAATATTTCGGAAGCGGTGTATCTCGCCGACCGGGTGGTGGTGATGTCGGCGCATCCCGGACGTATCGCACGCACCCTGGACATAACCCTGCCGCGCCCGCGCACGGCCGACATGCGCGAGACGATGGAATTCCTCGCGCTGGTGCGCGAGGCGCGCGAGGCGCTCAAGGGCGAGAGCAGGAAGGCCGCCGCATGAGCGAGGAAGCGCTTGTCATTGCGCCCTCGGCGCCGCGCGAAACCCTGCTGCAGCGCTTCGGCCCGGCGCTCGCGATCCTCGCGGTGGCGCTCGGCATATGGGAGTTCCTCGTCTGGTTTTTCGACGTCCCGCCCTGGCTGCTGCCCGCGCCTTCGCAGGTGGCGGTGCGATTCACCCGCACGCCCACGCTCTGGTACCACACCGGGCTCACCATCCTCGAGGCGCTGAGCGGATTCGCCGCCTCCGCGATCGTCGGCGTGGGCCTGTCCGCCGCGATCGTGCATTCGCGCTTCATGGAGCGCGGGGTGTTTCCCTACATCATCGTGTCCAACTCGATTCCGATCATCGCGATCGTGCCGCTGCTTACCATCTGGTTCGGCTTCGGCCTCGCGCCCAAGGTGATGATCGCCTCGATCATCACCTTCTTTCCGATCGTAACCAACACCACGCGCGGGCTGAAATCGGCGGACCCGCGCATCCTCGATTTCATGCACTCGATCAACGCCACCCGGCGCGAGATCTTCTTCAAGGTGCAGTTGCCCGCGGCGCTGCCCTTCATCTTTGCCGGCTTCAAGATCGCCGCGTCACTGTCGCTGGTGGGGGCGGTGGTGGGCGAGTTCTACGGCTCGGACCGCGGCCTCGGTTACCTCGTAATTACTTCTGCCACGCAGCTGCGCACCGACCTGCTGTTCGTTTCGATCATCGTGCTCGCGGCGCTCGGCGTGTCGCTGTTCGCGATCTTCGGCAAGCTCGAACGCATGGCCATCCGCGGCGAGGTGGACGTGGAGCGACCGAGCTAAGGAGCCACTGAACAAGGGGGCTACGCCCCCTCGTAACTCCCCCATCTCAGAGGGAACGCTGAACCTTCAAGCCTCGACATTGGACTTGATCAGCGATTCCCTAAGGAAGCTCTGATTAAGGCTCATTCGATCAACGAGTCGAGCAGAGCTTCCCTCTGATGTGGGGGATATACAAGGGGGCAATGTCCCCTTGTTCGGAAATTCCCTAATCCGGTGTCGGATTTTTGGAGTCGAGCGTGTTCCAGGCGATCTTTCCGCCGGCAATCGTTATTCGCGGCGCGATGTCGCGGATTTTTTCCTCCGGCATCGTGAGCGGGTTCTCGTCCAGCACAAGCATGTCGGCAAGCCTGCCGGGCTCGAGCGAGCCGGTGTCGTTTTCCGCAAAGCAGAGGTAGGCACCGTTGTTGGTGGCGCAGCGCAAGGCCTGTTCGCGGCTGATGCGCTGCTCGGGCGCGAGTACCGCGCCTTCCTTGCGCTCGATGCGCGACACCGCGTTCCACACCGAATTCCAGAGCGTGATCGGCACATTGTCGGTTCCAAGCGACACCGTCACGCCCGCGTCCAGCATCGACCGGATCGGGCACAGCTCGTTCTCGCGCCCCGGCCCGAGCTGCTTCATCAGTTCCGCGCCGCGTTTCCAGATGTGCGCGCTGGTGTGGGTGGTGACCACCACGCCCATGTCGTGGATGCGGGCAATCTGCTCGCGGGTGAGCGATATCTGGTGCGCGATCACCCAGCGCTGTCCCGCGATCGGCACTTCGCGATCGACTTCGGAGTACAGCTCGAGCAGGTCGGCGAACACGCCCGAGACGCGGATGCCGGCGCGGGCGGATTCGATCATCAGCGTCTTCACCGCCTCGCGCGAAAGTCCCGCGTCGTAACAGAAGCCCGCCCAGCCGGTGCGCGGCGAACAGCTCGCGCGAAGCCGGCTCTCCGGGCTGTCGTCGATCTCGGTGTAGATGCCGCTCATGCGCAGCCATTCGTCGCCCAGGCCCTTGCCCGACAACCAGCGCAGCCAGTCGCGCAGCATCGTGCGGATATCGTCCTCCGACGACTGACCCCACGACGGGCTGAACACCAGATGCCCGCGCACCGTCTGGCGGTTGCGCTCGCGAATCTTCTGCCACGCGGCGAGCACCTCGGGTGCTGCGCCGTGCCCTTCGAACACGCTCGTGGTGCCGACCGCGTTGTACATCTGCATCGAGCGGGTGAGGGTGCGGATGCGGTCATCCTGGTTGAAATGCGGCGCATGCCGGAACAGGGTGAATTCCGCCAGCGGCTGGGGCTCGAATTCGAGCAGGCGACCGGTCGGTTCGCCGCGCGCATCGCGTTCGATCTCGAGCTTCGGTGAAGGCGACTTCGTCTCGCGGCCGATACCGGCGAGTTCCAGCGCGGCGGAGTTGGCGATCGTCATCAGCGGCAGCTGGCGCGACCAGTAGCCCCAGGCACATCGAATGAGAATCGGATGGTTCGTCGAGGCACGGTCGAGGTCGTGGCGGTCGGGCATGCGGCCTTCGGCAAACATGTCGTCCTCGCGCCGCCATTCGGGCGCTTCGCCGAGCGGCATGGTGACGATCCATTCGCCGGACGCCGCCTTCGCCGCAAGCGCGCGCAGGCGCTCCACGAGTTGTTCGATCGAGCGCAAACCGGCGAGCGAAGGCAGTTCCGCTTTCAGGCCTTCGCGGTCGAGGTGCGCGTGGCCGTCGATCAGGCCGGGCATCACGGTACGCCCGCCGAGTTCGATCACGCGAGTTGCCGGGCCGATCCGGTCGCGCAAATCGGCGCTGCCGCCGATCGCGCCGATGCGTCCGCCGCGAATCGAGATTGCTTCGGCAGTCGTCGAGCGCTTGTCGAGCGTGAGAATGTGTCCTCCGCGCAGCACGGTGTCGTCGTGGAGGCGCGGGTCATTGATGGGTGATGATGTGGATGCGGACATGCGGGGGGCAGGCCTATCTCTGTGGTTGAGGCACACGGAATGTTAGCCTGAACCCCTGTGATATTTGTGCACGGAGAAACGAATGATTCAAAGGCTTTTCTCGCGGATGCGTTGCTGCGTTGCGCGCACTGTTACCGCACTTGTTCTGATGGGCATCGCCTCGGGCGTGCAGGCGCAGGCCTGGCCCTCCAAGCCGGTGCGAATACTCGTGCCGTATCCGACCGGCGGGCCGATCGACGTGTTCGTGCGCGGCATCACCGACCGCCTTGCGCAGACCTGGGGCCAGGCCATCCTGATCGACAACCGTCCCGGCGGCAGCACCATCCCCGCGGCGGAGGTGGTGGCGAAGTCGCCGGCGGACGGCTACACGCTGCTCTTCACCACCGACGCCACCTTCACCATCAACCCGCACCTGTTTCTCAAGCTGCCCTATGACGCGCAGAAGGATTTCGATCCGGTAACGCTGGTTGCCTACCTGCACATGATGATGGTGGCCAAGCCCGATCTGCCGGCCAACAACATCACCGAACTCGTCGCGCTCGCGAAGGCGCGGCCGGGCAAGCTCAACTACGGCTCCTTCGGCAGCGGCAGCCAGCCGCATCTTGCAACCGAACAGTTGAAGAGCAAGGCGGGCATCAACATCCTGCACGTGCCCTACAAGGCGCTGCCGGACGCGATGTTCGCGGTGCTGAAGGACGAAGTGCAGCTCACCTTCATCGGCCCGGGCACCGCGATCTCGCAGGTGAAAGGCGGCAAGCTCAAGGCGCTTGCGATCGCGGGACAGAAGCGGCATCCGCTGTTCCCCGATCTGCCCACGTTTGCCGAAAGCGGCTATCCCGAGATCGACGCGGATGTCTGGTACGGCATCTTCGCGCCCGCCGGCACGCCGCGCGAGATCGTGACCAAGATTCATCGTGACGTGCTGCGCTGGGTGAATGATCCGGAGCTTCGCGAGAAGCATTTTCTCGGCCGCGGCTACACACCGGCGGGCATCTCGCCCGAGGAATTCACCGCCCACATCCGGCGCGAACTCGTAAGCCGCGCGCAGACGGTGAAGATCTCGGGCGCAAAAGCAGAGTAAATGAGCGGAGTACGGGGCGTCAGCTTCGGCGCAAAGGATCCAGCACCAGCCAGGTGCCGACGAGAATTACCGCGGCGCCCGCCATCATCGAGGGCGTGAAGGCCTCGCCGAGTATCGCCACGCCGCTGCCCACGCCGAACACCGGCGCGATGAAGTTCACGGTGAGCGTCTTCACCGGTCCGATATCGGCGATCAGCCGGAAATACAGCACGAAGGCGAGCGCGGAACACACAAGCGCAAGTGCAATCATGCTGGCCGTTGCTTCGAGCGTCGGCATCGCGGTTGGCCAGAACGCGGGCAACAGCGGCAGCAGCAGGACGGCGGCGCCGATCTGGCTGCCGCCGGCGAGTATCAGCCCCGGGGCACGCTTTCCCGTGTCGCGCGAGTAGACGGCGGCGAAGGAATAGACCAGCGCGGCTGCCAGGATCAGCGCAATGGCCACCGCACGCGGCGGAAAGCCCTCGGTCACCGTGTCGGGCGGTGCCCAGCCGAGCAGGATCGCCACGCCTGCGACCCCGGCGACCAGGCCCGCCAGCCGCCGCAGTCCGATGCGTTCCTCGCCCGCGATATGCGCGAGCACCGCGCTGAACATCGGCGCGATGCAGATCAGTATTGCGGCAAGCGACGCTTCGACCCGCAGTTGCCCGTAGGCCACCAGCACGAAGGGGATGGACGAGTTGAGCGCACCGAGCGCAAGGAACAGGCGCCAGTTCGCGCGCCAATGCACCGCCAGCCCGAGCGAGCGAGCATAGGCGAGCAGCACGAGTCCGCCGATCGCCACGCGCAACGCGACCAGAAGGATCGGGCCGAACGAGGGCGCGGCGAGGTTGATGAACAGGAATCCGATGCCCCAGGAAAATCCGAGCAGGAGGAGGCGGGCGGCGCTGGCGGCTGACATCGCCGGATTGTCCTTGCTTCGGGGCGCGGTGTCGAAGCCGATTCCGACTCCCGCTTCGACTCCGATTCGGCCCTCTTTCAGGACTGCCTATCCTGACAATCTGTAAAAAAGGCCCAGCATCGGCGCGGCAAAGCGGGTGTTTAACTGACATTTGCGATTTTTATCGGGCGGGATTGCCGCGTCGCTTCGCTCCTCGCAATGACCCCGGTTGGTGTCATCGCGGGTTTCAGATTGCTTCGCTGCGCTCGCAATGACTCCGATCCCCGTCATCGCGAGCGCAGCGACGCGATCCCTGCGGTTCGAGCGCAGCGACGCGATCCCTGTTGGTCGAGCGCAACGAAGCAATCTGCCGAGACCTTGGCACGGCAGTTGCCGGATACGGTCAGAGTTCATTTGATTGGATGGCAGCCAGGAGCAAGTTTGCAAAACGTCTTGCACCACGTCCCTTCTGCCACCGGCGGTCGCTACGGCGTGTGACGCCGCGCCTGGACTCCAATCAGCCCCCATTCTTCGCGGAGAGGACGCTCACGAAGCGAGGCCAAGCATCATCCGGGACCCTTCGCCGACGAGGGCTATCCGCCCAAGGCACCACCGTCGGCATGACCCAGCGAAAAGCATGGCGAACCGGTCGACGCATGAACCCTCCCGCAGCCATTAAGATGGCGACCATGATCACTCCGGATACCGCCCCCGCCGCCGGCCCCGCATTTGCCAACCCCACGGGCTCCGTGCCGGTGGTGGAGGTTCTGTCGGTGGAGAAGATCTATCCCAACGGCACCCGCGCGCTCGACCCGGTGACCCTCACCGTGCAGCAGGGCGAGTTCGTCACCCTGCTCGGTCCCTCCGGCTGCGGCAAGAGCACGCTGCTCAAGATGATCGCCAACCTGATCGGCCCGAGCGACGGCCGTCTGCGCTGGTGGCATTCGGGCTTCGAGGCAGTCGGCAGCCCCGGGCGCAAACTGGTGTTCGTGTTCCAGGACCCGACACTCATGCCCTGGGCGAAGGTGCACGCGAACGTCCGCCTGCCGCTCGACCTTGCCGGTGCGCCGCGCGCAGATGCCGACGCCAGGGTGAAGGAGGCACTTGATCTCGTCGGGCTGTCCAGGTTCGACACCCACTACCCGCGCGAACTCTCAGGCGGCATGCAGATGCGCGCGTCGATTGCGCGCGCGCTGGTCACCGACCCCGACCTGCTCTTGATGGATGAACCCTTCGGCGCGCTGGACGAATTCACCCGCAACAAACTGGATGCGGACATCATCCGCCTGTGGTGGCAGAAAAAGCTCACCGTGATGTTCGTGACCCACTCGATCTACGAGGCGGTGTTCCTGTCCACCCGGGTGGTGGTGATGGCCGCGCGCCCCGGGCGCATCCTGAAGGAAGTGATCATCGACGAGCCGCATCCGCGCACCGATGCCTTCCGCGTCACGCAGAAATTCGCCGCCTATGCGAAGGAGCTCTCCGAGCTTCTTGCCGAAGCGAGCGCGCTTGGCGCCGCGGAGGACTGAATGGCCGCGTCCCTGATGCAGAAAGAACGCTTTCTCAAGGTGGCGATGCCGGTGGCGATTGGCGTGATTGTCATTGCGCTCTGGCATCTGCTGGTGAAGGGCTTTGATGTGCCCAAGTACATCGTGCCCTCACCCGCTCTTGTGATCGAGACCCTGATACAGGACCGCGAACTGCTTTTCGGCTCGCTGCTCATCACGCTCAAGATCACTTTCTTTGCCTTTTTCTGCTCGGTGGTGCTTGGCACCGCGGTGGCCTTTCTGTTCGTGCAGAGCCGCTGGGTGGAGTACTCGTTCTTTCCCTATGCGGTGCTGCTGCAGGTGACGCCGATCGTCGCGATCGCACCGCTGATCATCATCTGGGTGAAAAGCCCGGATGCGGCGCTCACGCTCTGCGCCACCATCGTGGCGGTGTTCCCGATCATCTCCAACACCACGCTCGGGCTTCGCAGCGTGAATCCCGGACTGGTCAATCTGTTCCGCATGAACAAGGCCTCGCGGCTGCAGATGCTGATCCGGCTGCGGATTCCCTCGGCCGCGCCGTATTTCTTCGGCGGCCTGCGGATATCAAGCGGCCTTGCGCTGATCGGGGCGGTGGTGGCGGAATTCGTCGCCGGCACCGGCGGCACCGCGGCGGGCCTCGCCTACCAGATCCTGCAGGCCGGTTTCCAGCTCAACATCCCGCGCCTGTTCGCCGCGCTGGTGCTGATCACCGTCACCGGTGTGGTGCTGTTCCTGTTCATGGTGTTCCTGTCCCGGCTTGCGCTTGGCGGCTGGCACGAAAGCGAAATGGTGGCCGAGTCGTGAGTTCGATCCTTATCCGTGGCGCCGAAGCCGTGATGACCGGCCTGCCAGGCGGCGATGCGCGCGCCGGCCGTTCGGACATTCGCATCGTCGCCGGCCGCATCGCCGCGCTCGGTCGCATCGAACCGCAGCCGGGCGACGAGGTGATAGACGCCACCGGCTGCGTCGTCTATCCCGCCTGGGTGAACACCCACCATCACCTGTTCCAGACGGTGATGAAGGGCACGCCCGAGAGCCTGAATTCGTCGCTGCGCGAATGGCTGGTGCAGGTGCCCGGGCGTTACCGCAAGGAAATCGACGAGCAGGCCTTCCGCATCTCCGCGCGCCTGGGCATGGTGGAGCTGCTGCTCTCGGGTTGCGCGACCATCGCCGACCACAATTACCTGTACTTCCCCGGCATGCCGTTTGATTCGAGTGCCATCCTGTTCGAGGAAGCCGAGCGCTTCGGGCTGCGCTTCGTGCTTTGCCGCGGCGCGATGACGCGTGCGCAGCCGGGCTTCGACGAGGTGCCCGCGTACCTGAAGCCCGAGACCTGCGAAGGCGTGATCCGCGATGTCGAGCGACTCGTGGGCAAATACCACCAGCCCGATCCCTTCGCCTTCCGCCGTGTGGTCATGGCACCGACCACGCCCGCGCACCGGGTGCACCCGCACGAGTTGCGCGAGTTCGCACGCGCCGCGCGTCGCATGGGCATCAAGCTGCATTCGCACCTGTCCGAGAACATGGACTACATCACCTATTTCCGCGAAAACCACAAATGCTCGCCGGTGGAGTTCTGCGAAGAGCACGAGTGGCTCGGGCCGGATGTCTGGTTCGCGCATCTGTGCCACGTGACCGATGCCGAGATCGCGACCTTGGCGCGTACCGGCACCGGCATCGCGCACTGCCCGGGCAGCAACAGCCGCATCGGCTCGGGCATCGCGCCGGTGCCCGCGATGCAGGCGGCAGGCATGAAGGTTTCGCTCGCGGTGGACGGCTCCGCCTCCAACGAACCCGGGGACATGCTCTCCGAAGCACACCACGCCTGGTACGTGCACCGTTCCGCCAAGGGCGCGATCGGCACGCCCGACGGCGGCGCCGACGCGGTCAGCTTCGAGGACGTGGTCAACTGGGGCACAGCGGGCGGCGCGGGCATCCTCGGCATCCAGACCGGCGTGCTTGCGCCGGGCTTCGCCGCTGACGTCGCCATCTATTCGCTCGACGATCCGCGCTGCTTCGGCATGCACGACGCCGCGGTCGCGCCGGTGGCGCTCGGGCCGGTGGTGGGCCTGAAGCGCCTGATCTGCGGCGGCAAGACGATCGTCGCCGACGGCAAGATTCCCGACCTCGATCTCGCGGAACTGCGCGCGCGTTCGCGCGAGGCGGTCGCCAGGTTGAGAAAAGCGCGTGCCTGAGGAATGGTGCCGAACTAGGGAGTATCTGAACAAGGGGGCTACGCCCCCTCGTAGCTCCCCCATCTCAGAGGGAACGCTGAACCTTCAAGCCTCGAAATTGGACTTGATCAGCGATTCCCTAGGGGTTTGCGGAGTTGAAACGGGATGGGGTTGCAGATCGTCCGGATGAGGATGATCTGAGGATTCTTTCTTAAGGTCTGTTTCGCGCCTGCCGGCGCGAGTTACTTTCTTTTGCTTCGCCAAAAGAAAGTAACCAAAGAAAAGGCGACCCCGGAGGTGCCGGTCGCTTCGCGACTCCCCTGCGCTACTCGGACAGTCGGGCGGCTGCGCAACTCGCTCCTTCGGGGCTCAGACAGTGCTCGCCGACTGCCCCCGACCGTCCTGCGTTGCTCGGCGGCACCAACGGGGAGAAGGTCAACACACTCCGGGTGCGATCGATACGAGACAGGAAACGACCTGCGCGGTTGACTTTGATTGAAGTGCAATCAATGATTCGGTAGAAGTAATCATTGATGACTCCTTTGGAGATAGGTATGGCTACGACGCTTGTAGTTCGCAATGTCGACGAAGACGTTGCTCTGGCGCTCAAGCAATTGGCGGCCGCGCACGGCAGGAGCGCTGAGGCGGAGCATCGTGAGATTCTGAAGTCTGTCCTCAAGCGGCCGAAGCGACGTTCTGTTGCGGAGGTTCTGTCGAGCATGCCGAATGTCGGCGAGGATGCCGACTTCGATAACCGGAACGGCTAGACACCCGCGTGTATCTGATTGACACCAATGTCATCAGCGAGGCACGAAAGGGCGCGAACGCCAACCCGGGTGTGCGGAAAGTGTTTCGGGAGGTCGATGAAGGTGATCTCTATATTCCGGTCCAGACGATCGGAGAAATCCGGCGCGGGCTCGAAAGCATCAAGCGCCGCGGTGACCTGCCGCAGGCCAGGCGGCTCGAGAAATGGCTTGATCTGATCGTGGACGGGTAGGCCGACCGGATACTGAATTTCGATCAGGCATGCGCTCAAGTGTGGGGACGGTTGATGTCGCCGCACCCTGAACATCCGATCGACAAGCAGATTGCCGCGATCGCATTGATTCACGACCTGACGGTGATCACCCGCAACGTCGATGATTTCCGTGGCACGGGCGCGAGAACGAGCAATCCTTTTAGCTGAGTTGTGATTTTTTCGTTAGGGATTATTTCGCCCGTCAGGGCGAAATATTGTTGAGTTCCGACGGCGCGATTTTTTATACAAGGTCGCAGTGCATCGCCATTGGCACGTCCCTTTTCTAGTTGTCTCGCAGGATTGTTGCGTGATGCGCAACACGCTATAATCACACGATGATTCAATCGTTCCGGCACAAGGGTTTGGGCAGATTCTTTGCGTCGGGAAGCCTGGCGGGGATTCAGCCACACCATGCCCGGCGGTTGCGTATGTTGCTTTCGGCATTGGACACTGCGCAGTCGATCGAGGATATGAACATCGCGGGCTTCCGTCTGCATGCGCTGAAAGGACCAGAGCCACGTCGCTGGTCGGTTTGGGTAAATGGAAACTGGCGCTTGACGTTCGAGTTCAGGGACGGGCAATCCTTCGTGCTGGATTATGAGGACTACCACTGATGAATATGCACAACCCTCCTCATCCCGGTGAGTTCATCATCGAGGTCTATCTCGAGCCCAACGGCATCAGCGGCCGTGAACTGGCGGCCAAGCTCGGTGTGGCCGCCTCGACGTTGAACCGGATTCTCACGGGTTCCAACGGCATCAGTCCTGAAATGGCGCTGCGTTTATCCAAAGCAATCGGCCGGTCCCCCGAAAGCTGGCTTGCGATGCAGTACAACTATGATCTGTGGTTGGCGCGGCAGTCGGTCGATCTTGGTAATGTCAGCAAGGTTCGCCTCACTGCGACCTGACTTCGGCATCAGCATTCAAAGCTTTGCATGTGGGGGTGTTTAATGACTGAGGACTATGCGAACTTGGAATTTGCAGCTCGTGCTTTGCCGGCCGAGGAGCGTGCGCATCTCGTCGATGTGCTGCTTGAGTCGCTTCGCGAAGGCAAAGTCGCTGAAGTCGAGGCGGGCTGGAAGATCGAGATTGCGCACCGCGTGGCCGCATACGATGCCGGCAAAGCCACGCTCGTCCCGGCCGAGGACGTTTTCGCAAACGCTAAAAGAATCATTTCTGGACTTTGTAAGTAGAGGCGGACAGGTTAGCTCTCGGCACTTGGTTTTGACTTTCTCCCCGTTGGTGCCGCCGAGCAACGCAGGACGGTCGGGAGTCGTCGGCGAGCACTGTCTGAGCCTCACATGGGCGCCGAGCGAGCGGTCGCGCGAGAACGCCCTCGAGCGTAGCCGCCCGGCCGTCTGAGTAGCGCATGGGAGTCGCGAAGCGACCGGCACCTCCGGGGTCGCCTTCTTTTGGTTACTTTTCTTGGCGAAGCAAGAAAAGTAACTCGCCCGTCAGGGTGAAATGCTTAGGCCCTGAGCAGGTTGAGAGCGGGGCAAATCAATTACCGCAAATTTCGTGTAATCAGGACGCGACATTTCAAGGTCAGGCTTGCTATTTCGAATTCCGAACCAAAGTCTATAATCGTGACCAGATTCATCGCGATTGACCTGTTGCCGGAGGTGCCAATGGACATCGAAAAGTGGATTGTCGTGACGCCCGGGATTCGCAGCGGCAAGCCCTGCATTGTCGGCACCCGCATTGCGGTCTACGACATATTGGATTACCTCGCAGGTGGGATGTCCGAGCAGGAGATTCTCAAGGACTTTCCGTCGCTACGACCGGAGCACATCAAGGCAAGTCTGGCGTTTGCCGCTCAGCGTGAGCGTCGATTGGCGGCGTGATCCGCCGTGCGTTTGCTCTTTGATGAGAATTTGAGTCCAAGACTCTCGGAACGCCTGAAATCGGTGTTTCCGGAAAGCCGCCATGTGGACGATATCGGCTTGCACGGGCGTAATGACATTGAGATCTGGGAGTACGCGGGGCAGCATGGGTATGTTCTTGTCTCAAAAGACAACGACTTCCGCCAGTTGAGCTTTCTTCACGGTGCACCGCCCAAAGTCGTGTGGCTGCACATTGGCAACGCGCCTACGCGCGAAATCGAGTCACTTCTGGTTGCCCGTCACGACCGGATTCGTGATTTCTTCGACAACCCGGAAAGTGCACTTCTCGTAATCGACCCGTAGTTTTCCTGGTTAAGCAGAAAAAGCGCAGGCGACACTCGCGCCCGTCACTGGGTTTTGACCTTCTCCCCGTTGGTGCCGCCGAGCAACGCAGGACGGTCGGGGGACGTCGGCGGCCGTCCGAGTAGCGCAGGGAAGTCGCCGCAGGCGACCGGCACCTCCGGGGTCGCCTTCTTTTGGTTACTTTTCTTGGCGAAGCAAGAAAAGTAACTCGCCCATCAGGGCGAAACACGCCGCCCCACAAACGGCCCGGATCTTGCATATCGGGTCCGCTTGCCTGAGATAAACTTCGCCGCCTCGGGTTCGAAGGAAAAGACCATGTATCGCTTACGGATTCTTGTAGCCCTCGCGGCGTTCGCGCTGTCCGCATCCGCCGGCGCGCAGACGCTCACGAAAATCAGCTTTGCCACCAACTGGTTCGCGCAGGCGGAACACGGTGGCTTCTATCAGGCGCTCGCCGAAGGCATCTACAAGAAGCACGGACTGGACGCCGACATCCGCATGGGCGGCCCGCAGGTCAACGGAATGCAACTGCTCGCCGCCGGCGCGCTTGATCTCTTCATGGGCTACGACATCCAGAACCTTTCGGCGCTGGAGCAGGGCGTGCCGGTGATGACGGTGGCGGCGGTGTTCCAGAAAGACCCGGTCGTCATCATCTCGCACCCGGGCGTGGCGACGATCGAGGAACTCAAGGGCAAGCCGATCGCGATTTCGTCGGCGAGCCACACCACCTTCTGGCCGTGGCTGGTGGCGCGCTTCGGCTTCAACGACGGACAGAAGCGGCCGTATTCGTTCAGCGTGCAGCCCTTCCTCGCGGACCGCGCGCTGTCGATGCAGGGCTACGTCACCTCCGAGCCGTACTCGGTGGAGAAGGCGGGCGTGAAGCCGGTGATTTTCCTGCTCGCCGACTACGGTTACCCGCCCTATGCGCAGACGGTCGTCGCCACGCGCGACACGGTGGCGAAGCGCGGCGACGCGGTGAAGCGCTTTCTCCGGGCCACCGCCGAAGGATGGAAGAGCTACTTGGCCAATCCGGCGCCGGGCAATGCGCTGATCAGGAAGGCCAACCCGCAGATGGAGGACGCGCTGATCGTCCACGGCATCACGCGCATGAAGCAGTACGGCCTGGTCACCGGCGGCGATGCGGCAAAGCAGGGCATCCTCACCATGACCGACGCGCGCTGGAAGCTGACCTGCGACTTCATGAAGGGCAGCAACCTGCTCAAGCCGCAGACCGACTGCAGGCAGGCCTATACGCTCGACCTGATCAAGGACGTGCGCGTCCTTCCCTGACGCCGGCCGCCTGGCGCACCGCCCATGCACGAGTGCGTACCGCCTAAGCACGAGTGCGCACCTCTTCGGTGCGCGCATGCATGGACAGTGTGCATGTGCATGCCGTTGGGTAGGCGCCAGCGGACAGGCAAGCCTCTGAATCAAGGAATTATTTTTTTCGCGCCATGGCTGGCACACCGCTTGCAATACCTTGATCGGGAGTAGAAGCGGTTAGCCGGAGAGTTGCGCAGGCGGCAATTCGGCGGGACATTGCTCCAGACGGTTTTCTTCTTCGTCTGTGACTTGCGAGGCCCCGATGCCACTTTTTCTCTTTGCATTGTTCTCTCCTCCTTTCTTTTTGAGCGCTCCCCGCGGGCGCTCTTTCTTTTTGTGCGCCCGGTCAGTTCACGTCGCGCTTTCGCGGTCCGACTTTGCCCATCGAGGTGTCCCATGCTTGTGACCCAACAGAAGGTGCTGCGTCGTTTCTGGTATCCGGGATTCCGGTCGGCCTGCTTGCCGGCGGACCCAGGCCCTTCACCCTGCTCGGCGAGGAGATCGTGCTCTGGCGCGACGGCGACCTGCCGTGCGTGCTCTTGCCGATGGCGGTAACGGCACCTGTACGCGTATCAAAGGGATAATCGTTGCAACAAGGCATTCAAGGAGACACTCATGCTCGTCACCAAACAGCCGGTGCTCAGGCGCTTCTGGTACGCGATCATGCCGCTCGACCGGCTGCGCGACGGTCCGAAGCCCTTCACCCTGCTCGGGGAAAAGATCGTCCTGTGGCTGGACGCCGAGGGCAAGCCCGCCGCGGTGCGCGACCGCTGCTGCCACCGCACCGCGCGGCTGTCGAAGGGCTTTTGCGAGAACGGGCGCCTCGTATGCGGCTACCACGGCTGGACCTTCGACCGCACCGGCCGTTGCGTGCGCATCCCGCAGAGCACCGAGGCGATGATTCCCGCCGGCGCGAAGGTGGATGCCTTCCGCTGCGAGGAGCGTTACGGCTACGCCTGGGTGGCACTCGAGGAGCCGCTCGCCGACATCCCGAGCGTGCCCGAAGGCGCGGACCCGAAGTTCCGCCGTATCCACCAGTTCTACGAGCTCTGGCAGTGCGGCGGCATGCGCTTCATGGAAAACTCCTTCGACAACTCGCATTTTTCGTTTGTGCACAAGGGCACCTTCGGCCAGTTCGATCAGCCCAAGCCCTCGAAGTACGAGCTCTGGCCCACCGACTGGGGTTTCGAATCCGAGTCGATCGTGCCGGTGAACAACCCGCCCGGCGCGCACCGCGTGACCGGCGACACCCACCCGGTGACCACGCGACACCTGCGCAACAAGTGGTACATGCCGTTCTGCCGCACGTTCCATGCGACCTACCCCTCGGGCCTGCAGCACATCATCTTCAACTGCGCCACGCCGATCGACGACAACAGCGTGCAGCTCGCGCAGATCCTGTTTCGCAACGACGACGAGGCCTCCTGCTCGACCGCGGAGCTCGTTGCGTGGGACCGTGCGATCCTCGCCGAGGACCGCGACATCCTGGAAGCGACCGACGCGGACGCCTGCATCGACACCCGCCGCCGGGTGGAATTCCATATGGAGTCGGACAAGCCGGGCCTCCTGATCCGCAAGAAGCTGATGGAACTGCTCGAGGCGCACGGCGAGGCGGAAGTGCACCTCTGATTCCCATGGCGGAGATAAATGTTGAACATTTATTTACAAACACAAGAGCCCAAGCCTGAAATCGGGCGATTGGAGTCCAGAAATGGGTCGTCATCCGGGGAAAACCCGTAGCGCCGGCCGGCTGCTATGATCCCCGGGTCATAACCTGAACCTCCCGAATACTTCACCGATACTGATACGCCATGGAAGCCTATCTTCTCGACTGGGCCTCGCTGCTCGCGCGCTGGCTGCACCTGATCACCGGCATCGCCTGGATCGGGGCCTCGTTCTACTTCATCTGGCTGGACAACCATCTCGAAGTGCCCAAGAGCCGTGACAACCCGCGGCTCACGGGCGAGATCTGGGCGATCCACGGCGGCGGCTTCTATCACAACCAGAAGTACCTCCTCGGGCCGGCGAAGTTGCCCGAGACCCTGCACTGGTTCAAGTGGGAGGCCTACTTCACCTGGATGAGTGGGATGCTGGTGCTGGGCCTGGTGTACTGGGCGAGTGCCAGTGCTTACCTGATCGACAAGAGCGTGGCCGACCTGTCGGTGGGCGCGGCAATCGCGATCTCGGCGGGCGTGCTGGTGGCGGGCTGGGTGGTCTACGACGTGCTCTGCCGGCTGATCAAGAGCGAATGGGCGCTCGGAGTCGTCGTGTATGTCGCCCTGGTCGCCGCCTCGTGGGGGCTCGCCCAGGTGTTCTCGGCGCGCGCGGCCTACATCCATGTGGGCGCGATCATCGGCACCATCATGGTGTGGAACGTGTTCTTCATCATCATGCCGGGCCAGCGCAAGATGGTGGCGGCGATCTCGCGCGGCGAGACGCCCGACCCGGCGCCCGGCCTCGCCGGCAAGCAGCGCAGCGTGCACAACAACTACTTCACGCTGCCGGTGCTGTTCATCATGATCAGCAACCACTACCCGATGACCTACGGCAACACCCACGGCTGGCTGGTGCTTGCGGTGATCATGGGCGCGGCCGTGCTGATCCGGCACTTCTTCAACCTGCGTCACAAGGGCAGAACGGTGTGGGGCTATCCGATCGCGGCGCTTATGCTTCTCGCCGGTGTTGCCGCGGCGATCGCACCGGCGAAGAACACCGGCGGCAAACCCGAGGTGAGCATGGTGCGTCTGCAGACGGTGCTCAACGCGCGCTGCGTCGCGTGCCATTCCGCCAAGCCGACACAGCCCGGCTTCGTGCAGCCGCCCGCGGGCCTGATCCTCGATTCACCCGATCGCATCCGTTCTGCTGCGCTGAAGATCAACCAGCAGGTGGTGGTCGGCCGCGTGATGCCGCCGGGCAATCTCACCGGGCTGACCGATGACGAGCGCGCGCTGATCGCCGACTGGTTCGCGCAGGGCGCGAAGTAGCCTCTGAAGGCGGCTACGCGCCTGAAGCAGGCGCGGTCGATGCCGCCACCTGCCCTGTCGGCCGCGCCAGCACCGAGCGCATCAGCTCGATATGCGAGCGCAGGTTGTACAGCAGGTCGGAGTAGGCGAGCGGCACCGACCGTTTGAGAGCCCGCTGCTCGAGTCCATCGAGCTTGCCGAGAAGTGCCGCGCGCTGCGAAGGATCGAGCGCATCCTTGATTTCGAGCTCGATCAGTTTCAGTTCGCCGTACCAGCGAAAAATGCGTGTGCGCACCCGCCAGCCGTAGAGCGGCGGCCCGATCCGCAGCAGCGGCAGCAGCACCGCAATGATCGGTACCAGCAGAACGATCAGCCGGTCCACGAGCGTTGCCGCCCAGAAAGGCATGTAGCGCTGAAGAAACGGCGTGCCGGACTTGAAGAACCGCTTCGCTTCCGCGCTCTCGGGGAAGGTCGGGTCCTTCACCGTGGGGAACTCGCCCGTCTTGTGCAATACGCCCGGCTGGCCGTGCACTTCGGCGAACGCCTGCATCAAAAGATCCACATGCGCCGGGTGGATGGACTCGTGCGCAACCAGGTTCGCGGTTGGCGCGAGCAGTTGCGTGTCGCGCGCAGGAATGTCACGGATCAGGTCGATCGAACCCTGCGGCAGCGTCACCGAGTGCAGGAAAGGGAACAGGCGCGTGTAGGCCGCCGCGCGATTGAAGCTCAGCAGTTTCACGCCGGGCTCGAAAAGGAGCTTCTTTACCGACGGCAGCTCCGCCGCACCGACGATGAAGGCGGCATCCACCTTGTGTTCGATCAGTGCCTTCGCGGCGTCGTCGGCGCCGAGGTCCAGAAGTTTCGTCGGAGCCTTGGCGGTGCCGTTGGCCACCAGCACCCGCATCGCGAGCGAATGGGTGCCGCTGCCCTTGGCGCCGATGGCAAGGCGCTTGCCGGCGAGGTCGCGCACGCGATCCAGCGTGCGGTGATCGCGGTAGAACACCCAGAGCGGTTCGTAGAACACGCTCGTGAGCATTTCGAGTTCCGACCCGTCCTCGGCATTGCCGGTGCCTGCCTGTAGAAAGGCCACGGTCACGGCGCTGTTCATGTCGACCAGGCGCTGGAAGTTTTCCGCCGAACCGGCGGAGGGCCGCAGTTCCAGCTCGATGCCGTTGCGCGCGAGGATCTCCTGATAGCGCTTGCCGAAGGCGTGATAGGCGCCGGTCTCCGCGCCGGTGCTCATCACCAGCGTCTTCGGCGGCGCGGGCTTGATGAACAGGGCGGCGATCCAGAATGCCGCGATCGTGATCGCAAGCGCGGGCAGGCCGATCGCGACGAGGTCGCGCAGGGAGATGCGTGGCAGACGGATTTTTAGCATGGCGGAAGTCTACCCATTTCCGCATCGCGGCCGCACGCGCGAAGGCGAGCAACCGCGACTTCTTCCTCAGTGCGTGCTTGATTGACGCAGGACGTCCTCGATCCACAGCGCTGCGCACAGCGTGCGCGCATCCGAGCCGATCGGCCCGACGACCTGCAGACCGAGTGGCAGTCCGTGGGATCCGTGCCCTGCATTCACCCCGGCGGCGGGGCCGTGCAGCAGCGTCCAGGGCGCGTTCTGGTTGGTCTCGCCGGTGCTGTCCGCGGTCGGCGCCTCGCTCTGCGCGGCGGGCGCGAGCGCCACATCGCAAC
Source organism: Betaproteobacteria bacterium (assembly GCA_947466535.1). GTDB lineage: Bacteria > Pseudomonadota > Gammaproteobacteria > Burkholderiales > SG8-39 > CAMBSA01. The sequence goes on from CANIEV010000048.1 coordinate 26,030, forward strand.
CGTCGAGCACCGCGGGGAACATTGCGCGCGCGCGCTGCGCGGTGTCGATCGCCGCAGCGTAGTCTGCACCCGGCAACTCCGCGCCCTTCTGGATCAGGCCGCGAAGCCGCGGCGTGATGCCGTCGGCGAAGCGGCGCATCTCGTCGGCCATGCTCTGGCCGATTTCATAGAGCAGGACCGTCATGTGCACATCGCGAAGCGACGGGAACGGGTCGGGCAGGTCAAGCGTGCGGACCTGCGCGCCCGCGCGCGACAGGGCGGCCGCGGCCGCATCCAGCGCGCGCTGCATGTCGGCGTCAATGCTGCCCCAGTGGCGGCCGTCGATGATGCCGATGCGCGGCTTGAACGGCTGCAGCCGCGAGGGATGAAGATCGTCACGGCGCGCGATGACTGCGACGCCGAGCGCGGCATCGAGCAGCGTGCGGCCGTAGGTGCCGACGGTGTCGAGCGACTGCGCCTGTGTCTTGACGCCCGCCACCGGCAGGGTCTGGTAGGAGGGTTTGTACGCCGCCGCGCCGCAGTAGGCACCGGGACGGATCAGCGAGCCGGCGGTCTGGCTGCCAAAGGCGAGCGGCACCATGCCGTCGGCGATCGCGGCGGCCGAGCCGCTCGACGAACCGCCGGGCGTGTGCGCGAGGTCGAGCGGATTGCGCGTGGGCGGCGGCGTGAACGCCGCGAACTCGGTGGTCACGGTCTTGCCGACGATCACGCCACCCAGGCCGCGGCAGAGTGATACCACCGCGGAATCGACGAAGGGGCGATGGCCTGCCCAGATCGGTGACCCGTGCCCGGTGGGCATGTC
>CANIEV010000049.1 GCA_947466535.1 Betaproteobacteria bacterium
TCCTTGCCGGCTGCGACTGCGGTCGGCGGAATATTCCCGCCGCTCGTCGCTGCCCAGGTAATCGGGGACGGGGCTTGTGCAAATGCTGCGACTGAACCCAGAAGGCCCAGCGTCGCGGCGGCTGCCAGAACAAATTTTTGCATGATAAAAATCCCTTCGAACAGCTACCCGAGCCTCGGCGAGGTTCTTGAAGGTAACCGATCAAGGTTAAACCTCCGCTGCGGGGGCCTTGCATGTCATTTTCACCATTTTTGTGCATTAATGCCGCTTTTGTTACTTTTATTGATTTTTTCACTTTGCCATGTGGCAGATCTGAACGCTGCCCTTTAAGCCGACCGCAAGTCGCATCGCGCTATGTACCCGCATGCCGATGAGAAATTTATATACCCCCCCGGCCCAAGCGATTTCAAAAATGAAGGGGGCCTTTCCTATATCGAGGGGGTGGGGTCACCCTTGTAAAACATTGGACAAGTCGCTACCGGTTTCTGCGATTACGCGAGACAAACAGTGACCCAAGCCTTATCTGTTGATGACGAGGCCGAAACGCTTGGTACGGGTGGGTGGTGTCTTGGTTTCAGGATTTACCGGCTCGTTCGTCCGGATCAAGCTGTAGAGGCTGAGGCGGGACTCCTAAGGAATCGCTGATCACGTCCAATGTCGAGGCTTGAAGGTTCAGCGTTCCCTCTGGGATGGGGGAGTTACGAGGGGGCGTAGCCCCCTCGTTCAGTGGCTCCCTAATCCTTCAGCACGTTTTCCCAGACATGCTCGGCGCGAAAGCCGAGTACGTTCTCCGCAGCCGACGAATCGATGCCGCTCCAGTTGCCGGGTGACGCATCGCGCAAATCCGTGAGTGAAGGAAAGAAGCGCTTGGCGAGTTCCGCGGTGGGTTCGCGCATGTTGCTCGAGGGCGCGGCCATGTTGAACACCGCATGGCCGTCGATCTTTGCGTCGATCGCAAGCAGGCATCCGCGCGCCGCGTCGCGCACATCGATGTAGCTCCACATGCCACGCGAACGATGCGCGGGGTTGCTCATGAAGCCGAGGATGCGCTCGAAGCTCGGGTCGTAGTTGATGCCGGGAAAGCGCAGGCTCACCGCGCTCATCGAACCGTTCGCGCAGAACGACCCGGCGATCCGCTCCCCGACCACCTTGGACAGTCCGTAGGGATCGACCGGCACGCAGCGGTGCGCCTCGTCCACCGGAAGGTAATCCGGTGCCTGTCCCATCGGGCCATAGAGATAGCCGTAGGCGCCGATGCTCGAGGCGAACACCACGCGTTTCACCCCGAGGTCGGAAGCCGCCTTGAACACGTTGTAGGTGGCCGTAACGTTGTCATTGAAGGTGTCGGTGTCCGGCGCAAGTCCGGGGGCAATATGTGCCGCGAGATGGATCACCGCGCCTGCGCCTTCGAAGGCCTGGTACAGGCTGCCCGCATCGCGCAGATCCGCGATCCACGTGGGCCGAAATCCTCCGGGATGCGCCTTGCGGTCGAGATTGAACGGACTGTGGCCGGCTGCCAAAAGCCCGGCGATGACCTGCTGGCCGAGCTGCCCGCTACCGCCGGTGACGACGACCTTCATCGGTTCGCGGGCATGCCGCCGAAGATGCCCTGCGGCGTCGTGAGCAGATCTCCGCCAAAGGCACGGATCATCGCGGGCGAGGGCTTGCGCGCCATGCCCCAGCGACAGGGGCGCATGGGAAAACTGGTCCAGTACTCTGCGGTCTGCGCCTCGTGGGTTGTTTCGTCCACCTGCTGCATTTCGGTGGTGTACTCGACCGCGAAGCCGTCCGGGTCGAGGAAGTAGGCAAAGATGTTGGCGCCCGGTCCGTGGCGACCCACGCCCCATTCGAGCGTACGTCCCGCGCCGATCAGCCGGCCGCCGCCGTACATCAGTCCGTCGAAGTCACCCAGCTCGAACGAAAGATGATTCACCGAGGCGTGCCGTCCGTGCGCAATCGCAATGCTGTGATGATCGGTGCCGCAACGCATGAACACCATTGCGGCGGTGGTGTCGCTCACCCGTAAGCCGAGGCATTGCTCGAAGAAGAACTGCTGAGCTGCGAGGTCGGTGGTATTGAACACCACGTGCGTGAGGCAGACCGGTTTCGACGGGTCGTCGATCGGCGCGTGCTGCGTCACGTCGGACGATATCGTGACCGGCAGCCCGTCGGGCGTGTTCACCACAAGCCCGTAACCTCCGCCCGCGTGGGCCGGCAGGTCCGAGGGCGCGGCATGCGGCACGCCGCGTGCGCCGAGCGTCGAGTGCAGGCGGTCGACCACCGCGCGGCTGCTCGCGGCGAAGCTCGCGCCAAGCAGCGCAGGTTCGGCCTGTTCGCGCAGAACGAGAATATGGTGTTCGGCGCCGGTGGCGCGCAGGTACACGGCGCCGTCGGCAGAGGCCACCTGCTGCAGACCCCAGGTTTCGGTATAGAACTTGAGCGACTGCGCGAGATTGCTCACGCCGAGCTCGGCGCTGCGCAGCCTTGTGATGCTGCTCTGCCCTGCGGCGGTCATGCGGCCGCCTTCGCCTTCGAATACTTCTCGCAGAGCTTTTTCCAGCGCCGGCCGCACTCGCGCGCGCCTTCGATGTAGTTCTCGGGCATGAAGTCATACGGCGGCCGGATCGGTCCGGCGCGGCAGTAGCCCGCCTCGTCGATGCGGATCTTCTCCAGCTGGATGTTGTAGAGCGCGAAGATCTCGGGATTGCCGATGATTTCCTTCACCGTCTCGTGTGCCCAGGCGATATCCGCCGCGACCGCCTTCACGCCGGCAGCATCGTTGCGCGTGACCGCATCCATCATCGCCAGCGCAGGCTCCGGACCCATCGCCGCCGCGGTCGCCCAGCAGGACGTGGTGGTCTTCTGCGAATCGGCGAAGAAATTCTGCACCGTCGATTCATTCGGCATGAAGTGGATGCGGTGGTTGGTGCTCGCCTGAAGGTCCACCAGGTTCTTCGCGCGCGAGTATTTGGCGGAGGTCACGGTCGGGGCTTCGCGCGACAGCGCCTGCCAGAATTCCGGCGGGAAGTTGTAGCGGAAGGCTCGCGCGTTGGCGTACACCATGATCGCGGTTTCGGGAAACAGCTTCGACAGGTCCGAGTAGTAGCGCACCGCCATCTCGGTGGTGACCGGTTGCCACATCGGCAGGCCGAGAAGCACGCCCTCGGCCTTGTTGTCGCGGGCGAACTTCATCCGGCGCACGACCTCGTGCCCGCCGAGCGCGGTGGTGCCGACGATTGTCGGGATGCGGCGCGCGGCGGTTTCAAGCACGCAGCCGGCGAAGGCCTCGTAGTCCGCCTGCGACAGCGTGGCGCATTCGCCGGTGGTGCCGAGGATGATCAGGCCCGACACGCCGTCGGCGACGAGCCGGTTCACGACGCGCGCGGTTTCGTCGAGCGCGACGGTGTTCACCGCGTCAAGTCGGTTGGCGCCCGGGTTGGAGGGCGTGGGCAGGATCGCGTACAGGCCCTGGTAATCGGCAGCGGTCAGCATGGTGTGTCTCCTTATGAGGGCGGGCCGGATCTCACCGGCCAGCGAATGTTTTTTTGAACCACAACGGGTTCGAATTACTTCTTTTCTTTGTCATAGTGCGTGACGGTTTCGCGGTTCACCATCATCGCGCGGCTGGTCTTGCGCCTGAACTTCCATTGGCCGTTCGAGCGGATTAGCTGATCCTTGTGGCGCAGGATACCCAGGGGCAGCACGACCGGCGAGGGGCCGGCGGAGGGGTCCACACCTTCCTGCCGGTAGAGCGTGATGTACTGGATCGTATCGGCGTGGTCCTCGTCGCGCACGAAGATTCGCGCATTGGTGACGAGATGTGCCGTGAGCCAGTCTTCGCGCTCGGTCATCGCGGCCTTGATTGCCGCCGGCCCGACGTGTTCCTTGCCAAGGCGCACCCAGGCGCCGTCCTCGACGAAGAGCTTGCCGAGGTCGTCGTAGCGCTTTTCGTCGAGGCAGGCGTAGAACTCATACAGGAGCTGGGTGCAGTCCCATTCGATTGCGCGTTCCTTGTCCCGATCCATGCCATTTCTCCCTAGATTGTTCGAGCACCGCTTATTTGAACACCGGCTTGCCCTGCGCATCGCGGATCAGCCCGCGGCCCTCGCGCGAGTCGGGCATGTTTGCGGGTCCGAGCTTGAGTTCGCCGGTGCTGACCAGTCCCTTGAAGGTGTCGATCCGGATGACGCCATTTTCGTCGGTTTCGATCTGCTTCGGGGGCTTGCCCTGGGCAACATTGTCGATCGAGCGACGCCAGATCTTCCGCAGCAGCGCCACGCCGATGTCGGAGGTGCCGAGCGTCTCGAGGTGGCGCGGCGGAATCGCGCCCTGCGTTTCCTGAATCACCAGATCCTCCACCGGCGGGCGACCTTCCCAGGCAGGATAGCGGCGGTAATCGTAGGGCTTTTTCTCAACCGTGCCCCGTACCCCTTCGGCGAGGCCGCGGCTGGTGTCGTTGCCCCGCGGGAAAAAAGTCGAGCGGAAATTGCCCGGGCGAATCAGCGTGTAACGGAAGATCTCGAAGTGCGTGTCGTCGATGATGCGGAGCATTCCCCCGGATTCGCGCCGGTCCACGGTGAAGTCGGGCGGCAGGCCCGCGGTGATGCCGCCGAAGCGGAAGTAATACGGCATCACCAGGCTCCAGGTGTTGGCGAACTTGCGCTTCGGGTCGGCGGTGTTGTGTACCACTACCGACTTCATGCCGAAGTGCGTCTCGAACACGCGATGCTCGGCGCGCCGCCATTCGGTGTCCACCGTCATGTCGCAATGGGGCTTCACGTCCTCGGGCACCTCGCCCGGGGCGATCAGGTGCAGCACGTACACATGCCCGAGGTCGGCAAAGTTCTCCATGAAGTTCTGGTAGCTGTAATTGCGGAAGTCGCCGCGGTCGACGATCAGTTCGCCGTCGTCGCGCGTGAGGATGTCGATCTTCGGCAACGGCGGGGGGGATTCCTTGTCCTCGCCCATGTAGCACCAGACCAAGCCGGCCCATTCGATCGTCGGGTACCAGATGTGGCGGACTTCATTCTTGAGCGGGCTGTTTTCGGGTTCGAGCGGCATGTCGGTGCAGCGCCCGCGAGCATCGTAGGTCCAGCCGTGGTACGAGCACTTGAGGCCCCGGCCTTCGATCTGCCCGTATTCGAGCGCGGCGCAGCGGTGCGGACACACCGCACCGACAAGCCCGACCTTGCCGTCGGGAGTACGAAAGGCGACGAGGTCTTCCCCGAGCATGCGCACCGGGTAGGGGATGTCGACCAGATCCTTCGACAGGCAGACCGGGTGCCAGTAGTGCCTGAGTACCTTGCCCGCCTTTGTGCCGGGCCCGGTAAGCGGGAATTCGCGCAGGAAATCCTGGTGCGCGGCGCTCCGGGTATTTTCGGATATGTCCATCGTCTGTTTCCCTCCGTTTCTGGCAGTACGGTCATCTCCAGCCAATCGGTGCGGGGACAACCGAGCGGCAACGATAGTCGTGCCTCCGTACAATGTCTAATTCATAATACTCATGTCGCAGATGTGCATGGGGAATGTGCAGAATGAACGTCAACACCTTCGATCTGAACCTTCTGCGCGTGTTCGACGCGGTGATGCGCGAGGGCAACATCACCGCGGCGGGCGCACGTCTGGGCCTCACGCAGCCGGCGATGAGCCATGCCCTGAAGCGCATGCGCGAGCTCTGCAACGATCCCCTGTTCGTGCGCACCACGCGCGGCATGAAACCCACCGCGTACGCGCAGCAGCTCGCCGAACCGGTGGCGCAGGCGATCGGCGTGATCCGCGCCGCACTGGAGCGCGACGCGAAATTCGATTCGGCGACATCCAGCCGGACGTTCAATCTGCTGATGACCGACATCGCGGAGCTGATCTTTCTTCCGAAGCTGATTCCTCACATCGAGAAGCTCGCGCCGAACGTGAGCATCGTGTCCACCCAGGCCGCACGCGATCGCTACCGGGACGCGCTGGAGGTTGGCACCACCGACCTCGCGATCGGGCAACTGCCCGACCTGCAGCAGGATTTCCACCAGCAGTATCTGTTCGATGAACCTCTGGTGTGCCTGATGCGTCGCGATCATCCGACGATCGGAAAGAAGCTCAGTCTCGACCAGTTTCTTGAAACCGGGCAGATCAGCGTGTCGGCGCCGGCTCAGGTGGATGGCCTGGTCAAGCGCGCGCTCGGCAAGCGCGCGGCGCGGCGAAAGATCGTTCTGCACGTGCCGCACTACCTCGTGGTCCCGATGATCCTGATGCAGAGCGACCTGATCGCGATCATGCCGAGGACACTCTCCACGATCTTCTCCGCGGTGTCGCCGGTCAAGGCGCTGCCGGTGCCCTTCGCCGTGGCACCGGTGCATGTGCGCCAGTTCTGGCATGCCCGGTCGCACCACGATCCCGGGCATCAATGGCTGCGGGCTACGATTGCAAAGTTGTTCGCGCGGGGCGTAAAGCCGGCGTCCGGCTGAACGTGTGAGTTAGCCTGTCGCGGGATGCGGCATCTGCACTATGATCCGGTGCGGTCCGGCCCGGTGCGGCCGCTTCACTTGAGAGCGTGAACCATGGATATCGTCGAAGTATCGATTGGCGGATTGCAGGATGCGCTTGCTTCCGGGGCGACAAGTTCCGAGAAGCTCACCGCCGCGTATCTGGACCGGATCGACGCGCTCGGAAAAAGCGGGCCAAAGCTCAACGCTGTGCGCGAGACCAATCCCGACGCCTTGTCGATCGCCGCTACGCTCGACGCAGAGCGGCGCGCAGGCAAACTGCGCTCGCCGCTGCACGGCATACCGATTGTCCTGAAGGACAACATCGGCACCGCGGATGCAATGCGCACCACCGCGGGCGTGCATGCGCTGGGCGGCTTGAGAACACCCTTCGATGCGGGCCTGGTACGCCGGCTGCGTGCCGCGGGCGCGGTACTGATAGGCAAGGCGAACTGCCCGGACTTCTGCGACTACATGGCATCCACCATGCCCTCGGAACACAGCACCACCGGCGGCATCATCGGCCATCCGTACGGTCTGCGCTACGGGCGGGGCGGCGGGTCGAGCACCGGCGTGGCGGCGGCGGTGGCCTCGAGCATGGTTGCGGCGGGCGTCGGCTCGGAGACGCAGAACTCGATCCAGGCGCCCTGCGCCAGCAGCGGCCTGGTGGGCATCAAGCCGACGATGGGTCTCGTCAGCCGATCCGGCATGGTGCCGCTTGCGACCACGCAGGACACCGCCGGCCCGATCGCGCGCAGCGTGCGTGATGCGGCACTGCTGCTCTCGGCGATGGCAGGCCCGGATCATGACGACACGATCACTTACTCCGCGCTCGGCGCGGTACATGCGGACTACGCGCGGTTCTGCAACGACAGTGCGCTCGTTGGCGCGAGAATCGGTGTGGCGCGGCGCGAGTTCTTCGGCCGCGAGGGCAAGACGGGCATCGATGCGCTTGTCAATGCGGCGATCGCCGCGATGCACGCCGCGGGCGCGCAGATCGTCGATCCGGCGGACATTCCGACCGCCTCCACGGTGATGCCTATGCTCTCGCGGGTGTTCCGCACCGACTTCAAGGCGGGGCTCAACGCGTTTCTCGCGCGCTGCGGCGAGGCAAGCGCGGTGCGGTCGATGCGCGAGATCATCGCGCACAACGAAGCGCACGGCGCGGCCGCCATTCCTTTCGGCCAGGATCTGCTGCTCGCAGCGGAAGCTACCGCAGGCGACTGGTCGGAACCGGCCTACCACGCCGATCGCGCGCGCGACATCCGGCTTGCACGTGACGAGGGGATCGACCGGGTCATGTCGGAGCACCGGCTGGATGCGATCGTGGTGCCTATGGATCACGCGGCCAAGTTCACCGGCAAGGCGGGCTATCCCGCGATCACGGTGCCCTGCGGCTATACCGAGGACGGCGCGCCGGCGGGCATCAGCTTCATCGGACGTGCCTTCAGCGAACCGCGGCTGATCGGTATTGCGCACGCGTTCGAGCAGGCAACGCGCCTGCGCCGCGCACCGCTGTTCCCGGGCTGAGCAAGAGCCGCGCGCGTTACTGCATGAATCGGGGCGCGATTCGCGTTCCTGCCGGATAATTGCGTTCGCATCGCGGGACCCGCGGCGCAGCTCACGGGAGTCGCTCTTGTGACACCGCGAATCAAACGTAGCGCGAAGGAGGAGGTATGACGGCACCCATCGATTTCGACCGGCTCTGGATCAAGGACTATCCGGATCTTGGCACGGGCCCGGTCTCTACCGAGCCGTGCATCTCGGCCGAGTATTTCGAGGCCGAGCGCGAGCGCGTATTCTCGAAGGTCTGGCTGAAGGCGGGCCGGGTGGAGCAGCTCCCGAACCCCGGTGACTACTTTGTTCTTGATATCGCGATCTGCAAGGCGTCGGTGATCCTCGTGCGCGGCAACGACGGCCAGATCCGTGCCTTCCACAACGTTTGCATGCATCGTGGCAACAAGCTGATCTGGGACCACGAAAAGACCGGGAACCTTCGCTCGTTCTCCTGCCGCTTCCACGGCTGGTCGTTCGCACTCGACGGATCGGTTCGCGCGGTGCCCGACGAGAAGATGTTCTACAGCCTCGACAAGGACAACTGCGGCCTGCGCCCGGTGGCGCTCGACCAGTGGGAGGGCTTTCTTTTCATCAATCTCGATCCGCAGCCGAAAGAGACGCTGAAGGCGTTCCTCGGCGATCTCGGCGAGCACCTGTCGGGCTATCCCTATGCGGAGCACAGCAACTGCTACAGCTACCGTGCCGAGCTGAACGCCAACTGGAAGGTCTGCCTCGATGCGTTCTCCGAGGCCTATCACGTGCTGATGGTGCACGGCCAGACGGTGGGGCAGGCGAATTTCTCGCGCGAGAACCCGATGTCGCATTGCTTTGATGTGCAGCTCTACGAGCGGCACCGCAGGGCGGTGGTGTACGGCAACCCGAAATTCCAGCCGAGCCCGACCGGCAAGGTCGCCGCGCAGTTCGGATATACATCTACCGTGCGCGGCCGCGGCATGGACACCCTGCCGCCGCAGATCAACCCCGAGCGCCGGCCGGAGTACAACTTCAACCTGTGCGCGATTTTTCCGAATTTCATGATTCAGGTTCGCCCGGGCGAGTACTTCACCCACCAGTTCTGGCCGCTTGACCACAACCGCACGATCTGGGAGGGGCGCAACTACCTGCCGCCTGCGAAGAACGCGGGCGAGCGCTTCAGCCAGGAGTACAGCCACACGGTTCGGCGCAACGCCTGGCTCGAGGACACCTCGGCGATGGAAGCCACGCACGCGGGACTGTCGAGCGGGGCGCTGCGCGAGTTCCAGCTCTCCGATCCGGAAATCCTGGTCCGCCACGGCTACAAGGTGCTGGAGGACTACGTGGGGTTCTTCCGCGAGCGCACCGCGCGCGCGGGAGCGGCGCGATGAACGCGACCGCGCAGAAGGCGGCTCTGCTGCCCGAGGGGTTTTCGGATCTCGGGGTATTCTCGGGCTGGATACTCGAGACCGAAGTCGAGCGCAGCCAGCGCCGGCGCGACAGCGTGTTCGAGGACATCCGGCGTTTCTACGATGCGATGCTGCCGCGGCTGCCGGATGCGCTCACCTGGCTCAACGGTTATCCGCTCGACGCGATGCCCCTGCCCGAGCACCGGCTGTTCCTGCTCACCTTTTCCTTTGCCGAGATCGCGCCGTTTGTCGAGCAGTACGCGCGCACCGTGCTGCCGGAGAACTTCGACGAACGGCGCTTCATCCCAGAGCACGACGCGCGCGTGAAGCGCAGGCTTGCATGAGCACCGCATCGAGTCGTGACCCGAACGGCGACGCGGATCTCGCGCGCCGCGTGCAGCGGCTGGAGGACATCGAGGCGATCCGCAACATCCGCGCCGAGTACGCGCTTGCGGCGGATGCTCGCCAAGGCTGTGCGGTCGATGTCGAGCGGACGATGAAGCTGTTCGCGCGCAACGGCGTGTGGGACGGCAGCCCGCGCTTCGGTCGGCACGAAGGCTGGGCGAACGTGCGCGATCATCTGCTGCGCGGCGCGGCCGGCATCGACTGGTCACTGCACAGCCTGACCGAGACCGGCATTTCGATAGCGTCTGATGCGCAGACCGCGCGCAGCCGCTGGTATCTCCTCGAACTCGCCAACATGATGAACAAGACGACGGCTGAGCGCGAGATGGTGTGGCTCGCCGGCATCTACGACAACGACTACATCCGCGAGGATGGCGTCTGGAAGATCGCGACGATGCGCTTCGACTGCCAGAAGATCATCGGACCGGGTGGCATCTGGCCGGAGCCGCCGGCGGCCGGTCGCTGAGAAAAAACAAAGGAAAACAAATGACGACGGAAATGACGAAGACGATGACATCGGCGGACTTCAGCGGGCGGACTGCCCTTGTGACGGGCGCGGCGCAGGGCATCGGCCGCGCGGTGGCCAGGCGCCTTGCGGCGCACGGCGCGCGTGTTGCGGTGAACTACCGCACCCGCGAAGCGGAAGCGCAGGCGGCGGTGGCGGAGATCCGTGCGGCGGGCGGCACCGCGATCGCGGTGCGTGCGGACGCGGCCGAGCCTGCCGAGGTGGAGGCGATGTGCCGCACGATCGAGTCGGAACTCGGTCCGATCGCGTTGCTTGTCAACAACGCGGGTTGGTATCCCAAGCACGCGGCGGCGACGGAGACCCCCGAGCAGTTCGCACAAGTCCTGCGCGCCAACCTGCACACCGCCTATGTGGTCACCTGGGCGGTCAAGCAATCGATGCTCGCGCAGGGTTACGGCCGAATCGTGAACGTCGCCTCGTCCGCCGCCTTTCGCGTGACGCCCGCGTCGATGAGCTATGCGGTCGCCAAGGCGGGTGTGGTGGCCTTCACCAAGGGTTGGGCGCAGGCCTGGGGCGGCAGCAACATCCGGGTGAACGGCGTGGCGCCGGGGGTGATCGACACCGAGGCCAACGCCGGTGTCGATCCGAAATACATCGAGCGGCTGCGCGGCGAGACGCCGCTCGGCCGCGTCGGCGAGCCCGACGAGGTGGCGAGCGTGGTGGAGTTCCTGCTCTCGGATGCCTCGAGCTTTGTCAGCGGGCAGACCCTGCTTGTCTGCGGCGGGCGGGTGATCCCGTCCTGAGGGACCAACCGGCCGGCACCTTGCTCAGGTGTCGTGCGCGATCGAGACGAAACGCTGCTTGTGCCAGCCTTCTTCGAAGGGCGTGCAGAAGATGCCCTCGAAGCGCAGCGTGCGCACCTTCCACTGTCCTGCTACCTTGCGGAATTCCGCGATGTAGCGGGCGAGAATCCACAAGGCCTGATCGCTGCCGTCCTTGCCCTTGAGAGTGGTCGGCTCGAAGCAGAGCCACGACCCGTTGCCGGTGTCGCCTTCCACCGTGATCGATTCGGTGCCGAGCAGGTGGCCGGATTCGGTGATGCGCGTGCCGGTGGTGAATTTCTTCAGCAGCGCGGCGGTGCCGCGTTCCTTCATGCCCACGTCGGCGAAACCCGAACCGCTTACCCACTGTCCGTCGTCGGTGTAGTACTCGACGAGGCGCTCGCCCCAGCGCAGGTTGTCACGCTCGTCGGCTTTTTTCATCATCTCGGCCATCAGGCGCCGGATTGCGGATTCGTCCTCCAGCACCTGCAGTCGGCGCTTCAGGTCTTCGACGGTCCGTTCGAGTGATTCGAGGCTCATGGTGTATTCCCGTGATCAAGCAGGGGATTTCTCGGTGATGTCGCCCCATTTCCATTCGGGGTGATCGAGGATTTCGGGCAGGCTCATCGTGCTTGGCACGATCTGCATGCGCGAGTCGATGTCGGGATAGGAGAAGCTGCCGTCCTGTCCCGGTGCCGGCTTGCCCGCCATGTGTTCGCGCACCGTCTTGAGCAGGTAGTTGCGAAGCTGGATGACGAGGATGTCACCCGAGGTCAGGTGCTCGCGGCTGCGATCGACTATAGCCCCCATGCTCTGGGTGATCGCGATGTCCTGCGCGGCCACCCCGCGGATGCCGGTGAAGTTCTCGTGTTTCTGGCGCTCGCGGTCGAGCAGGTGCAGGTTGGCCTGGTTGCCGCGAGAACGGTAGTCGTTCGCCGGGTCGATCAGGTCATGCCCGAAGGCCTGCTCCAGGCGCTGTTTTTCCTCCGCGTCGGGATCGATCTCCGAGTCGTAGTGCACGTAGTAGAGCCAGTGGCTGTGGTCGTCGATCGGCACCCAGGCGTGCCATATCCAGCGCATCTGCGTGCGTCCGGCGGGCACGATGGTGTGAAAGGGCACAACGAAGGGATCGACCCAGAACAGCGATTTCGCCGGGTCTTCGGTTTTCCATCCCCACACCGTCTGGAAGCCGAAGGTCTCCTCGCGCATGTAGGCGCGCGGGCGGCGGTCGGTGCCCATCGCGCGGCGGGTCGGATCGAGGAGGGGATTGACCGCCGCGGCATGCAGGAATCCGGGATGGCCGATGTCGAGATCCGCTTCCATGCCCTGCAGGTAATTGCATTCCTGATGATAGTGCCAGCCAAGCACCCGGTTGGCGGGGAGCTGGGTGAACAGAAAATCCGGAAACGGCGGCGCTTCGGCCTTGTTGCCGAGATACGTCCACACGATGCCGCCTGCTTCGCGCGCCGGGTAGCCGATCGGTGCGATCGACTGCGCAAGGCGCGAGTTCGGCAGTTCCGAGGGGATGTCGATGACGCGGCCCGCAACGTCGAATTTCCATGCGTGGTAGACGCAGCGCAGGCCGCCTTCCTCGTTGCGGCCATAGACAAGCGACGCGCGGCGGTGCGGGCAGTATTCGTCGAGGACGCCCACGCGCCCCTGCGTGTCGCGGAACGCGACCAGCCGCTCGCCGAGCAGCATGATCGCGATCGGCGCGCAGTCGGGCGCGGGCAGGCGCTCGGACAGCATCGCGGGGATCCAGTACTCGCGAAACAGATTGCCCATCGGCGTGCCCGGCCCGGTGCGGGTCAGCAATTCGTTTTCAGCCTGTGTCAGACCTGCCATGCGAAATCTCCTCCGGTACGAAAAGCGGGGTGCAATGAGCGCGAGGCAGTATAGGCGTCGATGCGCCCGCGTATCAATGCGGAGCAGTTGGCTTTCCGAATTCCGGTACGCGGCGTTTTCGTTTTCCTCACCGCCAGTCTTGACTTGCACAGGCGGTGCTTGCACCATGCGGCGTCCGCCGGAAATGCACGTCCCGGCGATTGGCCCGCACTTCGCGCCGGCCGCAACCCAAGGAGAAGGATCACCATGCGTACCCTCAGGATTCTGATTGCGGCGCTCGCCGCCGCCGGCATTGCAGCGGCCGCCCCCGCCGCGGCCCAGACGACGATGACCCTCTCGTCGTGGCTGCCGCCGGGGCACGCGGTGTCGAAGGCGTTGATCGACTGGGCGAAGGATGTGGAAACGGCCTCCAACGGACGCGTCAAGTTCAACCTGCTCGCCAAGGCGGTGACCTCGCCGCCGGGCACCTTCGATGCGATTCGCGACGGCCTCGCCGACGTGTCCTGGACGGTGGACGGCTACACCCCGGGGCGCTTCCTGCTCACCCGCGTGGCGGAGTTCCCCTTCCTCGGCGAGAACGCCGAGATCAACTCCATCGCCTACCAGCGCATCCATGAACGCTATCTGGCAAAGGCCGAGGAACACAAGGGCGTGAAGGTGCTCGCGGTGTTCGCGCACGGGCCGGGGTCGATACTCACGACCAGGAAGGCCATCCGGACGATCGCTGATCTGAAGGGGATGAAGCTGCGCATCGGCGGCGGCATCATCACCGATCTTGCCAATGAACTCGACATCACGATCGTGTTGCGTCCCGCTACCGAAATGTACGAGATGCTCAGCAGCGGCATCGCCGACGGCGCCCTGTCCTCGACCGAGGCGGTCACCGCGTTCAAGCTGGAGAAAGTGATCAAGAATTACATCCGCGTTCCCGGCGGCATCTACTCCACATCGTTTGCGATCTTCATGAACCCGGCGGCGTACAACAAGCTCTCCGCGCAGGACCGCGCGGTGATCGACGCCAACTCGGGCGAAAAGCTCTCGCAGGCGGTCGGGAAGTACTGGACTCAGTCCGACGCCAACGGCATCGCGGCGATGAAGGCCAACGGCGCGGAGTTCATCGTCGGCGACCAGGCCTTCGTCGATGGTATCCAGAGCAAGCTGAAGAAACTCGAGGACGCCTGGTACGCGGAAGCGAAAGCCAAGGGCGTTGACGGCGCACAGGCCTTGCGCGAACTGCGCGCCGAGGTGAAGAAGGTTTCCGCGACGATCAAGTGATCGTCAATCCGGGCATGACAGCGAGGGGTAGCCGATGAGCATCCGCGCGCTCGGCTATGTCGGCATCGCCGCAAAGACGCCGCAGGACTGGTCGGAGTTCGCCACGTCCTTCCTCGGCATGCAGCAGATCGACGCGGGCGGCGGCACGCTCGCGCTTCGCATGGACGACAGGCGGCAGCGCCTTATCGTCGAGCAGGCGGACTACGACGGCACGCGTTTTTTCGGCTGGGAGACTGCCGATGCCGCCGGACTCGCGGCGGTCGCCGTCCGGGTCGAGACATCGGGCGTTGCGGTGAAGCGCGAACCGCAGGCCCTCGCCGACCAGCGCCATGTGCGCGAGCTGATTTCGTTCACCGATCCGGCGGGCAACCGGGTCGAGGTGTTTCACGGTGCGGCGATTGCCGCCGATGCGTTTCGTCCCGGGCGGGCCATCTCGGGATTCCGCACCGGACCGCTCGGCCTCGGCCATGCGGTGCTGTTCGTGCGCAAGCCCGACGAGGTGAAGACCTTCTATCGCGATGTGCTCGGCTTCGGCCTGTCGGAATACATGATCGAGCCGTTCCGTGCGACCTTCTTCCACGTGAACGGCCGGCACCACAGTTTCGCGATCGTGGATTCCGACCGCGACGGCATGCACCACCTGATGGTGGAGATGTGCGCGCTGGACGATGTCGGGCACGCCTACGACATCGCACTTGGCATCAAGGACCGCGTCGGGGTGACCCTCGGGCGGCATGCGAACGACTACATGCTCTCCTTCTACTCCCGCTCGCCCTCGGGCTTTCTGGTGGAGTGCGGCTGGGGCGGGCGCGAGATCGACCCCGCGAACTGGACGCCCTACGAACTCGGCGTCGGCCCGAGCATCTGGGGCCACGACCGCGAGTGGCTGCCGCCGCCGGCGCGCGCCGCGGCGCGGCAGATGCTGCTCGACAACGCGGCGCAGGGGCTGCGCCATCCGGTGCAGGTGGTGGACGGGAACTACACCGTCATGCCCGGCCGTGTACCGGGCTGATCCGGGGAAAAGTCCAACATTTTTCGGAAAGCCCCAGTATCCGCGCCTGAAAGCGGTCGATCAGCGTACAGAACTGGGTCGGTGACGTTGGCGGAGCGGCAGCTCCGCACAGGCATCAGGAAATCTTGTAAAGCCCGCCGTCGACCACCAGCGCCTGCCCGGTCATGAAGGCCGCGTCGTCGGTGGTGAGAAACAGCACCGGGCCGACGATATCGTCCGCCGATGCGAATCGCTTGATTGCCTGCTGTTCCCATACAAGGCGCTTGAACTGTTCGGGGTGCGCGCTTGTGCCGGGGGTGTCGGTGAGCGCGGGGAGCACCGCGTTGACGGTGATGCCGTCAGCCGCCACGTCGTTCGCGAGTCCGCGCACGAAGCCGATCACCCCCATCTTGCTCGCCATGTAGTGGCTGCGGCCGGTGATCGCGATGCCGATCGAGTTGGAGGAGATATTGACGAACCGACCCCATTTGTTGCGGCGCATGCGCGGCACGAAATGCTTCGCGCTGAAGAAGTGCGAATCGAGATTGACCGCCAGGGTGCGGCGCCAGGTTTCGTAGGTGAGTTCGTCGATGGTCGCCTTCGGATAAATGCCCGCGTTGTTGACCACGATATCGGCCCCGCCGAAGGCGCGATCCGCTTCCGACGCGATGTGCTGCCAGCCCTCGTCGGTTGACACGTCCGCGACGACCGACCGTGCCGGCTCGCCGATCAGCGCCGCGGTTTCCGCCGATTCGCGAATGTCCACCAGCACGACCTTCGCGCCCCGTTGCGCGAGTTGCACGGCGATCGCACGGCCAATGCCCTGCGCCGCGCCGGTGACGACCGCGATGCGTCCGGTGTGGCTGCGTACTTCGCCCATGGGTTTTCTCCGTGTCCGATGTTTCGTTGTGCCGCGAAACTACTGCCGCCCGGTCTGCGCGAGCACCCGGTCCAGCACCCGCCGGTCGATCACCTGCTCGGTCTTGAGCGGCGACTTGAGCTCGCCGATGTCCATCGCCACCTTGAGCGTGAACTCGGTCACGGAAGTCTCCAGCCCGCCGTTGACGCCCCAGACCTTGTCCTCGCTCAGGGACTTCACCGCCGCCTCGATCACGCCGAGGTCCATGTCGGGTGCACGGCCCTTGAGCACCTTCGCCGCATCGGCGGGGCTTTTCACGATGAAGCGCGAGGCCTCCACCACCGCGTAGCGGACATAGGTCTCGAGCCGCGCCCGCCTGGCCGGGTCGTTGAGCACCGCGTCGGTGGTGACGACATAGGAGTAGCCGAGACCGGGAAACTCGCGTGCGACCGAACCGAGCAGCTTGATGTCCGATGACTTCTGCCCGATCGAGGCGAAGAGATTGCTCACCAGCGCCGCATCGACCTTTTTCGCGATCACCGCCTGCAGCCGGGCTTCGTGACCGCCGAGGGACAGGAACTTGAGTTTGCTCGTGTCGTGGCCGTGCTTTTTCAGCAGCATCGTCGGGATGGCGGTGGTGAGTCCGCCGATCGAGGCGGCGGCGAAACTTGCGCCTTCGAGGTCCTTCAGCGTGTTGAATTTAGACTGCGCGACGATCTGGTAGTCGGCGATCGGCTGCCACGAGCCGATGCCCTTGAGCGGCGCGCCGTTGGCGATCGCGGTGTAGGTGGAGGTGGTGCCCGCGCCGACGATCTCGCCGTTGCCGGCGATGATCGAGCGGATCGCGTTGGCATCGCCGAGAACGTTCACCTCTTCCACTTCCAGCCCCGCCTTCTTGAACCAGCCGAGGTCCTGCGCGATGTAATGCGGCAGGAAGGCGGTGGTGGCGGTGGAGGGGATGATGATCTTGATCTTGCCCGTCTGGGCAGAGGCGCCGGTCGCGGCAAGGCCGAAGGCGAGCGCGGCGAGGAGGGGGGCGAGTCTCATGGCGATGTCCTTTTTGAATGCGCTCTGGTCTATTTTGCGGCCAGCACGCAGCGGTGGATGCCGTCGTAGAGCATCTTCGAGACTTCGAGCGTCTGCGTCACCACCCGCACCACGCGCTCGAGTTCCTCGTCGGTCTTGGCGAAGCGGCTGAGCATCTCGCGGCCCGCGCCCGAATGCTCGCCGTCGGCGTGGTCATGCACCGTGTAGAAGGCGATGTCGGCGTCCGTGAGGTTGAATTTTTTCTTCAGCCCGCCCGCCACGCTGCCCGAGGCACCGGGCACCTGCGCCTCGCCCGCGAGCATGTGCGCCGACACGCCGGTGAGGAAGTCGCCCGAGCAGCAGTCGTGCATGAAGGTGCGCCAGGCAAGCGCCTCGGGGCAGAACTCGGTGGCCCACATCTCCTCGTCGGGAATGCCGAAGGTATTGCCCAGCCGCAGCCAGAGTTTCCAGTGCGGCACGCCGTCGGCGAACATGCGCCCGGTGCCTTCCTCGTAGACCACTTCGGCAATCTTCTCGCGCCATTCCGGGTCGGGGCACTTAACGTACAACGGCCCGTGATACAGGTGGTTGTAGAGCGGGATGATGCTCGCCTGCTTGAGGAATTCGCGCACCTGCGGCCGCTCGAAGGTCCCCGCAATCAGGCCCGCCCAGAGCGGGTGCTTGAAGCGCGCGAAAGGGATGTGGATGTCGTAGATACGTTGGAGGACGGCGCTGTAGCGGTCGTCGGTGGCGGATGTGCTCATGTTCAAGTCCCGGGTTGATGTAACGGCCTGGATAAAATCGGTGCTGTCATTGTAGCGAGACTGCAGCAGGTCGCCGGGTCGGTATCTCGCTGATGAGCAGCGTGCCAGCGACTCAAATCAGGAAATCATGTCGCGGGTTCTATGCCGCTTTTTGCGCGGTTGTCCTTGGCGCGATTGCTGTCCGCCGCCTGGGTTTCTGCGCGACGAACTGGAGCCGTATTCCCGATGCGCCCAGTATCCGTGTGAGGCTGCGCAATTCGGGGTTGCCGTCTTTGGACAGCGTGCGGTAAAGCTGCTGCCGATTGAGGCCGGTGCGTTCGGCAATGCTCGAGATACCCCCCATCGCCTCGGTCACGTTTCTGAGCGCCTGAAGAAACGCGGCCGGATCATCGTCCATCGCCGCCGCGCTCAGATAGGCGGCAGCGGTCTGCGGATCACGCAGGCGTTCTAGCAGGTAGGGCTTAGCGGGTACGGATGTGGTTGTTTGTTCTTTGCTCATAGTCCCCCCAATAGGCTTTCGCGGTCCGGATATCTGCTGTTTGCGAGCGTTTGTTGCCGCCGCATAGAAGCAGAATTACATGTTTCCCGGCGAGGGCGTAATAGGCGCGATAACCGGGACCCGTATTTACTCTCAGTTCCCAAACGCCATTGCCGACCGGTCGGCAATCCCCGAATAGCCCCCGTTCCAGACGGTCCAGTCGTCCCTGAACCGCAGAAAACCCGATCGGATCGGAGACGGTGTCGAGCCACTCCCTGAATGGAACGCTGCCCGTGTTCGTACGGTAGAAGAGCAGCTCAAACGATTCGGACATTCAAATTGTCTTTTATAAACGACAGGAAATCAAGTCGCATATGAAATGGTTTGGAAGGCCGGAGGCGAGTGCCCCGACTCCAGGTCTTATAACGCGACTCATCGCGGTTTCGCTGACCTGTTGCAATCGCGCGCGGGAGCGCGCCGATTTCAAAGGGCCGGGTATTCCCGGACAGATTCAGCCGCCGAGACCGCCCTTGATCAGCCGACTCGCGCGCTCGGCAATCATCACCGTCGGCGAACTCGTGTTGCCCGAGGTGATGGTCGGCATCACCGACGCGTCGACCACGCGCAGGCGCCCGATGCCGCGCACGCGAAGGTCAGGGGTGAGCACCGCCATCGGATCGTCGTCGAGGCCCATCCTGCAGGTGCCCACCGGGTGGAAGATGGTGGTGCCGACATCGCCCGCGGCGCGCACGAGTTCGGCATCGCTCTGCACCGCCGGGCCGGGCAGGAATTCGTCCGGGTGGTATTTCGAGAGCGCCCTGGCTCCGATGATTCTCCGGGTGAGCTTCAGGGAAACGGCTGCGATGCGGCGGTCCTCGTCGGTTGCGAGGTAGTTCGTCGTGATCGCGGGGTAGGTGCGCGGGTCGTTCGACTTGATGCGCACATGCCCGCGGCTGGTGGGCCGCAGGTTGGCGACGCTCGCGGTGAACGCGGGGAAGGGATGCAGCGGGTCGCCGAACTTGTCCAGGCTCACCGGCTGCACATGGAATTCGAGGTTGGCGGACTCCTGCGCGGCATCGGACTTCACGAAGGCGCCAAGCTGCGAGGGCGCCATGGTGAGCGGGCCGGTACGGAAGGCGGCGTATTCGAGCGCCATCTTGGCCTTGCCCCAGAGGCTCTGCGTCATTTCATTCAGCGTGCGCACGTTCTTCACCTTGAAGGCCATGCGCAGCTGCAGGTGGTCCTGCAGGTTCTCGCCCACACCCGGCAGGTCGTGGATCACCTCGACGCCCCGGTCCTTCAGCAGCGCGGCGGGGCCGATGCCGGAGAGCTGCAGGATCTGCGGATCGTTGATCGAGCCGGCGCAGAGAATGGTTTCCTTGCGCGATTCGGCGAACAGTTCTTCGTTTCCGCGATAGAACTCCACGCCGGTGGCGGTCTTCACGCCGTCCTTCACTTCGATGCGCACGCGCTTGACGAGCGCCTTGGTGATGACCGTGAGATTCTTTCGCGCGAGTGCCGGCCGCAGGAAGGCCTTGGCCGCGCTCCAGCGCACGCCCTTTTTCTGGTTCACCTCGAACCTGCCCACGCCCGCGTTGTCGCCGCGGTTGAAGTCCTCGGTGCGCGCAAGCCCGGTCTCGACGGCGGCGGCGCCGAAGGCGTCCAGAATCTCCCACGACACGCGCTGCTGTTCCACGCGCCACTCGTGGCCGGTGCCGGGTTCGCCCTCCGGCGAGCGCTTGCCGTGGAAGTCGGTGGCGCCGTTCCAGTGGTTCTCCACACCCTTGAACAGCGGCAGCACGCCGTTCCACGACCAGCCGGCGTCGCCGGTGAGCCGCGCCCATTCGTCGTAATCGCGCGACTGGCCGCGCATGTAGATCATCGCGTTGATCGAGGAGCAGCCGCCGAGCACCCTGCCGCGCGCATACAGGATCGATCGGCCGTTCAGCCCCGGATCGGGCTCGGTGCGGTAGCACCAGTCGGTGCGCGGATTGCCGATGCAGTAGAGATAACCGACCGGGATGTGGATCCAGATCCAGTCGTCCTTGCCGCCGGCCTCGATCATCAGGACCGAGACGTCGGGGTCGGCGGAAAGGCGGTTGGCAAGCACGCAGCCAGCCGTGCCTCCGCCGACGATCACGTAATCGAATGTGCCGAGGGATCTCAAATCCGTGCTCCTCCACCCGCTTGCTGTTTCTGCAATTATCGCCGCGTACGCGTGCTTGTATTCCGCAGGGCATGTTAGCCCGAGGTCCTCGCGCACGTAAGGGGCGGTTCCGGGCGACCTTGATCAGGAAGTTGTGGTCCGTGCGAAAATGGCGCCCGGGCCGCGACATTCGTCCGGCGCGTTGTTTCGACTCATTTCCCCACTATCCGATTTCCCTCAATACCAGGAGACACCATGAAGCTTTATATCGCTCCGGGCGCATGCTCGCTCTCGCCGCATATTGTTCTTTGCGAGGCAGGAATCGCCCATTCCATCGAGAAGGTGGACCTCAAGGCACGCAAGACCGAGTCGGGCGCCGATTTCAGCGCGATCAACCCCAAGGGTTACGTGCCGACGCTGCAACTCGACGACGGCAGCATCCTTACCGAAGGCCCGGTGATCGTGCAGTACCTCGCCGACCAGAAGCCGGACGCCGGCCTTGCCGGCAAGGCCGGTTCGAAGGAGCGCTACAAGGTGCAGGAGTGGCTCAACTTCATCAGCACCGAACTGCACAAGCAGTACTCGCCGCTGTTCAACCCGGTATTCGATGCGACGACGAAGAAATTCTTCGCCGACAAGCTCGGCGGCCGCTACGCCTGGCTGAACACGCACTTCGCCACCAACCCGTACCTGATGGGCAGCGACTTCTGCGTGGCCGATGCCTACCTGTTCACGGTGCTCAACTGGGCGCCGCGCGTGAATATCGACCTTTCGCAGTGGCCCAACGTCCAGGCATACCACGCCCGAGTTGCCGCGCGTCCGAAGGTTCAGGAAGCGATGAGGGCCGAAGGCCTGATCAAGTAATCGACAAGGCTCGAATGCCCAAAGCCCGTCCCTCCGGGGGCGGGCTTTTTTTTCGCCCGGCGCCGAGCTGACCCCTGCTCGGATGATGGATCATCCGATCGACCATCAAAGATGCATTGGAAACCCGCCAACCCGCTGCTAAGCTTCGGTCCGCATTCCCGCCCGAGCGGGAATCATGCTGAAGCAGCAGCCTGCGGCGCACGGGCGCGACGGGTGGATCCGAAACAAGGAGGAATGGCAATGGCGGCTAAAGGATTCAGGGTGTTCGACGGCGACGGTCATGTCTACGAGGACGACGACGAACTCGCCGAACACTACGAGGGCAAGTACAAGGGCCAGAAGCGCTTCAAGGCCTTCGGCATCTTCCCCAGCCTCGACGGCTGGGCGCGCGGCTTCATCCTCAGCCGCGACGACAAGACCCGCAAGTACACGCACACCAACGCCGCGATCTGGGGCGAGGTGCTGAATGAACTCAACGCCGAGGGCAGTGTCCTCTATCCGACGGCAGCACTGGCTTTCGGCCTGATGCAGGACGTGGAATTCGCCACCGCCACCGCGACCGCCTACAACAACTGGCTGGAAGAGCGCTACACCAAGCTGGATGACCGGCTCTACGGCGTGGGCATCATGGCAATCCAGGATCCGAAGGCGGCAGTGAAGGAACTCATCCGCTGCGCCACCAAGCGCAAGAACTTCGTTGCGATGTTCCTCCCCACCGTCACCGCGCTCGGGCGCACCTACGGCGACCCGTACTTCGACCCGATCTACGAGGCGGCGCAGAAGTACAAGATCCCGCTGGTGCTGCACGGCGGCCCGAGCCGCGGCATGGGCTTCGATCACTGGAACTTCCGCCCCTTCTGCAAGGTCCACACGCTCGAGCACCCGGTGCCGCTGATGATCCAGCTCACCGATGTGATCTTCAGCGGCGTGTTCGACCGCTTCCCGAAATTGCGCATGGGCTTCATGGAAGGCGGCTGCTCCTGGGTGCCGTTCATGATGGACCGCCTGGACTACGAGTACGGCTCGGTGCTCGGCCTGTCGATCCGCGGCAAGCTGAAGAAAAAGCGCCCGTCGCAGTACATCAGCGAAGGCGACAACTTCTGGGTCTCGTTCGAACTCGGCGAGAACGCGCTCAAGTACACGATTGACGCGATGGGCTCCGAGCGCATCCTCTATGCCTCGGACTATCCGCACGAGCCCACCGAGGAGGAACTGCTCGAGGAACTGCCCGAGTTCATCGCCAATCCGGCGTATTCGCTCGCGGTGAAGAAGAACATCCTCTACAAGAACATCAAGCGCTTCTACAACATCAAGTGAGCCCGGCGCCATGACCACACCAATGGATGATCTTGCAGGCCGCGTCGTCGTCATCACCGGCGGCGGCCAGGGTCTCGGCCGCGCCTATGCGCACGCCTTTGCGGATGCGGGCGCGATTCCGGTGATCGCCGAGCTGAACGAGGGCAACGGCAGGACGGTTGCCGAGGAACTCGCGAAGAAAAAGCAGAAGGCGCTGTTTGTTCAGACCGACGTGGCATCCGACGATTCCGTGCAGGCGATGGTGGCCAAGGCCGACGCGGCGTTCGGGCGGATCGACGTGCTGGTGAACAACGCGGCGATCTTCTCAACGCTCCAGATGCGCCCGTTCGAGGAGATTCCGCTCGACGAATGGCGGCGCGTGCTCGACGTCAACATCACCGGGAGCTTCCTTTGTGCCCGCGCGGTGCTGCCGGTGATGCGCCGCGCCCACTGGGGGCGGATCATCAACGTCTCCTCGGGCACGGTCACGATGGGCAGGCCGAACTACATGCATTACGTCACCTCCAAGGCGGCGGTGATCGGCATGGCACGATCGATGGCGCGCGAGGTCGGCAAGTACGGCATCAATGTCAACACCGTGCTTCCCGGGGCGACGGTCACCGAAGTGCCGCGCGCCACCGTCACCGACGCGCAGCGCCAGGCGATCGTCGGCATGCAATGCATCCCCCGGATCGAGGAGATGGCTGACCTGATCGGGCCGGTGATGTTCCTTGCGTCCGAGGCAAGCCGCTTCGTCACCGGGCAGTCACTGACCGTCGACGGCGGGGTCACGCACCTCTAGGGAGCCACTGAACAAGGGGGCTACGCCCCCTCGTAACTCCCCCATCCCAGAGGGAACGCTGAACCTTCAAGCCTCGAAATTGGTCTTGATCAGCGATTCCCCAGGCGTGGCTGTGCGGGGAGTCTGCCCGGGAGGGTGGATTCCCAGCAAAAGTTGAACATTCATTTCAAACCCCTAGACCCTGCGCCTGAAAGCAGTCGATTCGCGCCCAGAATTGGTTCAAGGCCGGGGTCACCGGACTGATCGCGTCCGCTCCGAGTAGAGGCCGATCGCCTCGTTGAATGCAAGCGCTGCGATTACCACCGCGCCGCCGGTGATGGCGGCAACGCCCGGGTTTTCGCCGCTGCCGAGCCACGCCCAGGTCGGCCCGAGGATCAGTTCGAGCAGCGACAGGAGGCCGATCTCCGCGGCGCTCAGGCGTTTGACAACGAAGGACGCGAACAGGGTGCAGGGAATCGCCAACTGGAACGCACCGAGAAAGGCGTAGAGCGCGAGGTCTTTCGCGCCCGCGGTGAAGGGCAGTGCATACGCCACTGTGACGAACAGGGACAGGATCGCGCCGAGCAGCAGGGCGGGCACGAGGTCCACGCGCGCGCCGGTGCGCTTGAGCAGCATCAGGTTTATGACGGAGGCGACCGGCACCATCAGCGCGAGCAGCGAGCCTTCCGCGTTTCCGGTGTCCATCGCATCGGCGAACATCATCGCGATGCCGGCGCCCGCGCAAAGCATCGCGATCCATGTGCGCGCGGGCACGCGTTCGCCGAGCAGCAGCCAGCCGGCGATTGCGGCAAGGAAAGGCTGGGTGGCCATCATTACCAGCACGTTGGCAACGGTGGTGCGCGAGAGCGCGAGCATGAAGAAGGTGAACATCGCGGTCCAGCACAGCGCTGACACGGCGCCGGCCCATCCCATGGCGCCGATTTTTCGCATTGCGTGCACCGGGTCGCGGATGAGCATCGCGCCGCCGACGAACAGGACGCAGAACAGCGAGCGCCAGAACGTGGTTTCCCAGCCGTTGCTTACATCCGACAGGCGTGTGACGACTCCGGCTGTGCTCCAGAGCAGGGTGCACAGAAGCATCGCAGCGATGCCGAGGCGGTGCCGGGAGGTTTGATCAGCGGTCATGGGTTGCCGGCCGTGGAAGCGGGCGGTGGAAGCTGGAAAGAGCGGCGATGATACGTGAACGCGGAGGGCATTCCGCAGACGCAAAAAAAGCGGGGCGCTTTCGCGCCCCGCCTGAAACCTGCAGGGGGAGGACCGGCAGGTTCCGGTGCTGCTTTTCTCGTGATTACTTCTTCGCAGGCGCCGCCGGGGCTGCCGCAGCAGTCGGGGTTGCGGGCGCTGCCGGGGCCGCCGCCGCGCCCTTGCCGTCCTTGTGCTCCGCGCGCTTGGTCGCGTGCTCGGCCTTTTTCTCCGCGTGGGCCTTCTTGTGTTCGGCGCGCTCCGCCTTGCGATCTTCCTTGGCTTTGGGCGCATCCGCCTTCACCGCGGGAGCCGCCGCCGGGGCCGAGGGAGCGGCCGGGGTTGGGGACTGAGCGTAGGCGTTGCCGCCGATGAAAGCTGCCAGCGCCAGGCTGCCGATAAGAATCTTGGTGTTCATTTGTTTCTCTCCTTGGTCACCGCACAAATTGTGCGTACACCTCCAATAACGCCCCATGTGCAAGGGCGGTGACAGGAACTTTGTAAAATCTTGTAACAGGCGCACAGACGCGGCGGGCGCGCGGGGTGAACGGGTCAATCCAGATGGATGCCCGCGTTTCTCACTACCGCCGCCCACCGGTCGATATCGGCGCGCAGCGTGGCGGCGAAGCTCTCCGGCGATCCGCCTCCCGGATCGGTGCCGAGTTGCGCAAAGCGCTGGCGGACATCGGGCTGTTCGAGAATCCTGACGATGTCGGCATTGAGCTTTCGCACAATGTCGGAGGGCGTTCCAGCGGGCGAGACGATGCCATACCACGAGGCGACATCAAAACCCGCGTAGCCGGATTCCGCCAGCGTCGGCACATCGGGCATGCCGGCGACACGGCGCGCGGTGGTGAACGCGATCGCGCGGAGCTTGCCGCTTTTTATATGCGCCTCCACCGTCGGCAGCGCGGTGACAAGCAACTGGATCTGCCCCGACAACAGGTCGTTCATCGCCTGCGCGCCGCCCTTGTAGGCTACATGCGTCATGTCGATGCCGGCACGCGCCTTGAACAGCTCACCTGCGAGATGGCCGGTGGAGCCGTGGCCGGCGGAGGAATAGTTGATCTTTCCCGGGTTGGCTTTCGCGTAGGCCACGAGTTCGGCCACCGACTTCGCCGGCAGCGAGGGATGCACCACGATCAGCAGCGCCACCAGCCCGACATTGGCCACCGGCGCGAAATCACGCACCGGGTCGAACGCAAGCTTGCGGTACACGCTCGGGTTGATCGCGAGCGTGCCGTCGAAGCCCATCATGATCGTATAGCCGTCGGCGGGGGCGCGCGCGACGAGTTCCGCGCCGATGTTGCCGTTGGCCCCGGGCCGGTTGTCCACCAGCACTTGCTGGCCGAGGGATTCGGAGAGTTTCTGCCCGAGGATGCGCGCGAGAACATCGGTGGTGCCGCCCGCGGCGAAGGGCACGACCATGCGCACCGGTCGCGAGGGATAGCCCTGCGCGAAAGCGGTTGCGGCGAAGACGAACGAGAAGCATGTGAGCGCGAGTGCGCCCTTCAGCGAGCGATGCATGAACTCCTCCGTTTGATGCGGCTTGAGGCGGCTTGCGATCAGGACGTTCGACACGCCTGACCATCGGCTTTCGGGGGAGTCTAGTTCAAGCGTGGCAGAGGGGACAGCCCATGCGTCAGGGAAATGCCGGCAGCCGGTACCAGAACCACAGGCCGAACAGCGCGATGCCCGCACCAAAGGCCGCGATCATCGGCGCAAGCCCGAAGGCGAGCACGCCGGCGCTGATCAGCGCCACGCCTGTTGCCTGTCCCGCCGCCCAGGCCATCGAGTAGAGCGCGAGACCGCGTGCCCGGGCATGCGGCGCCATTTCGGTGGCGCTCGTCTGCAGGGTGTTGTGCATCATGTAGTAGAAGAAACCGAGGCAGGCGGTGCAGGCAACGGCGACCTGCCACACCGGGGCGTAGGCTATCCCGGCGAAGCACAGGCCGCAGACGATGCCACCGCCGAGCGCCATGCCGCGCGGTCCGAGGCGCGAAAGCAGCCAGCGCACCACGCGGGTGTAGATCAGACCGCCGAGACCGAAGCCGGCGATCGCAAGGCCGATCACGGTGTAGGGCAAGCCGAAATGCTCGCGCATCAGCACGCCGAGGAAGGAGA